>JAYUEY010000100.1:0-20566 GCA_043739005.1 Tardiphaga sp.
GCGATCGACGTTGCGTCCGTAAAGCAGGCTACGAACCAGACGTTGGCGCCAAGGCTCTTTTTTGAGAGGCTCTTTCTTGTGGGGCTGTGCGGTCGGATATGGCGTCAGGGCTTGAGTCATCGCTCGTCCTCCGCGCCCTTCTGCTCACCCGCCATCGGCGGCGGTGCCGGCAGCGACCCGGTGATGATATCGGGATCGATGATCTCGATCATCGATCCAATCGGATCGGGATCGCCGGGCTTGGCAAAATTCGCCGGACGCTCTGGCAAGTTTTTGAGATTATCGAACTGGACAGCGGCGATCGGCTTCAGCGCCAGATGCCGTTCGGCAAGCCCCTGCAAGCGCATCGGCGCATCGAGCTTGGCCCATTCCGCGCGCAACGTGGCGATCGCGTCGCGCTGCTCGCGGGCCTCAGTCTGCAAACGCAAGACGCGCTCGGTGCGCGTCGTCGATTCCATTTTGATGCGATAGACATAAGCCGCTGCGAATACGAGAACGCCGATAACGAGAAGATGAATGAGACGCATGTCAGCCACCTTTCATCACAGTGGCGAGCGATGGCCATGCCGGCAATTCGGCCTCCGCAAATGCGGGCGCATCGGTACGCTCGGCAACACGCAGCTTCGCGGACCGCGCGCGCGGATTGGCGGCGACCTCATCAGCGCCGGCGACGATCGGACGCTTGGTCACGGCGACGAAGCTCGGTGCGATCGGCGCGACCTGCGGCAGATGCCGCGATCCGCCGCCAGCTTTGCTGCGTTCGCCGAGAAAATTCTTGACGATGCGGTCTTCCAGCGAATGAAATGACACGACGGCAAGGCGGCCGCCGGGCTTCAGCACACGCTCGGCGGCGGCAAGTGCAAGATGCAACTCGTCGAGTTCTTCGTTGACGAAAATACGCAACGCCTGAAACGTCCGCGTGGCGGGATTGATTTCGCCGGGCTTGGCCCAAACGACCTTGGAGATGATTTCTGCGAGTGCCTTGGTCGTGGTGATCGGTGACTCTTTACGCGCGGCCACGATGGCGCGGGCGACGGCACGGGAATGCCGCTCTTCGCCAAAGATATAGATGATGTTGGCGAGGTCCGCTTCGGAGGCGCGCGCGACCAGATCTGCCGCGTTCGGTCCGTCCCTGCTCATGCGCATGTCGAGCGGGCCGTCGAAGCGAAACGAAAAGCCGCGTTCAGCCTGATCGATCTGCATCGACGAGACGCCGACATCCAAAACGATGCCATCGACCGCTGTAAAGCCCTGCGCGGCGATGACATCCGCGAGATTGGAGAAGCGATCCTCGACCAACGTTAGGCGGCCGCCGGACTGTTCGACAAGATCGAATCCGCCGGTAATCGCGGTCTGGTCTCGGTCGATCCCGATCACTCGCGTGCCGGGCATGGCGAGCAACAGCCGCGAATACCCACCGGCCCCGAAGGTTGCATCGACATAAACACCGCCGTCGCGCGGCATGAGCGCGTCTACAGCGTCGCGGCCAAGCACCGGGATGTGGCGCGGCGCGTCCATGCTCACGACAAGGCCTGCGAGGCGGCGGTGCGCGGTTTGAAAAGGTTGAAAATGTCGAGCGCCCGGCCCATTCCGCTTCGATCGCCTCAATGTGTCGCGGACCGGATGCAGGACCGTCGCACCAGCCGTGCACGACCCCGCGTGTGACACGCGCAAGGCCGGTATACCGCATCGGTTGAGAGGGACGGCCATACCAGTTGCGTTTTTGAACCTTGTCCGTCCCCGCCGGGCCGGCTCTTCACCTCTTAGTAACGGCAGTTAGCGTTAAGAAATCGTTGACGAAGCCGTTAAGAATGTCCGAACGCGGTGGTGCCGATGGCACACAGACGACGAAAATACCGCCAATGCGGTTGCGCATGACGGCTTCACCCGAAATAGTAACGAACTCGCGAGCCCCGACTCGCCTTTTTCGGTGGTTCATCGCTCATGCTGCCAGGTCCGTTCGCGCCCGATTCCGATTCAAAACGCAAGCGTGCGCTGCCCTTGCCCAAGGGCGGCACAAGCGCGGAACTGTTCGTGCCGGATTCCTCCGTCGTCTCTGACGTCATGCCGTCGCCGAATTTCGGCGAGCGGAATGACGGCCGGATGCCCGACATGATCGTGCTGCACTATACGGGGATGCCGGATGTCGAGGGCGCGTTGACGCGCCTGACGACAGAGGGCACGGACGTCTCCGCGCATTACATCGTGCTGGAGGACGGCCGCATCGTGCAATGCGTGCCGGAAGCCAAGCGCGCTTGGCACGCCGGACTAGCATTTTGGGCCGGCGAGACCGACATCAATTCTTGCTCGATCGGCATCGAGATCATCAATCGCGGCCATGATTGGGGCTATCCGGACTATCCGCTGCGCCAGATCGCGGCCGTGATCGCGCTGTGTCGCGGGATCATGCTGCGGCACAGCCTGCCGTCGTATCGCGTGCTCGGCCATTCCGACGTCGCGCCTAGCCGCAAGCAGGATCCCGGCGAAAAATTCCCGTGGCAGTCGCTTGCGCATTCCGGTGTCGGTGTCTGGGTGCCGCCCGCACCGATCAAAGCTGGCGAGACCATGAAGCTCGGCTCGACCAGTGACGCCGTGCTTGCTTTGCAAGAGGGGCTGGCAAGCTACGGCTACGGCATCACGGCGAGCGGCGATTACGACACCGCGACGATGGCGGTGGTGACGGCGTTCCAGCGCCATTTCCGGCCCGCGCGCGTCGACGGCATCGCCGATCATTCGACGCTGACGACCCTGCAGGCCCTGATACGTGCACTCGCCGAGCAGCACGCGTTGACATCACAGGGGTGAGCCGTCATGGCTTGCCGCGTCAGTCGGCCGGACGGCCGCTCCCGCTATAGTCGAAAGGCTGCGGGGGAGGAAAGTCCGGGCTCCATCGACATACGGTGCCGGATAATGACCGGCGGGGGCAACCCCAGGGACAGTGCCACAGAGAACGAACCGCCACGTCTTCGGACGAGGTAAGGGTGAAAAGGTGCGGTAAGAGCGCACCGCGTCGCCGGCAACGGGGACGGCATAGCAAACCACACCGGGAGCAAAACCGAATAGGGACGGCAACGCGGGCCGTTCGCGCAAGCGATAACGCCGCAGGGCCATGTTGGGCTCGACCGTCCGGGTAGGTTGCTTGAGGCCATGCGCAAGCATGGTCCCAGATGAATGGCCGTCACGTATCGTTCGCGCAAGCGAGCGGTGCCCCACAAAACCCGGCTTACAGGCCGGCTGACGTTAATTCAGGATACGACTTCAACGAAGGAGCTGGCGCGAACACGCCGGCTCCTTCGCCAGTTCGGCGGATGGGCTCTAGTGCCCGCCGCCGCCGGCGGCGGGATTGGCCGGCTTGGCGACCATGAACACCATCAGGCTCAGACCGAGATAAAAGAACGTCAGCAGATAAAACGCATCGCCGAAGCCCATGACGATCGCCTGGCGATGCACGAGTTGCTGTAACTGCTTCATCGCCATCAACGACGCATCGCCCAGGCCGTGAAATTTCTGCGTGAAATTGTTCAGCGTCTCGACCGCCATGGCATTGCCCCACGTCACCTTGTCGTGCAACCGCGAGATGTGAAAATCAGTACGATGATCAAGTATCGTATTGATGAGCGCCAAGCCGACAGCGCCGCCGAGGTTTCGCGTCAGGTTGAACAGGCCCGAAGCGTTCTTGACGAGAGCCGGTGCCAGCGTGCCAAGCGCGATGTTATTGACCGGCACCATCGCCAGCATCATGCCCATGCCGCGCAAAATCTGCGGTAGCAGCAATTCATAAAAATCATAATCGCGGGTGATTCCGGTCATCAGCCAGGTGCCGGTCGCGAACAACACGAGGCCAATCGCGATCAGGAAGCGCATATCGAGCTTGAGCATCAACTTGCCGACAATCGGTGCCGTCATGAACATGGCGACGCCAGAGACGAACATCGTTTCGCCGATTTGCAACGCGCTGTAGCCGCGTATTTCGGCGAGATAGCGCGGATACATATAGGTCAGGCCGTAAAGGCCGATACCGACGCAAAACGAAAACAGCGAGCCCAGCGCGAAATTGCGATTCGTGAATGCCCGAATATCGACGATCGGTTCCTTTGCCGTCAGCACGCGCCAGAAAAATATCACGGCTGCAGCCACGCAGATGACGGCAAAGAATGAGATCGACTCATCCTGAAACCAGTCGTTGCGCGGGCCCTCTTCCAGCACATATTCGAGCGAGCCGAGAAATGCCGCCATTGAACCAAGGCCGAGCCAATCAAAATGATCGAGCAAATCGAATTGCGGCTTGTCGAAATCGACCAGTGTCAACACGCCGATGACAATGGCGATGCCAGGCACGACGTTGATGAAGAACAACCAGTGCCATGACAGAGCATCGGTGATGTAGCCGCCGACGGTCGGGCCAATGGTCGGTGCAAGCGTCGCGACGAGACCGATGATCGGGCCAACGATGTGAAATTTGCTGCGCGGAAACACTGTGTAGGCCGAGGCGAACACGGTCGGGATCATGCCGGCACCGAGAAACCCTTGGATGGCGCGCCAGATGATCATTTGCGTGATCGACGAGGTCAGACCGCACATCAGGCTCGCGAAGGTAAAGCCGGCCGCCGAGATCGCGAACAGATATCGCGTGCCAAGCGCGCGCGACAGAAAGCCGGACAGTGGAATGGCGATCACTTCCGCGATCAGATAAGCCGTCTGAACCCAAGACACTTCATTCGATGAGGCCGATAGACCCGCCTGAATTTCAGACAGCGAGGCCGACACGATTTGAATGTCGAGGATCGACATGAACATGCCGAACACCATGATGAGAAACGCAATCAGCCGCCGCGGCGAGATCGTTTCGCTGGCGGGCGCGCTTGAGGGAATAGCGTTTGCTGTGGTGTCGGACATGCACGTCCTTTTTGCGAATTCTCGCGGTTACACTCGCCGTCGCCCTTTGCGGGCCGCCGAAGAGGCGGCCCGTCAGGGTAACGCTTACTTCGCCGCGTCGTTCTTCGTATCGATGGTCACATAGACCGACATGCCGGCGCGAATATTGTTCTCTTTGGCGACATCGGCGGGCACACGTATACGCACCGGCACGCGCTGCACAATCTTGGTAAAGTTGCCGGTCGCGTTATCCGGCGGCAGCAGCGTGAACACCGCGCCTGCGGCAGGCGACAGACTATCGACCGAGCCCTGGATCGTCTTGTCGCTATAGGCATCGACCGAGATTTTGACGGGCTGGCCGGGCTTCAGCCGCGCAAGTTGCGTCTCCTTGAAATTCGCATCGATGAAGACATCATTGAGCGGCACGACATTGCCGAGGCGCTGGCCGGGAGAGATATAATCGCCGGTATTGACGATACGGTTCGAGAACACGCCATCGACCGGCGCGCGCACGTCGGTGAATGCGAGATCGCGCTCTGCCTTGGCGAGCGCGCTTTGCAATTCAAGCAACTGCGCGCGGGCCTCATTCTGCTGCGCCTTGGTGACTTCGACATTGTCCTTTGCGGCGTCGAGCGCCGCCCTTGCCGAAAGCACTGACGCAGCGCCCTGATCGCGGCCAGCCTGCGATCCTTCAAACACCGCGCGCGACGCGAAGCCTTTGGTGCTCAACGCCTGCTGACGGTCGAAATCGAGTTGCGAGCGTGTCGAGGCGGCCTCGGCCGACGTCAATTGCGCCTGTGCTTGCTCGACCGCGCTCTGCATCGCGATCACCTGACGGCCGATGCGCTCAATGGTCGCCTGCTGCGTCGCACCTTTGGCGCGTGCAGCGTCGAGCGCGATCTTATAGTCACCGTCGTCGATGCGGAACACAACATCGCCGGCTTTTACATTGGTATTGTCACCGGGCAGAATCGCGGCGATATGGCCGGCGACGCGCGCGCCGAGCGTCGAATTGTTGGCACGGACATAGGCGTCGTCGGTCGAGACCATGTAGCGGCCGACCAGATAATAATTCACGCCGTAAGCAGCAGCGGCAATTGCCACAAGGGCACCGACGCCAATGAAGATCAATCGACGCTTGCCGGATTTCGCCGGCGCGGCGGGCTTCGCTTTGGCTGCCACTGTCGGAATTTCAAAAGGCGCTTCCGCCGCAGCAGGCTTCTCGGCGACCACGGCCTTCGGCGTGGCCTCGCGCAACGCGGTCGGCGTTTCCACGGACTCGGGCTCGGTTCGCATGATACGGGCAGCCTGATCGCGTGAACCGGCCATAACGGCCTCCTAATGACTGACAATAAAACAAACCGGACCAGCCGGCCATCTATCTTGACGTTGTCAATATCATTGACCGAACGGTTCGGTCAAGATACATCTCATCAAGAAACACATGCTTTTGCGGGCCTTGCGTATGATTTTGCAGACCTGCTGACCCGGACCAACCCATTATGACACCGCACAACGCCTCTGCGTTCTCAATCGTTGGTGAAGACAACAATGCCAAACGTCGTCAGATCGTAGACGGCGCGCGGCGCGTCTTCATGAACCTCGGCTTCGATGGTGCGAGCATGGGCGAGATCGCCCGCGCCGCCGGCGTCTCCAAGGGCACGCTCTACGTTTATTTTGCCGACAAAATCGGGTTGTTCGAAGCAATCGTCGAACAGGAGACTTTGGAACAAGGCGAGGCTGCGTTCGATTTCGACCTCGACGGCAGTGTCGAGACGACGCTTCGGCAATTCGGTCAGGCCTATATTCAAGTGCTGTGTCGGCCCGGCGGAGGCTCGGCGGTGCGAACTGTCATGGCGATCGCCGAACGCATGCCGGATGTCGGGCGGCGGTTTTACGAAAACGTGTTGATGCTGACGATCAAACGGCTGGGGAGCTATCTCGAAGCGAAGGTCGCCAGCGGCGAGTTGGCGATCCCCGATTGCAACCTCGCGGCCAACCAGTTCATGGAAACCTGTAAGGCGACGCTGTTTCTGCCGTATATCTTTCAAGCCGCGCCCGCGCCGTCGTCCGACGACATCCAGCGTGTTGTCGACAGCGGCGTGCGGATGTTTTTGGCGACGTATAAAATTTAGTGCGTCACTCGTTGCCGTAATCCACATCATCGGTGCTGTTGCGGCGCAAGGCGCTGCGGCCCTTGTTGATCGAACCGGTCACGGACGGATCGCGGCTTGCGTAACCGCGATTGCTCGGTGCGTAACGCGCGACAATCTCATCGGCGGTCAAAGCGATCGGCTTGCAGATCGTGCGACGGCTGGTGCGGCGCATCAGGTCCACATGGATGTGATCGTAATGATAGACGTTCGAGCCGGGTGCCAGCACGGTGTTGAAGTTCTCGCAGGCCGACCCCTGAACCTCGCGCAAGAACCCCTGCTCTTCCTGCATTCCCTTCCAGCCGTCCTTGACGGTGATCTTGCGTCCATCGGCCAGCGTGAAGGCCGCGATGTCGAGCGCATTGCCGAAGGCATGCTCGGAAATATGCGCGCGCGAATTGCCGTTCATGCCGCGGCACGAATAGGCGCTGATCTGCTTGATCTCGGCGACGCGGCTGCCGAACCAACGCATCGCCGCCGGCTGAATTGATTCGATCAACCAGCGATCGAGCGCCGAAACGATCGGGCACGCCAAGGTCGCGGTCGGTTTCACGACGACCGGTCCGTACGCCATGACGGAATTACCGGTCGCAGGTCCGGGGCCAAGACGCGGCAACGGCTGCTCGACCGGCTGGGCATATGGGTTGCGCATCGGCGAACCGCCTTGTGCTGAGGGCTGGGCAGTCTCCAATTCAGCGGCGATTTCGTCTTCGCCATTTGCGGCCGTCCCCGGCGCGGACAGCGACATCGGCCCGCTGACGCCGGCATTGTAGTCGGGCTGTCGGACGGCGACTTCGGGATAGCTGTTGCGCTGAACCGGAGCGGCATTCCAGCGCGGTCCGGCATTGCCGACACTTCCGGGCGGTCGAAGATCATCCGCAAATCCGAGCGACGCATTGCTCTCGCCGAGTGCTGCAACCTTCAGCGGAAACTCCGCGCCGCACGCCCCCGGACCCGAGATCGGGCTGATCCGGACCAGATCAGCATTCTCCTTGACTGCCCCTGATTTCAGACAAGCGACTTCAGCCTCGGCCCGCCACGGTTCGCGGTCGGCGCCCTGAAACAGGCCGCGACCGCATCCGGCGAGGGATACGAGGACAAAGGAGCCGACGAGATACAAACGAACTCCGCGCGTCATGCGCGCACAGTCCACTAATTTATTTAACGATGACTCAACATGTTGAATTCATTTATTTTTAACCATGCCAACCGACGACAATGGTTGGTATCCAACGATCATAGTGCAGCAATGCTGACTTTTCCGGCACGGAACGGTTTGCTAGTTTCACACTTAGTTCTGCGCGAAAAACAGGAGACGTCTGATGACCATCACCAGTCGTTTAAGTGTTGTCACCGCGTATGCCGCAATCGCTTTTGTCGGCGCAATCGTTCTGGGCATGATTTAAGTCCAGCAACCCTACAGTTCGACGCCTGCCGGTTCTGCCGGCAGGCGTTTTCATTTGTTGGCGATGAAGCGCGACGACACAAATCTTTCGCGCGACGAAACCATTTTGGACGCGCGACGCAAATCTCCTGAAATGCCCGCCTCCTATCAATCGCTGCAACGAGACGCCGCCATCTTCCTGGAACGGCGCATCACAGGCGATCAACCGGAGACGGACCATGTTCAACCGCATCACATCCAACATCACTGCGAAGTGCACCGCCCGCCGCGCCTTAGCTGCTTTCGGCGGTCTCGCGCTCGGCCTATTCGCGACCACGGCGAATGCAGCGCCGCCCTCGCTGTTTCCCTTCATGCTGCTACCCGCGCCGATGCAGATCGAGCCGCAAATTTTGCCGCCGCAGGTACAGGCTTACGCGCCGAGCGACGAAGGCACCACTGCCGAACAGCCCTCGCGCTTCAAGCGCCAGACGGTCAGCTTTGCGACTCGCGAAACACCCGGCACGATCGTCGTCGATACCGCCAACACCTATCTCTATTACGTGCTCGGCAATGGTCAGGCGATCCGCTACGGGATCGGCGTCGGCCGCGATGGTTTCACCTGGTCCGGCGTGCAGACCGTTAGCAAGAAGGCCGAATGGCCGAGCTGGACGCCGCCAGCCGAGATGATCCGCCGCCAGCCCTATCTGCCGCGCTTTATGGCCGGCGGTCCCGGCAATCCGCTCGGTGCCCGCGCGATGTATCTCGGCGGCACAATCTATCGCATCCACGGCACCAATGATCCGTCGACGATCGGCCAGAATGTTTCGTCCGGCTGCATCCGCCTGACCAATACCGACGTCGCCGACCTTTACAGCCGCGTCAATGTCGGCACCAAGGTCGTGGTGCTCGCTGGCGAACGTCGCGCCGACAGCAACAATGGCCGTCGTGGCTGACGACCTCAAACACGGCATCAAAATGGCACGGGAAACCGTGCCATTTTCACGTCTGGCGTCCGCTGGCGGCGGATTGTAGGCTCCGTCGAATGTTCCGGGAGTCACCATGCGCCTTAAACCTCTTCTGATCGGCGCTGCCGCGCTCGCGATCTCCTTTGCCGTGGCGTTAAAGGCGATGGACTGGTTTGCGCCAAAAAGCGCCGGCACCATGCCCGTGCTGGTCGAATTGCCGCCGCTGCCGCCGGTGCAATCCTCGTCAACGATCGTTGCCCCGATTGCCATCGCGCTGACCGCGATCCGCGACGCCGCCGATCGCGCCGCGCCGCGCAACTTCGCCGGCCGCGCCGACAATCCGCTGCCGCAACTCATCAAGGACGCCGACATCACCTGGGCTGCGCAGCGCGGACCAATCACCGCCACCGGCACGCCGGACGGCCTGTCGATGTCGACGCCACTGAACGGCACGCTGAAATTTTCGGGTGCATTGTCCGGCAATGCACAGAACGCGCTCGGCAATGCGCTGGGCAGCCTGCTCGGCGGCAATGTCGCCAAGCAATTCGGCAACATCAACATCAAGGCAATGAACGCCAATGCCGATATTCGCGGCCTGATCGGCATGACATCGCGGCCGACGCTGCTGCCAAACTGGCGGATCGATCCGGGCCTGACCGCTCAGGTCAATCTCAACGACACCAGTCTTTCCATCTCCGGCATGCGCGTGAACGTGCCGAACGAAGTTAAGCCAGTGATCGACCGCAATGTGAATGAACAGCTTGCGCAATTGCAGCAGCGCTTTCGCGATGATCCCGCGCTCGAACAGGCCGCGCGGCGCGAATGGACGAAGATGTGCCGTTCAATTCCGCTGCCGAGCGCCGCACCGGGACTGCCGCCGCTGTTTCTCGAAATGAAGCCGACGCGAGCCATTGCCGCGCAGCCGACAATCGATGCGACTAATGTCACGTTGACACTCGGGCTTGAGGCCGACACGCGCATCACGTCGGTGGCGACAACGCCACAGTGCGCTTTCCCAGCGACGCTTGCGATCGTGCCGGCGCGACCGGGCCTTATTAATATCGGCGTACCGATCGACATGCCGTTCACCGAATTGAACACGATCGTGCAGGCTCAGATCGTCGGCAAGACGTTCCCGGAGGATGGCAGCGGCGCGGTCGATGTCACCGTCAAGAAAGCGACGATTGCTGCATCCGGCGACAGACTCCTCGTGTCAATGCTGGTCAACGCAAAGGAAAAGAAAAGCTTCTTCGGCTTTGGCGGCGAAGCTACGATTCACGTCTGGGGCAAACCGTTGCTCGACAAGGCGCAGCAGACGATCAAGCTGACCGACATGACGCTGGCGGTAGAATCCGAAGCCGCATTCGGCTTGCTCGGCTCGGCCGCGCGCGCGGCGATGCCCTATCTACAGGATGCGATCGCGGCGCGTGCGACCGTCGATCTCAAACCGTTTGCTGCGCAGGCGCAGCAACAGATCGCAGGCGTCATCGCCGACATGCAGAAGAACGCCAATGGCGTGAAGATTGCGGCGCAAATTACGTCACTGCAACTCGGCGGCATCACGTTTGATTCCAAGACACTGCGGGTGATCGCGAATGCGCAAGGCAATACGAGTGTCGTCGTCTCGGCGCTGCCGGGCTTGTGAAGCACTGCCTCCACAAAACGTGGACAGTCATACGTCGTAAAGGCTGAATATCCAGTATCGCGTGACGATTTTTTTATACGAGCCCTCGAATGAGGGTTCACTCGGCACGCCAGGTGCTAACGACAGCGGCTGTCGAAACGCGCGGCCTCTTCTAAATCCCGAGGACCAGTTTCCCGATGATATCGCGCTGGATCTCGGACGATCCGCCGAAGATCGTGTAAGCGCGACCATTAAGATGCTTCGGCACCACTGGTAGCAATTCTTCAGCCACGACAGGCGCGTGGTTCAGCGTATACAGCGGCCGCATCGGTTCGACGACGAGGCCATCACTGCCGATCACGTCGACACCGAGCCGCGTCACCGCCTGATGGATTTCGCTGACGCGCAGCTTCAACATTGATGACACCGCGCCTGGATTTTGTCCTGTCTGCATTGCCGAAAGCACGCGCAACTCGGTCATTTCCAGCGCGTCGATATCCACCTCGACCTCGGACATGCGCAGCGAAATGTCGGGATCGTCGATTGCGCGACCGGTGACATCCGATCCGGCCAGCGACGCCACCGTCTGTAGCGCCTCGCGCAGCCGCGCCGAGGCGATGCCGCCACCACGCTCGAACTCGAGAAGATACTTGCCGTAAGTCCAGCCCTTGCCTTCGTCGCCGACACGGTCGCTGATCGGCACGCGAACGTCGTCGAAGAACACCTGATTGACCTCGTGATCGCCCCCGATCGTAAGAATCGGCCGGATCGTAATGCCAGGGCTTGTCATGTCGATCAGGATGAAGGAGATGCCGTCCTGCTGGCGTGGCTCGTCGCTGGTGCGAACCAGCGCGAACATTCGGTTGGCGTGGTGCGCATGCGTCGTCCAGATCTTCGTGCCGTTGACGACATAATGGTCGCCATCGCGGACGGCGCGCGTCTTCAGCGACGACAGGTCCGAGCCCGAACCCGGCTCCGAATAACCCTGACACCAACGATCCTCGCCGGACAGAATGCGCGGCAGATAGTAATTCTTCTGCGCGTCGGTGCCGAAGCCGATGATGACCGGCCCGACCATTTTGGTGCCCATCGGCGAAATCGACGGAACGCCGCCATGGGCGCACTCGGTCTCGAATATCCAGCGTTGAGCCGGGCTCCAGCCGGTGCCGCCATGTTCTTTGGGCCAGCCCGGCGCGACCCAGCCTTTCGCATGCAAGGCCTTCTGCCATGCCACGACAATCTCGGGATCGGAAAACACCGACGGCGTCAGCGCCTGCGCGCGTTTGGTTTCGGCCGGCAGATTGGCAGCGATGAAATCGCGCACCTCTTGTTCGAAGGCGCGTTCCTCGGTGCTGAATGTCAGATCCATGATGGTGCTCCGTTCATGATGTTGCGCGCGTCGTCAGCGCCGCGTGCCGCCGGTAATGATGCGTCGTGCCACCGAACAAAGCCTCGAACGCCAGCAGCCGCTTGAAATAAGCGCCGATATCGAGTTCGTCCGTGACGCCCATCGCGCCGTGGCATTGCACGGATTGCTCCGCGACGAAGCGCGCGCCCTTGCCGATTTTCGCTTTCGCGCCTGACGCCGCCCGGCCGCGTTCTGTCGGCTCGGCATCGGCCAGCATCGCTGCACGCAGCGCTATCGAACGCGCTTCGTCACAGGCCACCGACATATCGACGAGGCGATGGCGGATCACCTGATTGGACGACAGCGGTTTGCCGAATTGCTTGCGGATTTTTGTATAGTCGAGGGTCTTGTCGAGGAGTGTCTGCATGATGCCAACGGCTTCGGCCGACAGCGCGGCCAGCGCCCGGTCGGTAACCGCCTCAACTGCCGCCATCGCATCGGCCGCACCGAGCCGTGCGTCGCCTGCGACTTTCACATTCGCTAATGTCAGATTGCAGCCCTGCCCGCCGCCAAGACGCGGATAATCCTGCAACGTCATGCCCTGCGCATCCGGCGCGACAAGAAACAATGCAAGTTTGTGATCGTCGTCCGCAACGCGGACTGAGACGATGATGTGCTGCGCGGCGCGGCCGTCGAGCACCGCGACCTTGCTGCCGCTCAACATCCAGCCGTCGCCGTTGCGTGTCGCCACAGTCTCGACATGAGTGAGATCAGCACGCGCGGCGCGCTCGGCATGCGCGAAGGCCAGATGCAGCGTACCATCGGCGATCTTCGGCAACAGCGTCGCCTGCTGCGCATCGCTGCCCGCATGCGCGACCAACCCGGCACCGAGCACCACCGTCGCGAGATAAGGCTCGCTGACGAGACCCTTGCCGAAACTCTCCATCAGAATTCCGACATCAACGGCATTGCCGCCGAGGCCGCCATGCTCTTCGGCAATCGGCAGCGCCAGCCAGCCGAGTTCAGCGAATTGCTTCCAGATCGCCGCGCTAAAGCCGAACGGTTCGCTGGCGTTTTTCTCACGCAGCTTCGTCGTATAGGTATCACTGATGAAGCGCGCCGCGCTGTCGCGCAGCAATCGCTGTTCATCGCTTTCGGTGAGGTCCATCGCTCAGGCCTTCTTCACGGTCTCGCGAAATGATGGATGCAGCCCGGCGGGGTCCACGACGATTCCGAATTGTTGCATGTTAAAGGCGTGACACAGCTGATGCAGGCCGAAGGCCTGATCGATTGCGGTCTGTTGACCGGTCGCATCGACCGCGCGGTTCACGGCTTCCTTGGTCATCTTGAGCGCGAAAGCAGGCTTCGACGCGATGCGCTTCGCCATTGCCAATGTATAGCCGGAGAGTTCGGCGGCCGGCACCACCTGATTGACCATGCCGAGCCGATGCGCCTCCTGCGCGCTCCAGGCATCCGCCGTAAACAGTAACTCCTTGGCCTTTCGCGGTCCCAATTCAAACGGATGCACAAACCATTCGACACCACAGACGCCCAATGTGACGACAGGATCGCAGAACTCCGCATCGTCACCTGCGACGATGAGATCGCAGGCCCATGCGATCATCAATCCTCCGGCGACGCATTTGCCCTGCACTTCGGCGATGGTCGGCTTGGCAAGGTTGCGCCAGCGCCGCGTCATCTGCAGGTAGATTTCTTGTTCGCGCGCAAAACGGCCATGCGCGTCCGGCTCGCGAAAGCCACCCCAATTGCCGACTGGCGGAAAGTCCTCACCGACCTGATTTTTCGTCGTGGCGCGCAGATCGTGGCCGGCCGAAAAATGCGGACCTGAGCCCGAGACGATGATGACCTTGACCGTGTCGTCGAGCGCGGCTTCGTCGAGCGCCGCATTAAGGTCATACGTCATTTGAAGATTTTGCGCGTTGCGCGCGGCGGGCCGGTTCATCACGATCCGTGCGACATGAGGATCGGGGCGCTCCACCAGAATGGTTTCATACGTCGTCATCTGTCCCCCTGTGGCGTGGTGCCGGATCGTGGAGGCGACGTCACGAATGCCAGTTGATACGCGGTCTTGATCGCCGTTTTGTAAGGACTATGGCAGGCGCGCGGTTTCGCACAAGCGCAAAAAATGCAGAGCCGTGCGTGCGCTCAGGTGGGCGCGACGAGCAACAAAGCCGCGAGCGCCAGAACGAGCGCGGGCGGCATCACCACCAGACCGACTTTCAGAAACGGCATGGTCGTGACGTTTTCAGATTCGCGGCGCAGTGCGATCAGCCACAGAATTGTTGCCAGCGATCCTGTGACCGACAGATTCGGCCCGAGATCGACGCCGATCAGGATCGCGGCCGTGACATGCGACGGCAGGTCGGCGGCGTGATTGATGGTCGCGGCCATCAGGCCCATCGGCAGGTTGTTGACGAGGTTCGAGCCGATCGCGACGCCGATGCCCGCGAACCATGACGTCATCTGCGGAGAGGCCGCGACGGACTCTTCCAAGATGTGCGCCAGCGCTGGCAGCACGCCGGTTTTGTTCAAGCCCTCGACCATAATGAACAGGCCGGCAACAAGCGGCAGCACGGACCATGAAATGTCTTTCAGGATCGGCAATGGCGACTGCCGCGCGATCACAAGCACCAGGACCGCGACGACAGCGCCGGCGACAAATGTCGGCACGCCGAGATCGCGGCCCAGCGCCGAGGCACCGATCAGCACCAGTGCCGTCAGCGCGATGCCCGTAGCGGCCATTTTGCCGCCGATCGTCAGCGGTTCGATGCGCGCGATCGAGGCAACCTCGCCGTCCAGCGCGTGGCGTTGCGTGAAACGCAATGCGAGATAGGTCGCAACGATGGCGGCCAGCGACGGCAGCGCGAACAACTGCAACCAAGCCAACAGCGGCGGCATTTTTTCGCCGAACAACACCAGATTGGCCGGGTTCGAGATCGGCAACACGAAACTCGCCGCATTGGCGATGAAGGCACAAATGAAAAGATAGGGCAGCGGCTCGACCTTGGCCGCGCGTGTCGCGGCATAGACCGCAGGTGTCAGAACCACGGCCGTCGCATCGTTGGACAAAAACACTGTGACAATGGTGCCGACGACATAGACGATCAGAAACAAACGCTTTGCCGAGTTCTTCGCAAGCCGCACCGCCTGCGCGGCGAGCCAGTCGAACAGGCCTTCTTTGCGCGCGACTTCCGCCAGCAGCATCATGCCGATCAGAAAGAAATAGACGTCGGTTCCCTTTGCGGCGGCGGCAAACGCATCCGACCACGGCAACAGTTGCAACGCGACCAGCAATGCCGCACCGGCGATCGCCCAGATATATTCCGGCCAGTCGAACGGCCGCAGGATGACGCCAGCGGTCGCAAGACCCGCGATGGCCCAAGTCGCGAGGTGGACAGTGCTCTCGGTCATCGTCACGACAAGGCGATTAGCAAGACGAGAAAGAGATTTTGAAACACCGCCAAATGCTTTCTCGTCTCGCTGCGCTAATGTCTTCACAGGACGTTATTGGCAACGTCCGACAATCCGTAAAGCGTTGCTATTCGGCAGCGGCCTGTGAAATTTGATCGTCCGCAGGCGTTTCGTCATCGCGCCGGCGTGCGCGCCCCCAACCGGAAATGACGTCCGAGAGCTTGTCGAGATAGACATAGATGACCGGCGTCGTGAACAGTGTCAGCACCTGACTGACCAGCAAGCCGCCGACCATCGCATAGCCAAGCGGCTGACGAATTTCCGAGCCGGTTCCCGTGCCGAGCATCAACGGCACGCCGCCGAGCATGGCCGCCATCGTCGTCATCATGATCGGGCGGAAACGCAACAGCGCCGCCTTGCGCACCGCTGCTTCGGCCGACAGATGTTCGTCGCGTTCGGCCGCAATCGCGAAATCGACCATCATGATTCCGTTTTTCTTGACGATGCCGATCAGCAGAATGATGCCGATCAACGCAATCAGGCTGAAGTCAAAGCCGAACAGCATCAGCGTCGCGAGCGCGCCGACGCCGGCCGAGGGCAGCGTCGATAGAATCGTGATCGGGTGAATGTAGCTCTCATACAGAATGCCGAGGATCAGATAGACCACGACCAGCGCCGCAAGGATCAGCAGCGGCACGGTGCCGAGCGATTGCTGGAAGGCCTGCGCGGTGCCCTGAAACGTCCCGTTGACGGTCGATGGCGCACCGATGTCGTTCATGGCTTGCTGCACGGCCTGCGTCGCCTGGCCGAGCGCCACGCCTTGCGCGAGATTGAAGCTGATCGTGATGGCTGGAAACTGGCCCTGATGACTGATCGACAACGGGCGCACCGGCACGCTGGTCCATTTCGCGAACGCCGACAGCGGCACCTGATCGCCGCTCAATGGTGATTTGATGTAGAGCTTGTCGAGTGACGACAGATCGCCCTGCAATTCCGGCAGAATTTCCAGAATGACGTGATAGCTGTTGAGTTGCGTGAAATATTGCGCGACCTGACGTTGGCCGAAGGCGTCATATAGCGTGTCGTCGATCAGTTGCGGCTGGATGCCGAAGCGCGAGGCCTGATCACGGTCGATCGTCAACGTCAGCGTCGTGCCCTGCGTCTGCTGGTCGGTCGCGACGTCACGCAATTCACCAAGCGTCTGCATCTTGCCGATAATCTTCGGTGCCCACTCGTTCAGTTCGCTGAGATTGGCGTCCTGCAACGTGAATTCATACTGCGTGCGCGTTGCCCGGCCGCCAAGCCGGACATCCTGCGCCGCTTGCATGAACAACCGTGCGCCCTGCACTTTTTCGAGCTTTGGTCGCAACCGCGCGATGATCTGCTGCGCATTGGCGGTACGCTCGTTGCGCGGCTTCAGCGTGATGAACATGCGGCCGGTGTTGAGCGCGCCGCCCGCGCCGCCAATCACCATCGCCACGGATGCGACGTCGGGGTCATTCTGAACGATCGCTCCGAGTTCCTCCTGATGTTTTTTCATGTCCGCGAAGGAGATATCCTGCGCGGCTTGCGAAGCGGCGGTGATGAGACCCGTATCCTGCTGCGGGAAGAAGCCTTTCGGGATCACCATGAATAGATAGACCGACAGCGCGAGCGTGGCGAAAAACACCATCAATGTCGTCAGCCGCCAGCGCAGCACGAGATCGAGCCCGCGCTCATAGCCGCGCAACAATGCGTCGAAGCCGCGCTCGCTCCATCGATAGAACTTGCCGTGCTTTGTCTGCTTCTCCGAGCGCAGGAAGCGCGATGCCATCATCGGCGTGAGCGTCAACGAGACCACAAGCGAGACGAAGATCGCCATCGTCAGCGTGACTGCGAATTCGCGGAACAGGCGTCCGATGATGCCACCCATCATCAGTAGCGGGATCAGCACCGCGACCAGCGAAATACTGATGGAGACGATGGTAAAGCCAATTTCGCTAGCACCTTTCAGCGCAGCATCCATCGGCGTCTCGCCTTCCTCGATGTATCGTGTGATATTTTCGAGCATGACGATGGCGTCATCGACCACGAATCCAACTGAAATTGTCAGTGCCATCAGCGACAGGTTGTCGAGTGTGTAACCGAACACCCACATCAATGCGCAGGCACCGAGCAGCGCCAGCGGCACGGTGATGCTGGGAATGATCGTGGCCCAGACATTGCGCAGGAATACGAAGATCACCATCACGACCAGCGCGATGGTGAGCAACAAGGTGAACTGCACGTCCTCGACGGCGGCGCGGATCGTCGTCGTGCGATCGCTGATGACTGCGATCTTGATCGCGGGCGGGATCGCCGCTTCAAGCCGCGGCAGTTGCGCCTTGATCATGTCGACGGTCTCGATGACGTTCGCGCCGGGCTGCTTGAAGATGACAAGAAACACGCCACGCTTGCCATTGGCCCATGCCGCCTGCTTGGCGTCTTCGGGCCCCGTCACCGCTTGCCCGATATCCTTGATGCGCAGCGGTCCGCCATTGCGATAGGCGATGACGACGTCGTTCCAGTCTTTTGAGGCCGGCAACTGGTCGTTGGCGTAGATCGTGTAGCTTTTGGTCGCGCCGTCGATGCTCCCTTTCGGGCTGTCGACCGTGGTGATCGCGATCTGGGTGCGGACGTCTTCAAGGCCGATGCCTTTGGCCACCAGTTTCGCCGGATCGATTTGAATGCGGATCGCCGGCTTCTGCTGGCCACCGATGACGACCTGTGCCACGCCCGCGATCTGGCTGATCTGTTGCGCGAGTTGAGCATCCACGCTGTCGCTCACGGTCGTCAATGGCAGCGTGTCGGAGGTCGCGGACAATAGCAAAATCGGCGAGTCGGCCGGATTCACCTTGCGATAGGTCGGCGGCGACGGCAGATTTTTCGGCAATTGCCCGCCGGCGGCGTTAATCGCCGCCTGCACGTCATTCGCCGCTCCGTCGATCGCGCGGTTGAGATCGAACTGGATCGTCACAGCTGAGGAGCCGAGCGATGACGTCGAGGTCATCTGCGCGACACCGGGGATTTGCGCGAGCTGGCGCTCCAATGGCTGCGCGACGGACGACGCCATTGTCTCGGGGCTGGCACCGGGTAGCGATGCCGACACCTGAATGGTGGGAAGATCGACCTGCGGCAAAGGCGCGACCGGCAATAGCGGATAAGCGACGATGCCGACGAACAGGATGCCCGCCATCAGCAGCGACGTCGCGATCGGATAGCGAATGAACGGGGACGAGATGCTGCCTTTGGTCTGCGTCGTCATGGCGTCTTCGCTGCGTTATCGGCGCTCGACACCGCAACGCTGACGAGCGTTCCGGGCTGGACCTTGTATTGTCCGGCGACAATGACGCGATCGCCGACGGACAGCCCCTGCTCGATCACCGTGCGGCCATCGACCGACGCTCCGACCTTGAGCTTGCGCAACTCGGCCTTGTTGTCAGCATTCACGGCGTAAGCATAAAGCCCGTCATTGCCATGCTGGACGGCATCGTCGGGCACTACGATGGCCTTTGAGAATGTCGTCACCAATAGCCGTGTCGAGACCGACAGGCCCGGCCACAGGACATGATCGGTGTTGTCGAAGACGGCTTTCAGACGAACCGTGCCGCTGGTGGTATCGACCTGATTGTTCACGACAGCGAGCTTGCCTTCGGACAAGACGGTTTTCCCGTCCGTCTTCAGCGCAATCACGTTCAACGGGCCAGCATGAAGCGCGGCCTTGATCTCAATGAGCTGATTTTCCGGAGCAGTAAAGACCACCGCGATCGGCTCGATCTGGGCGATGGTCACGATCCCGGTCTGCGTCGCGGCATTGACGATGTTGCCAGTGTCCACGAGACGAAATCCGGTGACGCCGGTGATCGGCGCGCGCAGCGTGGTGTAGTCGATCTGGGTCTGCGCTGCCGCGATAGCGGCGTCATCGGCCGTGATTTGCGCGGTGACCTGCGCCACCGTCGAGCGCTGGGTATCGGTCTGCTGCCGCGTCGCGAAATCGCCGAGCTTGGTGTAGCGTTGCAGATCGAGATTGGCGTTGGCGAGGTTCGCCGAATCCTGCGCCTTCTTGGCTTTGGCTTGATCGAGTGCTGCCTGGAGCGGCCTTGGATCGATCTGCGCCAGCAAGTCGCCCTTCTTGACGATTTGGCCCTCGCTATAGTCGATGCTGTCGATCTGACCATCGACACGGGTGCGAACGGTGACTGTGTTCAGTCCCTGCACCGTCCCAAGACCATTGAGGTAAACAGGGAAATCGGCCTGTTCGACTGTCGCGAGCGTGACCGGCACGGACTGCGGCGCATTGCTCTTCTTTTGCTGCGTAGCGGCTTGCTGGGCTTTGTCGGCACCGGAGCGCTCGTGCCAGATCGCGTATCCGCCGGCGGCCAAAACGATAAGAACCAAAATTGTGGCAGAGGAGCGTTTCAAGATCGGCATCCGGTTAATGGCGTTGATGGCATCAAACCGCCACAGGCTATGAACGCGCCGCACAAAAAGTAAACACACGTCAGCGCGAGACGGGCTTTCATTGCGAAATTGTCATCTGGCTTGACGAACGATGCGCCCCAAGAGCTTGTCGCGCACCTGACCGAGCGCCGAGGCAACAACGAAGTTCCGGCTGAATTTTCGGAATGGGGGGGTGGCGCTCCCATGGGGAATCGAACCCCAGTTTTCGCCGTGAGAGAGAAGAAACGCGGACATTTGCGGACCTTCGCGGACGTCTACAAATTGAACAAAATCAGTTGTTTAGTGCGTTCATGTGCGTTACCGTCC
>JAYUEY010000101.1:0-16173 GCA_043739005.1 Tardiphaga sp.
CCTGTCTGTCTTGCCTTGCATCTTGTTTCGGGTCTTGTTTTTTGGCGGTTTTTGCGGACGCGCCTGCCACAATTCCGGGCGTCGTGTTTGCGTCAGCGATTCCGCCTGCGCAAGCCGCCAGGCAGCGACTCTGGCATGGTCGCCGGAGGTCAGGATATCAGGGATCGCCACGCCCTCGAAGGTCTGCGGACGGGTATATTGCGGATATTCAAGCAGGCCATCTGAAAAGCTCTCGTCGGCGCCCGATTCGAGCTTGCCCATGACGCCCGGCAACAGGCGCACGCAGGCATCGATCAGAGCCATCGCGGCGATTTCGCCGCCTGACAGCACATAATCGCCGATCGAGACCTCTTCGAGCGCGCGGGCATCGATGACGCGCTGGTCGATGCCCTCGAAGCGGCCACAGACGATCAGCGGGCCGGGTCCGGCGGATAATTCCTGCACGCGGGCCTGGGTCAGCGGTCGGCCGCGCGGGCTCATCATCAGCCTTGGACGATTGTTTGGTCGGGTGGTATCGGGGTCGGCTGCATCGATCGCGGCGGCCAGCACATCGGCGCGCAACACCATGCCGGGGCCGCCGCCGGCCGGGGTGTCATCGACGCTGCGATGCCTGTCGCCTGCCGAGGCGCGGATGTCGCGCGCCTCCAGCGCCCACAGGCCCGACGTCAGCGCCCGCCCCGCGAGGCTGACGCCGAGCGGACCGGGAAACATCTCTGGAAACAGCGTGAGGACAGTCGCGCGCCACATGATTAGGCCAGCGGATGGTTTGGTGTATCGCCTTCGATCTCGTCGGGCATCACGATCACAACATGGCCCTTGGCGAGGTCGATTGTTGGCACCACGGCATCGGTAAACGGCAACAACAATGTCGGTCCCGAAGGCGGTGCGATCTCGATGATCGTGCCGGCCCCGAAATCATGGATTGCGACGACGCTGCCAATGAGGGCGTCCGAGGGGTCGATCGCCGGCAGCCCGATCAGATCGGCATGATAATATTCGCCGTCATCAGTCGGCGGCAGGTTGTCTCGAGCGATGTAAAGCTCGATGCCGTTCAAACGCGCAGCCGCATCGCGGTCAGCGACGCCTTTCAGCGTCGCCACCAGATGATCCTTCGCAACACGCGCGTCCGCAACTTCAAACGAACGCGCGCCGTCCCTGGTCGTCAGCGGACCGTAATCGCAGACGGCCAGCGGATCGTCGGTAAATGTCCACAGTTTGACCGCGCCGCGCACGCCATGCGGCGCACCGATCCGCGCGATACAAATCTGCGGTTTCTCAGACACAGAGTGCTGCGCTTACTTCTTCGCGGCGGCTTCGGCAGCGGCTTTGCGCTCCTTGCGCGGCACGGCCTTTTCCGGATTGTGGCGGGCTTCACGCTTCTGCACGCCTGCGGCATCGAGGAAACGCGAGACGCGGTCCGACGGCTGCGCGCCCTTGGCGAGCCAGGCCTTGACCTTGTCCATGTCGAGCTTCAGGCGGGTCTCGTTGTCCTTCGGCAGCAACGGATTGAAATAGCCGAGGCGCTCGATGAAACGGCCGTCGCGGGGAAAGCGCGAGTCGGCGACGACGACGTGATAGACGGGACGCTTCTTGGTGCCTGCGCGCGCGAGGCGGATAACGACGGACATGGTATTCTCCTGAGTTTGTTGAAGTGTGTGTGTGTTGTTAAACGGGTGAATTGATCGGCGTTATTTCTTCTTCCCAAAACCGGGAAAGCCACCGAGGCCCGGTAGGCTCGGGCGACCACCGCCACCCAATCCCGGCAGGCCCGGCGCGTTGCGCAGCGCCGTCGGCATGTCCTTCGGCAATTGCGGCATGCCGCCGGCACCGCCGGATTGCAGCTTTTCGGTCATCGTCTTGATTTCTTCGGGCGAGGGACCGCCGCCGCCGAAGCCCATCGCCTGCGCCATGCCCGCGAGCGGCCCGCGCTTGCCGGCTTTGCCGCCCATCGCCTTCATCATATCGGCCATGTTGCGATGCATTTTGAGGAGCTTGTTGACCTCTTCGACCTTCAACCCGCAGCCTGCCGCGATGCGCTTTTTGCGGCTGGCCTTGAGGATGTCGGGGTTCTTGCGCTCCTGCCGGGTCATCGAATCGATGACCGCGACCTGTCGCTTCAGCACGCGGTCATCCAGGCCCGCCGATGCGATCTGGTTCTTCATTTTCGCAATGCCGGGCATCATGCCCATCAGCCCGGAAAGTCCGCCCATATTGGACATCTGCAACAATTGATCGCGCATGTCGGTCAGGTCGAACAGACCCTTCCGCATTTTTTCGGCGGTGCGCGCGGCCTTTTCGGCATCGATATGCGCAGCGGCTTTTTCCACCAGCGAGACAACGTCGCCCATGCCGAGGATGCGACCAGCGATGCGCGATGGATGGAAGTCCTCCAGCGCATCGGTCTTTTCGCCGGTGCCGATCAGCTTGATCGGCTTGCCGGTGACGGCGCGCATCGACAGCGCCGCACCACCGCGGCCGTCGCCGTCGACGCGCGTCAGCACGATGCCGGTGAGGCCGACCTGCAGATCGAAGGCGCGGGCGAGATTGACGGCGTCCTGACCTGTCAGCGAATCCGCGACCAGCAGAACTTCATGCGGTTGCGCGACCGCTTTGATCTCGGTCGCCTCCGCCATCATCTCGTCGTCGAGCGTGGTGCGGCCGGCGGTGTCGAGCAGCACGACGTCGTAACCGCCGAGCTTGCCGGCATCGAGCGCGCGGCGGGCGATCTGCGCGGGCTTCTGGCCGGCGACGATCGGCAGCGTCTGGATATCGAGATCGCGGCCTAGAATGGCCAATTGCTCCATGGCGGCCGGACGATAGATGTCCAGCGATGCCATCAGCACCTTTTTCTTGTCGCGCTGCGTGAGGCGGCGCGCCAGCTTGGCTGTGGTCGTAGTTTTTCCGGAGCCTTGCAGGCCGACCATCATGATCGCGACGGGCGGCACGGCGTTGAGGTCGATGCCGGTGTGGCCATCAGCGCCTAATGTGGCGACTAGTTCGTCGTGGACGATCTTGACGACCATCTGACCGGGCGTAACCGACTTAACGACCGTGGCACCGATCGCCTGTTCGCGGACGCGATCGACGAAATCACGGACGACGTCGAGCGAGACGTCGGCTTCGAGCAAGGCGCGGCGCACTTCGCGCATCGCGGCATCGACATCTGCTTCCGATAGCGCGCCGCGCCCGGTGAGCCGATCGAGAATTCCGCCAAGTTTTTCCGACAGATTGTCGAACATCGCGCTACGATTCCTGACGGGCTGCTCTCGCAGCCCTATGCCAAAACAATTATACGCCCGAGGGCGCATCGCGCTGTCGGGCGTTGACCTCCGGTCTCAAGGACCGGTCGGCGAGTCGAAAAGAGAACTTTTCGAGAATTGTCGGAACACATACGCCATTGGGACGTGATGTCAACTTCCAGCGGCTTTACGGCAACTCATCAGATCTGGTACGATAGGTCAGAATAATAGGTCAAACCATGAAGCACGTTCAATCATCCGACGCCAAGGCCCGCTTTTCCGAACTGCTCGATCAGGTCGAGAAGGGCGAAACGATTGCCATTACGCGACACGGCAAGGTCATCGCGCGCCTAACGCCAGACGAGAGTGCTCGTCAGGAACGTATTGATCGGGCGATCGACGGTATTCTTGAACTGCGCAAACGCAACAAGCCTGCCACAATCGAAGAAATCATTGAATGGAAGAATGAGGGGCGCGCCTAATGCCGCTGGTGATCGACGTGTCGGTCATGGCGAATTGGCATTTCGCTGATGAGCGAAACGAGGCAGGTGCGAACATCCTTGCAAAGTTGCGTGGCGATACAGCCCTCGTGCCAGGCATTTGGTGGTTTGAGCTGCGCAATGTCATCCTTAGCGGGGAACGCAGAGGGCGTTCAGAACCTGAGGACGGACAGCGATTTCTTGACCTTGTACGCAGCTTGCCCATCGAGATCGCGAATTTTCCGGATGAGGCAACCGTTCTCAATTTGGCGCGCCGCCACCGCCTTAGCTTTTACGACGCCTGTTATGTCGAGCTTGCAAAGCGCGAAAAGATGACACTCGCAACATTTGACAACGCCATGGCCAAGGCCGCCCAAGCCGAAAACGTCGCGCTGATCGGCGTGTAACAGCATAAGCAGCCTATGTTCACGCGCCGCCTTCTCATCTTCTTTGCCGGACTTGCCGCCACCGCTGGCCTGTCGGCGTCTTGGACCTCCCGCATGAAAACCTATGACGGCCCGGTGTCCGATCATTTCGACGGCAAGATCTTCTATGATCGCAACGGCATGCCGCCCAAAAAATTCAGCGAGGTTTTGCGCTGGCAATTCGGCAGCGGACGCGATCGCGCGCAATGGCCGGAGTGGGTCGAGAACGAACTTGCCGACACGCCGCCATCGAGCGTTTCAGGCAATACCGCGCGCATCTCATTCGTTGGTCATGCGAGCTGGCTGATCCAAACCGCCGGGCACAATATTCTCATCGATCCGGTGTGGTCGGACCGTGCATCGCCGATCTCTTTTCTCGGCCCGAAGCGGCACTGCGCGCCGGGAATCGCTTTCAAAGCGCTGCCGAAGATCGACACGGTTTTGGTGACGCACGGCCATTACGATCATCTCGACATCTCGACATTGTCGAAACTTGCCGCGCGCGACAATCCGCGTGTCATCACGCCACTCGGCAATGATCAGACCATGACCGCGAACGACAGCGCTATTCGCGCCGCGGGATTCGACTGGCGCGACCGCATCGATATCGGTGATGGCGTTTTTGTGACGCTGGTGCCGACGCGACATTGGTCGGCCCGCGGCCTGTTCGATCGCAACAAGGCGCTGTGGGCGAGCTTCGTGATCGAGACGCCGGCCGGTAAGATCTATGCGGTCGGTGATTCCGGCTATGGCGACGGCAGCCATTTTCGCCGGGTGCGCGACGAGCACGGGCCGCTGCGGCTGGCGCTGCTGCCGATCGGGGCTTACGAGCCGCGCTGGTTCATGAAGGACCAGCACATGAATCCGGAGGATGCTGTCAAGGCGCTGGCCGATTGCGGTGCGCAGCAGGCGCTCGCGCATCACAACGGCACATTTCAACTCACGGACGAAGCGATCGACGCGCCACGCCGCGATCTCATCGGCGCGCTGGATGCGTCGGGCATTCCGCGCGAGCGATTCATCGCTCCCGTGCCGGGGCAGGTCGTCGAGATTTAGGAATGACGAAAACTATTTCGGCGAGGGAGGCGGTGGGATCGGCGCGGGCGGCACCGGCGGCGTTGGTTCGGGCGCAACCATCGGCTTGATCGTCCATGATACTGCGACCGAAATCCGCAGCGTTTCCTCGCCGGGTGAGACGGGTGCCGGAGCGCGGGCACTGAAGCTCGCCGACATCTTGCGCAGCATCATCGGGCCTGGGGCACCTTCTTCCGAAATGCTCACCGGCGCGCCGAGTGTAACGCCGGCCGCTTTGGCGTAAATCTCCGCCTTGCGCCGTGCATCTGCCATCGCTTGTATACGGGCTTCATCGAGTAGTTTCGACGGCTGCGCCACGGTAAAACTAAGGCCGCCGATTTCATTCGCACCCGCGCCGACCAGCAGATCGATCGTCGGCGCGACGATCGTCATGTCACGCAGCGTGAGCGAAACGCGATTGCTGGCACGATAGCCCGTGACGGCATTCGGTCCACTGCGGTTGGCCGCATATTGCGGCTGCAATGATAGCCGCTGCGTCTGGATGTCTCTTTCGGGAATTCCTGCACCCTTCAGGGCCAGCAGCACCTTGCCCATGGCGGCGTTGTTGGACTCGGAGGCGTCGCGCGCGGTCTTGGCTTCCGTGGTGATGCCGCCATCGATGATCGCCACATCAGGTGGTGCGGAAATCTGCGCCTCGCCGGTGACGGAAATCACATTTGGAAAATCGCTCTCGGCAATGGCAGGAACGATGAGCGCGGCGACAGAGAACGTAGACGACAGCGCCAAGGCGGCGAACGACAGACGGGCCATTTCAGAACTCGCTTATTACTTCAGCGGCACGAACACATTGATGACGAGCTTGTCTTCAGACGTCTTCAGCGGATCGGTAACGTACTCTTCGATGAAGGTATCTTTGGCTTCAAGCTTCTTGTCGTCGAGGTGATTGGTAATCGCCTCATAGGTGTTGTCCATATTGTCGTAGGAGCCGCGATGGACAAATTTAAGCGCCTTGCCTTCCGGCGACTTGCCGATGCTCATATCCTTCGGCAGGTTTTTCGGCTCCTGATCGACCGGAAATACGGCCTGAAACGTAAAACCGGAATCATCGGTCGAGGTATAAACGATCATCGCATTGCCTGACGGCTTGATCCCCTGCTTATCGAGCACGACCATCAGCGATTTGAACGACTCGATCAGCGTTTCGAAGGCGGCATCCCAGGTCGCGGTGCCCTTGGCGATCACGACTGTCCGGGCAGTCAGCGTGGTCTGTTCGCCGAACGGGTCGGCGGTCTCGACTGGTGCGGCCGGGGGGACGGCGGCCGGGGCTTGCGCCGTCGGAGGCGTCGCGGGGGCGGGGACGACCGGAGCAGGCGTTGGCGCGGGTGTCGCAGGTGTCGGTGCGGTCGCGGCGGGCGGAGTGGTTGCAGTTGGCGGAGCCTGTGCAAACGCGCCGCTTGAGAGGACGATGGCCGGAATCAGCGTGACGGTGGCAAAGGCAGTGGCAAGGCGGAGCAAACGAGGGGTCATTCAAACGGTCTCCAAAGGCGGTCCGGCACGGTTTCGCCAAACGATAACACGCGCCGTCGGAATTCGTCTCATCCCGCCGCTTTGTGGCGATGGTCTGCTCCGACTGGCCATCGCAGCCTAATCGCCATATATGGCGGGATCGCAACCGGCAGTTCCAACCCTGAAAAAGTCTGATGAGCGCGCTCGCCAACCATCCCTTTGCCAAGATGAATGGCATCGGTAATCAGATCGTGGTCCTTGATGTCCGCGACGGCGCTGCTGTGACGCCTGACGATGCGCGCGCTATCGCAGCTCACATTCCCTACGACCAATTGATGGTGCTGCAAAAGCCGCGCGCGGCCGGCACCGAAGCCTTTATCCGCATCTACAACAATGACGGCACCGAGGCCGGAGCCTGCGGCAACGGCATGCGCTGCGTGGCGCAGCAGATGTTCGCCGCCAGCGACAAGGACGCGCTGAGCTTCGAGACGAAAACGGGATTGCTCAACACCTGGCGCAATGCGGATGGCAGCACCACGGTGGATATGGGGCCGCCGAAACTTGGCTGGCGCGATATTCCGCTGGCAGAAGAATTTCGCGACACCCGCGCGATCGAACTCCAGATCGGCCCGATCGACGCGCCGGTGTTGCATACGCCGTCGGTGGTCAGCATGGGCAATCCGCATGCGATCTTCTGGGTCGATGACGTCAATGCCCACGATCTGCGCCGCTTCGGACCGCTGCTGGAAAATCATCCGATCTTTCCGGACCGCGCCAACATCACGCTGGCGCATATTGTCGATCGCGACCACATCACGATCCGGACATGGGAGCGCGGGGCGGGGCTGACCTTGGCCTGTGGCTCTGCCGCCTGCGCCACCGTCGTCGCCGCGATCCGGTTGCGGCGAAGTGAGCGGGTCGTCAACGTCACGCTGCCCGGTGGCGACCTCGTGATCGAATGGCGCGCGAGCGACGAGCATGTGTTGATGACCGGAGCTGCGACGTTCGAATATGACGGACGTTTCGATCCGGCATTGTTTTCAAGCGTAGCGTGATGCACGGTTTTCGTCATTGCGAGGAGCGAATGGGCCTCGCTTGCGAGGGACCATCGCGACGAAGCAATCCAGTCTTGCTTCTTTTCGAAGTCTTGCTTCTTTCCGAAGAAAGACTGGCTTGCTTTGCTCACGACAAATTCGGCAAGAGCCGATTTGTCGCCGCTCGCAATGACGGAGTCCTCGCGTGACGGTCGCGCGCAACACGCCCTCTGGCATTGATGTCGTCACCTTCGGCTGCCGGCTGAATGCATTTGAATCCGAAGTGATACAACGCGAGGCCGCGAGCGCCGGCCTGACCGACACCATCGTCATCAATTCCTGCGCCGTCACCAATGAGGCCGTGGCTCAGGCACGGCAGGCTATCCGCCGCCTGAAACGTGAACGACCGAGCGCGCGAATCGTCGTCACCGGCTGCGCGGCGCAGATCGATCCGGCGATGTTCGCGCGCATGGACGAGGTCGATCGTGTCATCGGCAATGACGACAAGATGCGCGGCGAGGCCTGGCGCGACGCCCGCGCGGCGCTGACGGATTTCGGACTTGCAAGCGAGCAAAAAGTCGCCGTCGCTGACATCATGCAGGTGACGGAGATGGCTCCGCATCTGGTGGATGGGTTTCAGAACGGCCTGCCGCGAGTCTTCGTGCAAATCCAAAACGGCTGCGACCATCGCTGTACGTTCTGTATCATTCCGTTCGGACGCGGCAATTCGCGCTCGGTCCCTGTCGGCGGCGTGATCGATCAGGTCCGCGCGCTGACGGAGCGCGGCCATGCCGAGATTGTGCTCACAGGCGTCGATCTTACGAGTTATGGCGGTGATCTGCCGGGCGACATGAAATTGGGTTCGCTTGTAAAGCAAATCCTCAAGCATGTGCCCGAGGTAAAGCGCCTGCGGATTTCATCGATCGATTCCATCGAGGCCGATCGCGATCTGCTCGACGTGATGTCGTCAGATGACCGCTTAATGCCCCATCTGCATCTGTCGCTGCAATCCGGCGACGACATGATTCTGAAACGGATGAAGCGGCGGCATTCGCGCGCGGATGCGATTGCGTTTTGCGATCAGCTCAAGCGGCTGCGGCCTGACGTCGCGTTCGGGGCCGATATCATCGCGGGCTTTCCGACCGAGACCGACGAGATGTTCGCGCAATCGCAGCGCCTCGTCGACGACTGCGACTTGACGTTTCTGCATGTATTTCCGTATTCGAAACGCCCCGGTACGCCGGCGGCGCGGATGCCGCAGATCGCCGGCGACATCATCCGCGAGCGCGCGAAACGCTTGCGTGTGGTCGGCGATGTCGCCTTGCGGCGGCGGCTGGACGTCGAGATCGGCAAGACCCGCAGCGTGCTGATCGAAAGCGCGACGCAAGGCCGCACCGAACATTTCATTCCGGTCGCGGTTGTAGGGGATACGCCCGGCGCGGTGCGAGAGATGGTGATGACGGGGCATGAAGGCGGGCGGCTGTTACGACGCCTAAGCCCCATCCCATCCACACGCCCTTAACCGCGCGTGCAAATGCTCCGGCGCGGGAGCCTGCACACGCACCGGCTCCTTGTTGCGCGACATCGGGATCACGATCTCGCGGGCATGCAAGTGTAATGTCGGATCGCCGGGTTTCAGCACAAATGATTCGTTTCGCGCGCGCCGCGTCACGGCGTCATGGCCATAGATGCTGTCGCCGATGATCGGCCAGCCCATCGCCGCGCAATGCACGCGCAATTGATGCGTCCGGCCGGTGAGCGGCTCCATCGCGAGCCAGGTGAGCTTCGACGTCAGGCCTTCTCCCCGCCCCATCACGCGCCATTTCGTCGTGCTGGGCTGGCCTTCGGGATCGACCTTCTGCCACCAGCCGCGTTCGACATTCAGCCGCCCTAGCGGCAAGTCGATCGTGCCTTCATCGTCGACGGGGCCGCCATCGACCACGGCCCAATACGTTTTCGAGATGCGGCCATGCTTGAACAGCAGGCCTAGTGAGGCCGTTGCCTTGCGGTGCCGCCCGAGCACAAGGCAGCCGGAGGTGTCGCGATCGAGCCGATGCGCGAGAACCGGCGGGCGCGGCAGGCCGTAGCGTAGCGCGTCGAACGAGGTCTCCAGATTGGGTCCGCCTTTGGGTCCGCGATGGACCGGAAGCCCGGCAGGCTTGTCGATCACCAGCATCAATCCGTCGCGATGCAGGACGCGGGCCTGAATTTCTTCAGGCGTCAGTTCGGGAACATCGTTCAAGATCGTGCGACTTTCGTTTGTAAGCTAGAACGTCTAGAGCATTCCTCCAATGAGCGACACTCCCGAACAACCCAAACTGAGCTGGTGGCGCAGGCTTTCCAGCGGCCTCAAACGCACGTCGAGTTCGCTCGGCACGGCGGTGGCTGATCTTGTCACCAAGCGCAAGCTCGACCGCGCGATGCTCGACGATATCGAGGACGTGCTGCTGCGTGCGGATTTAGGTACCGAGGTCGCGGCGCGGATTGCCGCCGCCGTCGGTCACGGCCGCTACGACAAGGCGATCTCGGCCGACGACGTAAAAACCGTAGTCGCGACCGAGGTCGAAAAGGTGCTGTCGGCGGTGGCGAAGCCGTTGGTGATCGACGTCGATAAAAAACCGTTCGTGATTCTGATGGTCGGCGTTAACGGCTCCGGCAAGACCACGACGATCGGCAAGCTGGCGTCGAAATTCTCCGGCGAAGGCCGCAAGGTGATGCTGGCCGCCGGGGACACGTTTCGCGCTGCTGCCATCGAGCAGTTAAAGGTCTGGGGCGACCGCACCAAGTCGCCGGTGATCTCGGGCATTCAAGGATCGGATTCGGCTTCGCTGGCTTTCACGGCGGTGACGGCCGCCAAAGCCGATGCGAGCGACGTGCTGCTGATCGATACGGCGGGCCGTTTGCAGAACAAGGCCGAGCTGATGAACGAACTCGACAAGGTCGTGCGCGTCATCAAAAAGGTCGATGCAACGGCACCGCATGCGGTGCTGTTGGTGCTCGACGCGACGGTCGGCCAGAATGCGCTGTCGCAGGTCGAGGCGTTTCATCGCATTGCAGGCGTCACGGGTCTGGTGATGACCAAGCTCGACGGCACCGCGCGCGGCGGCATCCTCGTGGCGCTATCTGAGAAATTCAAACTGCCGGTGCATTTTATCGGCGTCGGCGAAGGTGTCGAGGATCTCGCGCCCTTCGCGGCGCGCGACTTTGCGCAGGCGATCGCGGGGATTGAGAGCTCAACGTCATGACCAACTCTGTTGTCGATAAAACAAAGCCGCACCCGCTGTTCAAGCTTGCAACCGAGCTTGGGCCGCTGCTGGTATTTTTCGTCGCCAACGCCAAGGGCAACCTGTTCATTGCAACAGGTGCGTTTATGGTCGCGGTGATCGCGGCGATGATCGCATCCTACGTTGTGACGAAGCACGTCCCGATCATGACGATCGTCACGGCGATCGTGGTCGTTGTGTTCGGCACGCTGACGCTGGTGCTGCACGACGAGACTTTCATCAAAATGAAGCCGACCATCGTCTATGCGTTGTTCGCAAGTGTGCTCGGTGGCGGATTGCTGTTCGGCAAATCCTTCATCGCCATCATGTTCGACCAGATGTTCAATCTGACAGCGCAGGGCTGGCGCATCCTTACTGCGCGCTGGGCGACGTGGTTCTTTGCTATGGCGGTGCTGAACGAAATCATCTGGCGGACGCAGACCACGGAGTTCTGGGTCGCGTTTAAGGTGTTCGGCATGGTGCCGCTGACGATGATCTTTGCGGTGACGCAGATGTCGCTGGTCAAACGCTATTCGGAGCCGCCGGCGACGCTCGCGGAGAGCGAGGCTGATGCCGGGGATGTGGGTAAGAGTTAGCCACGGTACGTGATTCCGGGTTCGCGTCCACTGAGAAGCGGACACGCCCCGGAATGACGCTTTGCGTTACTTCTGCTTGGCGATCACCAGATCCTTGATCTTGGCATAGGTCGCGTCAGGCAGAACTTTCTTCTGCGTCAGCTCGTCTTTGCCCTTATAGGGGCGGCCTTTGACGATCGCGGCCGAATAGGCCTTGCCGATGCCCGGCAACTCGGCCAGTTCGTCGGCGCTGGCGGAATTGAGGTCCATCAACTCCTTTTTCTCGGCCTTGGCGGGTGCCATCTTGCCGGCCGGAGCCATCTTGGAGTCGGCGGGCGCAGCAGCGGGCGGAGCCATCTTGCCGCCGGTGACGGGGGCGGTCGCAGGGGCCTGCGCCATCGACGGAGCGGCGGTCATCAGACCGAGCGCGAGGACGGCGGCGGAAAGCGAAGCAAGCGTGAAATGACGCATTGGAATGTCCCTCCAAGGACGGTTTATTATCAGCGCTTCAGGTGTTGGTTCGAAACGCGGAACCAAGCTAGCTGTGAATTCATGGCGGCGACATGGCCCCAGAATGAACGCCAGATAAAAGCACGGAATTATTTTACGATCCTGCCGCCAGCGCCTTTTCGATTTCACGCTTCAGCACCGGCTCGTAATTCGCCTCCGTCACGCCGCCGACCAGCTTGAACGCGATGCGGCCGTCGCGGCCAACGATAAACGTTTCCGGTACGCCATAGACGCCCCATTCGATCGCCGCACGGCCATTGCTATCGACGCCGACGATGCCGAACGGATTGCCGTAGCGGCCGAGAAAACGCCGCGCATTGTCGGCTGCATCTTTATAATTGATACCGACTATCTGCAGCCGCTTGTCGTCGGCGAGGCGCGTGAATAAAGGCGCTTCCTCGTGGCACGGCACACACCATGATGCCCAGACATTGACGACGCTGACCTTGCCTTTGAACACGGACGGATCGAGGCCGGGAATCCCAGCCAGCCCGTCGAGCGCAGGCAAAGGCGTCTGCGGTGCAGGCGCGCCGATCAGTGCCGAGGGAATTTTTGCCGGGTCGCCGCCGCCGAGTCGCACCAGAAACAATCCGGCGAGGCCCGCGAACAGCACCAGCGGCAGCGCCACCAGCCACGACCGCTTCGGCTTTTGCGGTGCGTCCTGGGATATGTCTGGCGGGGCGCTCATTGGATATCGCTCGCCTGCTTGCCGGAACGCCGCGACACGCCCGCTTTGTCGAGATCGCGCAGCAGCGCTGTCTGGCGGCGATAGTCGAGCGCGATCCAGACAATCAGGAACACGACGACGATCGCGGCCAGCGCGTAGCACGCGACGATAAAACTTGCATAGGGACCAAGCGACGCAAAACCACTCGTGAGAATCATGCGCGGCTGGCCTGCAGCATTTGCAGCGAGCGCACCCGGCGGCGCAGGATCTCGTTACGCATCGCGGCCAGATGCAGCGTCACGAACAGCAATGAGAACGCCACCGCCATCACCAAGAGCGGCATCAGGAAGGCCGGATCGAGCTTCGGGCCGCCGATGCGCATCACGGAGGCCGGCTGGTGCAGCGTATTCCACCAGTCGACGGAAAACTTGATGATCGGGATGTTGATCGCGCCGACCAGTGTGAGGATCGCTGCGGCTCGCGCAGCACGAGATGGATCTTCGACCGCGCGCCACAATGCGATCAGGCCGAGATACATGAGAAACAGGATCAGCACCGAGGTCAGCCGCGCGTCCCATTCCCAATAGGTGCCCCACATCGGTCGGCCCCACAGCGAGCCGGTGACGAGTGCCAAGAATGTGAACGCTGCGCCGATCGGAGCGGCGACCTTGGCGGCGACATCTGCCAGCGGATGCCGCCAGACCAGCGTGCCCAATGATGCCACGCTCATCACGCCCCAGACGAACATCGCCAGCCACGCATTGGGGACGTGGATGAACATGATCTTGACGGTGGCGCCCTGCTGGTAGTCGTCGGGCGCCATCGCAGACTGATACAGCCCGATCGCGAGCAGGATCGCGGTCAAGCTCGCCAGCCACGGCAAAATGCGCGTCGCGAGCGTCAGGAAGCGGGTGGGATTGGCAAGGTCGGAAAGGGCCATGGTGATTCCGGCGGGAACGGGTGATTGAGGGCCAACCGCAGTTATTGTCGGCCGTGAATATAGTGCTTCGAGAGTTTAGCGGACTGGTAATTGGGGGCCAACCGATACTGTTCGCCAATTTCATGGCGGACAGTATCCGTTGAGCGGATTGGTGATTGAGGGCCAACCGCAACTACAAGAGCAGACCACCACCTTCTGTCCATGTGGGCACAGCCAACACGAGTTGACCTTGACAGGTTGTCAAAGTATCTTGCAACCTAAAATTGCAGTCAGCTCTTGTAGAGAACGGTTCAAAGCAATGAAGATGCACATCGTTGTAGCAAGTTTTGGCGACAGCAAGACGCTCGAATTGAGCGTTGATGACATTGAAAGCGCCACACTACGAATTGATCAATCCGCGCCATCTTCGGGGCAGGCCTCAGCGAGCATGACCACTCTAGTGCTTACGCAGATCAGCTCAAGCCTAGTCGGTCAAACGTGCCAAGCTTTTCGCTCTTGATAATTCGAACTCGTAGCTTTCAGGTAGACGTCTGAATTGGACACTCAGCGGAATGCCGCCGCTGACAATGGTCAATCCAGCCCTTGCCGCAACGCCGCAGCCGCGGCAAACGGGCCGATCACCAAACTTGCCAGCGACAGCGCACAAAGAATCGTGAATGGCGTGCCGAAGCCGAGCGGCCCGGTGATCGCGGCGTTCGCGGCCGCGACGCCGAAAATCAAGACCGGGATTGACAGCGGCAACACCAAGACCGCCAGCAGCAACCCGCCGCGTTGCAGCGTGACCGCCAGCGATGCCCCGATCATGCCCGTAAACGTCAGAGCCGGCGTTCCCGCCAGTAAAGTGGCCGCGACGGCGAGCGTGGCGCTGCCGTCGAGATTAAGCAGCAGCCCCAGTACCGGCGTGGCCAAAATCAGAGGCACGCCAGCCGCCAGCCAATGCGCCAGCGCCTTAGCTGCACAGACCAGTTCCAGCGGGGTGCGGCCCATTGCGATCAAATCGAGCGAACCGTCGTCATGGTCGGCCGTGAACAGCCGGTCGAGCGTCAGCAGGCTCGCCAGCAGTGCCCCGATCCACAAGATCGCCGGGCCGAGGCGTTTTAACAGCGCCAAATCGGGCCCGACCGCGAACGGCATCAGCACCACGACGGTGAGGAAAAACAGCACGCCGATCAGCGCCCCGCCGCCGATGCGGAGCGAGATCGCGATGTCGCGACGGATGATTGCGGCAAGGGCGGCAAGGTCGGTCATACCTGGTCCCTGATCCGCATCTCGCGCGCATTGACGCCTAAAGACCCATGCGTTGCGGCGAGGATCATTCCGCCGCGGCCGAGATGGTCGCCCATCAACTCAGCCACGAGAGTTTGTCCGGCGACATCCAGCGCCGAAAGCGGCTCGTCGAGCAGCCAGACCGGGCGTTTGACGGCTAGCAATCGCGCGAAAGACAGCCGCCGCCGCTGCCCGGCCGAGAGATAGGCGGCCGGCAGGTCGATCGCATGCGCCAGACCCACTGCTGCAACGCTGCCAGCGATGTCGCTGCGGTCGCCGCCGAGAAAATCACGCCAGAAGGTCAGGTTTTCGCGCACGCTCAAAGACGGCTTCAGGGCGTCGCGGTGGCCGAGGTAATGCGCCTGTTCGGGCAAAGTCAGATCTGTTTCTCCGCCGGTCAGGTCGAGCGTTCCTTCGGCCCGTGACAGCAGTCCCGCGATCATCCGCAGCAGCGAGGTCTTGCCCGCGCCATTGGCACCGACGATGGCCAGCGCCTCGCCGCCGGACACCTCAAGGCTCAGCCCGGCGAAAATCTCGCGGCCGCCGCGCACGCAGCGCAGATGTTGTCCGGACAATCGCAACATCAATGAGCGTCAGCACTTTCAAGGTGGATCGGCATGGTCCAGAACGCAGTCGCGAACAAATCGTCAGGATGCAATGCTGCAAAGCGATTGACGATTGTGGCGGTGCGTCTAGAAAGATTCTATAGACTGGAACTAGATGCAGCAGGCGGCCACAGCCTGCAAGCCTGCGCCGACCTTCGTCTCTGCCTGCTGATACCAGAGCCAAGTCCTTGGCAGGGTATCTCCAACGATGAATTGGATCTCCTCCTCATGGCCTCCCTCGACAGCTTCAAATGCAAAAAGACCCTCAAGGTCGGCACCAAATCCTATGTCTATTACAGCCTGCCGACCGCGGAGAAGAACGGCCTGACCGGCATTTCCCGGCTGCCCTATTCGATGAAGGTGCTGCTGGAAAACCTGCTGCGCAACGAGGACGACCGCACTGTCAAGAAGGCCGACATCATGGCCTTTTCGAAATGGCTCAAGAAGAAGTCGCTGGAGCATGAGATCGCGTTCCGCCCAGCCCGCGTGCTGATGCAGGATTTCACCGGCGTTCCGGCCGTGGTCGATCTCGCCGCGATGCGCAACGCGATGCAGGCGCTCGGCGGCGACGCCGACAAGATCAACCCGCTGGTGCCTGTCGATCTCGTCATCGACCATTCGGTGATCGT
>JAYUEY010000102.1:0-31436 GCA_043739005.1 Tardiphaga sp.
CAACAAATTGTGGGGCCGCCGCGTGCTGGGGCAGGGAGCGATCGTGCTGCTGATCTCGGACGGGCTAGAGCGCGAGGCGGACGACAAGCTCGCTTTCGAGATGGACCGACTGCATCGTTCATGTCGGCGGCTGATCTGGCTCAACCCTTTATTGCGATATGGCGGTTTCGAGGCAAAGGCGCAGGGCATCAAAATGATGCTGCCGCATGTTGACGAATTCCGCCCGGTGCATAATTTGACTTCTATGGATGCGCTGATTGACGCATTGTCATCTGCGCCGCGACCCTTGCAGCGTGGTATCATCCGCCCCGCCGCCTAAAACGTGAATCGGGACCGTCATGCTTAATCGCGATGAGGACATTCTCAAGGCCGCCGAAGACTGGCAGGCCGCCGGCCGCGGCGTCGCGCTCGCCACGGTGGTCGAGACCTGGGGCTCGGCGCCGCGCCCGTCCGGATCGCACCTCGTCATCAACGAGGATGGCACGTTTCTCGGCTCAGTCTCTGGCGGTTGCGTCGAGGGCGCTGTCGTCACCGAAGCTCTGGACGTGATCGCGTCCGGCGCGCCAAAGATGCTGGAATTCGGCGTTGCCGATGAGGCCGCGTGGAATGTTGGGCTGTCCTGTGGTGGCACGATCCGCGTCTATGTCGAGAAGATCGCGTCGTGAAGCTGCAAACGCTGGCTCTGCTGAATGCCGAACGCGCCGCGCGCCGCGCTATCGTCGTTGTGACCGACATCGCCTCGGGCGAGCAGCGGCTCGTCAAGGCTGCCGACATTGCCTCCGATCCGCTGCGCGCGGAACTGGCGAAGCAGTTGCGCATGGGCAAGAGCGCGATGATCGAGGTCGATGGTAACAAGCTGTTCTTGAATGTCCACGCGCCGACCGCACGTCTCGTCATCATCGGCGCGGTGCATATCAGTCAGGCGCTCGCCCCGATGGCGCGGGCACTCGATTACGATGTGACGGTGATTGATCCGCGCACGGCCTTCGCCAGCCCTGAGCGATTTCCTGACGTGCCGCTGCTCGCCGAATGGCCTGATGTTGCGCTGCCGCCGCTGAATGTCGATCATTACACGGCGTTCGTCGCCGTGACGCATGATCCGAAGATCGACGATCCCGGTTTGATGCATGCTTTCGCGCGCGACTGTTTTTATATCGGTGCGCTCGGCTCGCGAAAGACTCATGCCAAACGTGCCGATCGTTTGAAGGCACTTGGTGCGTCGGACACAGATATCGCTAAAATACGGGCACCGATCGGGCTCAACATCGGCGCGGTGTCGCCGTCCGAAATTGCAGTATCGATTTTGGCTGAGATCACCGCGACATTGCGCATGCCGAAAGAAGCGGCTGCATGAAGTTCGGTCCGGCCGCGCCCGTCGATGCGCTTGGCGGCGTCACCGTCCATACGCTGCGGCATGGGGCGCTGGTCATGAAGAAGGGCACGACGATCGGGCCTTCCGAAGTGGCGGCTCTGGTGCGCGCGGGCGTCAATGAGATCGTCGTTGTCCGCCTCGAAGATGGTGACATCTCTGAGGATGTCGCCGCCGCCAGCATCGCGCAGGCCGTCGCTGGCGACGGCGTGAGCGTTGAGCGTGCGTTTACCGGTCGTGCCAATCTTTTTGCCGCGCGTGCGGGCGTTCTTATGATCGATCGTGCCGTCGTTGATCGCATCAATCGCGTTGATGAGGCGATGACGTTTGCGACGTTGAATGCTTTCAAGCCGGTGGTCGAAGGCGAGATGATCGCGACCGTCAAGCTTATTCCGTTCGGCGTCGAAGCGAGGCTGCGCGATGCGGCGATTGCGGTGGCCAGCAAGGATGCGCTGCGTATTGCGCCTTACAAAATCTCGAAAGTTGGAATCGTCTCGACGCTGTTGCCCGGCCTCTCGCCGAAAGTCATCGACAAGACCCTGCGCGTTACGGATGAGCGGCTCGCGCCGACGGGAGCCAAAATCATCGCTGAACGCCGCGTCGATCATGACGAGGCCGCACTCGCGACAGCGATGAAGGAATTGCTGACACTTGGCGCTGAACTGGTGATCGTATTCGGCGCATCGGCCATTGCCGACCGGCGCGACGTGATACCCGCCGCGATCGAACACAGCGGCGGCGCGATCATGCATTTCGGCATGCCGGTCGATCCCGGCAATCTCCTGTTGATAGGCGACATCGAGGGCGTTCCGGTGTTGGGCGCGCCGGGCTGCGCGCGTTCGCCGGTCGAGAACGGATTTGACTGGGTGCTGATGCGGCTGCTCGCTGGCATCGATGTGACGCGCGATGATCTCACCGCGATGGGCGTCGGAGGCCTGCTGATGGAAATCGTGACCCGGCCGCAGCCGCGCATTCCGGTCGCGGACAACACCAATGACGTCGCAGCGATCGTACTTGCAGCGGGACGCGCGACGCGGATGGGTGGACCGAACAAGCTGCTCGCCGAATTGAACGGCAAGGCGCTGGTGAGGATCGTCGTCGAACAGGCATTGGCCTCGAAAGTCTCGTCGGTCACGGTTGTAACCGGCCATCAGGCGCGCGACGTCGAGGCAGCCTTGCGCGGACTAAATGTGACCTTCGTTCACAATCCCGATTTTGCCGATGGCCTTGCGACATCGGTGAAAACGGGTATCGCGACATTGCCGGCTACGGCGTCCGGCGCGTTGGTCTGCCTCGGCGACATGCCGCTCATCAATACGAACCTGCTCGACCGGCTGATTGATGCCTTCGCGCCGGATCGCGGCGCATTGATCGCCGTGCCCGTCAATGAAGGCCGGCGCGGCAATCCCGTGCTGTGGTCGCGGCGGTTCTTTCAGGAATTAATGGCACTCGACGGCGACATCGGCGCGCGGCATCTGATCGTCAAACATGCCGAAGCAGTGGCGGAGGTGCCGGTCGAAGGGCAAGGCGCGTTTCTGGATATCGACACGCCGCAGGCTTTGGCCGCCGCCCGCCTGGGTTAAACTTGGCATTCACCACTTGATGGTAAATTCCTCCCGTTGACCTCGGGGGAGGGGCTTATGTCGATATCTCTGGCCGCGCGTCTGAGCGCGGCGTTCGTTTGTCTGGGTTTGCTGCTGTCTGCCACATCGCCTGTGTCCGCTGCCGGTGCCTTCGCCGTCGGCAAATGCGGCGCTTACGGTCAGGCGTTCGACGTCAAAACCGAGGACGCCGCCCGTGCAGCGGCGCTGAAGCGATGCAAAGGCACCTGCGAGGCCGTGACGATGAAGCGCGCCTGCGTGGCGCTGTCAGTGGATATGAAGAATCCCTGCGGGCCGCATGGCTATGCGGTGGCATCAAAGATTTCGTCGTCACTGAACGAAGCGACCCGCAAATGCTATGAGTTCGGCGGCAAGGAATGCGTGATCCGCGCCTGGGCGTGTGACGCAAAAGGCTGAATGCGCCTTATGGCATGATCGTCATCGGATCCACCTCGCGCAACGTAAATCCCAATCGTCCATAAGCGCCGCTGCGGCCGAAACTGTCGAAGCCATAGCCGGCTGCGGCGGAAAATTCATAAGGGCCGTAGCGCATGCCTGTGACATGCCCGCCGACGCGAACTTGCTGGATGTAGATGTCGCTACTCGCCGAGATTTCCGGTCCGGTCCAGATGTCCATGATGCGTATGCCGCCGGCGACGCGACCGTAAAATGACGCCTCGATCGTCGTCATCGACAGGTTCGCGGCGATCATCACGGCGTCGATTGGCTCCCACCACATGTCGGCCGATAACCGCATACCGAAATCAGGCTGTAGGCGCGTCGCTTTTGTGATCGGCAAAGAAACACGCGCGAGCGCCTCGATACCGGCATGGGCGCTCAATTCAAATCCGCGACGGTTGATCCGGTAGCCGGTCGTGATCGCGGCGCGCATTGACTGGCTGCGATATGTGATCTTCGGCGTCAAAAAACTGTGAATGCCGTCGGCCGCGAACAGACGAACGAGTACGCCGTCGCGGCCCGGCAACGGCGACCAGAGCGCGCCGACATAGCCGCCGAAACTGTAGCGCTGCACGTCGAAGCCGGAAAAATACAGCACCTGTTCGGGGCGAAAGCCGCCGCTCAGCCAGCTCAGCGGCGCGGAACGGTCGCGGATATTATCCGGTTGAGACATGTCGACCTTTGAATAAAGGTCGCTCCACTCCCACTCGGCGTGCGCATGTCTCGCGCCGGATAGCAAACCTCCGGCCACGCACAACAGATGCAATACTTGACGAAACAATCCCGGCACGCACGCGCCCCACGCCACGTCACTCAACGAGAGATTGTATTAAGGCGCTAGGCTTCGTTGGCGTCCAGAGAGTGATCGAGAACGGGCCGGGAACGTAGCTAAATAAAAGTTTGCGTTGCGTCAGAGATTTTTGATCAGCGCCATCGCGCCGGCCGGGGCGTTCACCTTGCCCTCATGGATCAGATAGCAGAACACGTCGCGCGGCTGGGCTTTTGCAGGCTTGTCGCCAAAAGTCGGCAGATCGTCCGGCGCGTCCCCTTTGGCCCAAAGCGCCAGGCGCTTGGCCCATCCGTCCAGTGCCTTCGGCGGATAGCAAGTTTGTACATCGTCGCTTCCGGTTTGTAGCCGCGCATAAACAAAATCGGCCGTTATATCCGCAATCGCGGGGTAGATCGCGTGGTCGGCATAGACGACCGCGATGTTGTGCTTGCGCATTAGGGCCACGAATTCAGGAACGCAGAAACTGTCGTGACGGACCTCGACGACATGGCGCAGCGTTTGGCTGTCCAGTTTGCGTGGCAACAGATCGAGGAACGCGCCAAAATCAGCGACGTCGAATTTCTTGGTCGGCGCGAACTGCCACAGGACCGGACCGAGCCGGTCGCCCATCTCAAGCACGCCGGATTTGTAGAAACGGTCGATCGACTCGCCGGCCTCGGCAAGGATTTTGCGGTTGGTGGCGAAGCGCGGGCCTTTAACGGAGAACACGAAGCCGTCCGGCACTTCGGAGGCCCATTTGCGAAATGTTTCAGGCTTCTGCGAGCCATAATAAGTGCCGTTGATCTCGATTGCGGTCAATTTGCTGGCCGCAAAAGACAGTTCCTTGGCCTGTGTCAGCTTCTCGGGATAGAACACGCCGCGCCAGGGTGCGAAGGTCCAGCCGCCGATTCCAACCCGGATATGTCCTTCTTTTTCTGACATTTTTGGCATGTTCATCGATCCCCTTGCGCAATGCAGTCGACTATACTATTTCTGAACCAACGGCGACGTTGTTGTTCGAAAGAGCACCGGCGCTGGAACGGCCTCAGAATAATACGGTTGCATCGGATGTACATGCACCAGATTGTTCGAGGCCGTAGGCATGTCTAGACCTGACTATTCCGTGTGTTTCGGCAGATCCACATTCGATGGTTGGCCACCAGCCGCCTCCGATGGACTTAACTTGGCATCAGCCGCTGCGGCGGATATAGCCTGCCGCCATGACCGACACCACCATCATGCCGTCCGAGGCTCGTCCGCAAGCCTCGGTGCCTCTCCAGCTCTCGGTCATCGTGCCGACCTTCAACGAGCGCGACAATGTCGTGACGTTGTTTCACCGGATTGATGCAGCGCTGCCCGGTGTAAATTGGGAAGCGATCTTCGTCGACGACAATTCGCCTGATGGAACTTGGGACGTGGTGCGAACCCTTGCGCGCGAGAATTCGCGTGCGCGTTGTGTGCGCCGGATCGGGCGACGCGGACTGTCCGGCGCGTGCATAGAAGGCATCCTCGCGTCGAGCGCGCCCTGTGTCGCCGTGATTGATGCCGATTTGCAGCATGATGAAACGCAGCTTGCGAAAATGCTCGGCCTCATCGAACGCGACGAGGCCGAACTCGTCGTCGGCAGCCGCTATGTCGAAGGCGGCAGCGCCGACAGTTTTAATCGACAGCGCGCGGGTGCTAGTCAATTCGCAACGGCCGTTGCAAAGCGTGCGCTCGGCGTCGCCATCGCTGACCCGATGAGCGGATTCTTCATGATCCGCCGCGACAGGTTCGAGCAGCTCGCACCGCAGCTTTCGATTCAAGGCTTCAAGATTTTGCTCGATGTCATCGCGACAGCGCGCGGCAAATTGCGAACGATCGAAATTCCCTACACCTTCGGCTCACGCCTGCATGGCGAGAGCAAGCTTGATTCGATGGTGGCGCTAGATTTTCTCGGCCTCGTGCTGGCGAAACTCACCAACGACAGGGTTTCCCTGCGGTTTTTGCTGTTTGCAATGGTCGGTTCGATCGGCTTGATCGTGCATCTTCTGGCGCTTTACATTTCGCTCGAAGGTTTTAATGCGCCTTTCGCGGAGGCGCAGGCTATCGGCGCTTTGACAGCGATGACGAGCAATTTCCTGCTGAACAACTTCCTGACCTATCGCGACCAACGCCTCAAGGGCTTCGGCATCGTGCGGGGGCTGCTGCTATTTTATCTCGTTTGCGGCGTCGGCCTCATGGCCAATGTTGGCGTCGCGTTCTCGGTTTATGATCAGGAGCCGATCTGGTGGCTGGCAGGGGCGGCGGGGGCGTTGATGGGCGTCGTGTGGAATTACGCCATGTCCGGCCTGTTCGTCTGGCGCAAGCGCTGATTGAAGAAATGCTGACTCGCGCATGATGTCCAACGAGGCGCGTCTGGTTCGCGGAACCGCGTTCACCATTCTCGGTCTCGTGGCCTTGCGGCTCGCGGCGGCGGCCTTCACGCCACTGACATTCGACGAAGCCTATTACTGGACATGGTCGCGGCATCTGGCCAGCGGCTATTACGATCATGCGCCCGCGGTGGCGTGGATTATCCGTGCCGGGACGACAATTGCAGGGCAGAGCGAATTCGGCGTGCGGCTGGTCTCAATCCTGCTGGCACTCCCGATGAGTTGGGCCGTATTTCGCGCGGCCGAATTGCTGTTTGGCGGGCGCCGCATCGGTGCCACTGCAGCAATCCTCTTGAACGTCACCATGATCGTCGCGGCCGGAACGATGATCGTGACGCCGGATGCGCCTTTAATGGTCGCATCGAGTTTTGTATTGCTCGCGCTGGCGAAGGTCGCGGCGTCCGGGCGTAGCGTATGGTGGCTCGGGGTCGGTTTCGCCGTCGGGCTGGCGCTGCTCTCGAAATATACCGCGCTGCTGTTCGGTCCAGCCATCTTGATCTGGCTCCTCATCGTGCCGCGGATGCGCCGTTGGCTGATCTCGCTCTGGCCTTATCTCGGCGGCATCGTCGCCTTTGCGGTGTTTACACCGGTGGTCGTGTGGAATGCCGATCACGGCTGGGTTTCCTTCATCAAGCAACTCGGTCGCGCGCGCATCGGCAGTTTCAACGCGAGTTATCTTCTGGAGATATTGCCGACGCAGTTTGCCTTCGCGACGCCGTTCGTGTTCGTGCTGGGCGCAATGGGATTGTATGCACTGACCAAGCGCGACACCGGCGCGCTGACATCACGTGCGCTGATCCAGTCGATGATCTGGACCATCATCGCGTATTTCGGTTGGCATGCGTTGCATGCCCGCGTCGAGGGCAATTGGCTGAGCCCGATCTATCCGGCCTTCGCGATTGCCGCTGCTGTTGCCGCCAACCGCACGCAATGGCCGGCGCGCGAACAGCGGAGCGCGCGGTTCTCGCTGCGCTGGGCGGGGCCGCTCGGTGTGCTGATGTTCACGGCGCTGGTTGTGCAGGCCAATACCGGAGTGCTCTCGAACTATCGGCGCGATGCGACGGTACGCAGCGTCGGCGTGGGCTGGCGCGAGGCCGCACGCGAGATCGAGGCGATCCGCCAGCGCACTGGGGCCGTCTGCGTACTGGCATCGGACTACGGTACGACGTCGTGGTTATCGTTCTATCTGCCCCCGGAGACCTGCGTGGCGCAGCGCGGCGAACGCTATCGCTGGACCTTCATTCCGGAGCCCGTGCTGCCTGCTGGTCCGTTGTTGCACGTCGATGAGATCAAGCCCGAGGTCGAGGCGCAGTTGCGCGTGGCCTTCAAAAGCGTGCAGAGCGTTGGCCGTGTCGAACGCAAACGCGGTCCGTTGCTCATCGAAACGCTCGACGTGCTGTTGCTGGACGGCGCGAAAGGCGACGTCTTTGACACAACGCCTGCGCCGGAATTGACGCACTAGATTGTTTGCTTCGCTGTGAAATAATCCAGCGTGCCGCGATTGAGCAAGCGATCCGTGCTCTGCACCTGATGAGGCGCGATGTCGACGGTATCCTGGAGCCGCGCGTAGAGCGCGCCGAAATCGCTGTAGCTGTCGGCGAGCAGTTTCTCAAAACTGTCGATGACAAAATAGGTCTGCTGGAAAGGCGCGGCCGGGTAAAGTCATCTGCACTTTTGCGAATAGCCGATCCCAGCGGCCGTGCTCGTCGGCCGTGTAAGACGACCAGTCCTGATCAATCGTGTAATCCGGCTTGCGTGCCGCGTTCAGAAAGAGGTTCTTGCCGCAGGCCTCCATCGCTATCGCGCCGGAATGAAAGTCGGCCCGACGGAGCGGATCGGCTTGTTAGCCGAAGAAGCTGCAGCCGCATCCGATGCCGCAGCAGCCGGATCGATCGCCGGCGGGGCGGGCGGGGCGGGCGTTGGAGTAGGGGAAGGCTGCGGCTGCTGCGCTGTGCCCTTTTTCGATGCAGCGATGCCCTTGGTCGCTGGCGGCTGCGACATGCGCTTGGCGCGCTCTTCAGTGACGATGATGTCGCCCTGTTCGACCGAGGCCTTGTTATCGATCGTCTTCAGCGCATCGGCCCAACTCTGGCCTGCTGCCTTGCAGGCGCAAGTCGGATTGAACTCCTGCCGATACTTGAACGCATTCGGCGACGACGAATAGGGCTGGCCGGACATCGACACCGCCTGATTCATATCCTCGCCGGGATTGCGATAGCTGAACAGGTTCGCTTCCGCCGCCGGGCACAGATTCTTGCAAGTCTTCTCGTCATCGCCAAAGCGGCTCTGCACGGTGGCGAAGGAGATCGGGAAATAGAAGCCATCACAGCTTCGTACGCAGACGGTGCGGAAGGTCGAGGAGGGCGGCCCTAGATCGGCCGGCACGGCGGCACCGGGGCTATTATTGCCGAAAATATTGTCAAAGATGCCGCTGCCATTGCGCGCTGCCGCTGCGTATTGCGGGCCGCAATTGTTCTGCGCCAGCGCCTGGAGCACCGAGCGGCGCTGATTGTCGCGCTCGCCATTGCCGGGGCCGCCGCCACGCAGCCGCTCCAGACTGATCGTGATCTGATCGAGATTGGAACGCATTTGCTGGATCTGATTGTTGACGGGGCCACACTGAGCATTCTGCCCGGAGAACAGCGAGAAGAAGCCAGACGACTCGCAGCCCATCCGCCTGGCCTGCTGCGAGACGCGGTCGAGTTCGCCTTGCTGGCGGTTGGCCGCTTCCTCGTAACGGCGGACCTGATCGGCCTTGCCGGCATCACCGCCGCCGCGATCGACATTGGCCAATTGCGCTTCGAGGCGCTGGCACATCGGATTGGCTTGAGGATTAGGCGCCGCGCCGCCCGGCTGCTGAGGTGGCTGTTGCTGGAATGCTGGACCGCCCTGTGCCCGCGCATCGAAATGGCCGGCAGTTCCGAAGAGCATCGCGGCAACCGCAAGCGTGATAGGGGCAATCATTCGAAGTGCGTACATCATCGGCCATCAGCGCAATTTCGGAAGCATTACTGATTCGCCGAAGCTGGCGAATTCATGAATGGGAGCTTGGCATAGCCTCTTACGTAGGCAGCGTCACGTCGTTTCAGGGGCGCGGATGTGGCGGGAGCTCGTGCGTGGCCGGGCTTGACGCATCCGCCATTGCTACCGCATGGTACAGTTATGAACGGTATCCTCATCATCTGCGGCATTTGCCGCACGATTATTCGCTAGCTGATCGCTGGCTGAGGCCGTCTATTCTCTCATGAGATTACCAGACGCCCGGCCGCCAGTGTGGTGGTTCGGAAGTTCTCTGCATTGCTGCAGCGGGGTCTTCCAGAGAACTTCCGAACCTAACCCACACTGGGATTCTTAATTTACGAGTGTCCTTTCAAAACCGAAATTCGCTTAAGGGCGCGCTGTCTGGTATGGCGAATTTCGGTTTCGGGACACTCGGGGACGGGATTGTCATGGTTTTGCGCCTCTACGATACGTTGACTCGAACGAAGCGGGACTTCGTTCCGATCGATTCGTCTGAGGTGCGGATGTATGTCTGCGGCCCGACGGTTTACGACTTTGCTCATATCGGCAATGCGCGCCCGGCGATCGTATTCGACGTGCTGTTCCGCCTGCTACGTCACAAATACGGGGCGGATCACGTCAATTACGTCCGCAACATCACCGACGTCGATGACAAGATCAACGACCGGGCCCTGCGCGATTTTCCGGACCTGCCTTTGAATGAAGCGATTCGGAAAGTTACGGAAAAGACCGAGGCGCAGTTTCATGCCGATGTCGATGCGCTGGGCTGCTTGCGGCCGACCGTGGAGCCGCGCGCCACGGACTTCGTGCTGCCGCGCGCCGATGGTAAAAGCGACATGGTGACGCTGATCGCGCAACTGATCGAGCGTGGTCATGCCTATGTTGCACAAGGCGAAGTGCTGTTCGATACCCAGTCGATGCCGGATTACGGCAAATTGGCGGGCCGCCGGCTCGACGAGCAACAGGCCGGCGCGCGCGTGGCTGTCGATGCGCATAAAAAGCATCCGGGCGATTTCGTGCTGTGGAAGGGTTCAAGCGAGAACGAACCCGGCTGGGAGTCGCCATGGGGCCGTGGCCGTCCGGGCTGGCACATCGAATGCTCGGCGATGTCGGCTGCCTATCTCGGTAAGACGTTCGATATTCACGGTGGCGGCCTCGATTTAATCTTCCCGCATCATGAAAACGAGATTGCGCAATCGCGCTGCGCGCACGGCACCGACGTGATGGCGAACTACTGGATGCACAACGGCTTCTTGCAGGTCGAAGGCGAGAAGATGAGCAAGAGCACGGGCAATTTCGTGACGATCAGGGAAGTCTTGAAAGACTGGCCAGGCGAAGTCGTCCGGCTCAATATGTTTAAGACGCATTATCGCTCGCCGATCGATTGGACATTGAAGGGGTTGGAGGAAAGCAAACAGAACTTGCGCACATGGGCGGACGCCATTGAGCAACACGCGCTCACAAGCATTCCGAATTCTTTCGATCCGCCGACTGAAATCATTGAGGCCTTGAGTGATGATCTCGCGTTTTCAAAAGTCTTAGCCGCTATGCATTCGTTTGCTCGCGATAGCAAAAGCGGGGACGCTGACGCAGCGCGAAAGCTCGCAGGAGCGGCTGACTTTCTTGAATTGAGTCGCTCCAAGTGGAATCAAAATTTGCAGTCTTTCATTTTTGAAACAACTACAGATGATGCACTTGATGTTAGATTTAATCAGCTGTTGGAAGCCAGGACCGCTGCGCGCGCCAACAAGGATTTCAAAGAATCCGATCGCATTCGCGACGAACTCCTTGCGATGGGTGTCGTGCTAAAGGATGGCAAGGATGCCGATGGCAAGCCGGTCACCACGTGGGAGATCGCGCGATGATGGGCCAAGCAATGCCCAATCCCGCATTGCGGCCAATGCTGCCGGAAGACCTTGCCGTGCTGGCGGCGATCTTCGCCGCGAGTGTCGAGGAATTGACCAGCGAGGATTACAGCGAGGCACAGCAGACAGCGTGGATCAGCGCGATCGATGACGAAGTCGCGTTCGGTAAGCGCGTGCAATCTCAACTCACGCTAGTGGCAACCTTGCAGAACTCGCCGGTCGGATTCGCCTCGCTGAAAGGTGCGGACCATATTGATCTGTTGTACGTTCATCCTGCCGCGGCAGGCCGCGGGGTCGCAGCGCTGCTGATCGATGCGCTTGAAAAACTTGCCAGCGCGCGCGGCGCTGTCGCGTTGAACGTCGATGCCAGCGATACCGCCGAAGGCTTCTTCGCCAAGCGCGGCTATTTGGCGACGCAACGCAACACCGTCACGGTCGGCGACGAATGGCTGGCGAATACCACAATGAAAAAGACGCTGAACCCAGCTCCGGGACGACCATCATGAGCAAAGAGCGCCTGTACCTGTTCGACACGACGTTGCGCGACGGCGCGCAAACCAATGGCGTCGATTTTACCTTGCATGATAAGCAGATCATCGCCGGCATGCTGGACGACCTCGGCATCGATTATATCGAAGGCGGCTATCCCGGAGCGAACCCGACCGACACCGAATTTTTCGCGACCAAGCCTGAGCTAGACCACGCCAAATTCACGGCCTTCGGCATGACGCGCCGCGCTGGACGCTCTGTGTCGAACGATACCGGCGTGGCCTTGTTGCTCGACGCCAAGGCCGATGCGATCTGCTTCGTCGCGAAGTCGTCGGCCTATCAGGTGCGCGTAGCGCTGGAGACCACGAACGAGGAAAACCTCGCCTCGATCCGCGACAGCGTGTCCGCCGCAAAAGCCGCGGGCCGCGAAGTCATGCTCGACTGCGAGCATTTCTTCGACGGATACAAGGATGATGCCGCCTTCGCGCTGTCCTGCGCGAAAGCGGCTTACGATTCCGGCGCGCGCTGGGTCGTGCTGTGCGACACCAATGGCGGGACGATGCCGCACGAGGTCGAGGCGATCGTGCGCGATGTCGTCACGCATATTCCCGGCGATCATGTCGGCATCCATGCGCATAACGACACCGAGCAGGCGGTTGCGAATTCCTTCGCTGCTGTGCGGGCCGGTGCACGACAGATTCAGGGCACGCTGAACGGCCTCGGTGAACGTTGTGGTAACGCCAATTTGTGTTCGGTGATTCCGACGCTTCGTCTCAAAAAAGAATTCGCCGATGCGTTCGAAATTGGCGTGTCGCAGGAGAAATTGAGCACGCTGATGAAAGTATCGCGCGCGCTTGATGACATTTTGAATCGTGCGCCAGATCGCCACGCCCCCTATGTCGGCGAAAGCGCTTTCGTCACCAAAACGGGCATCCATGCCTCGGCCGTGATGAAAGACCCCCATACCTACGAACATGTCGCGCCTGAATTGGTCGGCAATCATCGCAAGGTGCTGGTGTCGGATCAGGCTGGGCGCTCCAATGTGATCGCTGAACTGGATCGCGCCGGCATTGCCTATGACAAGGCCGATCCGAAGCTGACGCGGCTGGTCGAGGAAATGAAAGAGCGTGAGGCGCTCGGCTATGCCTACGAGTCGGCGGACGCATCGTTCGATCTGCTGGCGCGGCGCGTGCTCGGCAAAGTGCCGGAGTACTTTCGCGTGATGCAGTTCGATGTGAATACCGAGCAGCGCTACAATGCCGATGGCAAGCCGGCCACGGTTGCGCTGGCAGTGGTCAAGGTCGATGTCGCCGGTGAGACGCTGATCTCGGCAGCGGAAGGCAATGGTCCGGTCAACGCGCTCGACGTGGCGTTGCGCAAGGATCTCGGAAAATACCAAAAATATATCGAAGGATTGCGGCTTGTCGATTACCGCGTGCGTATCCTCAATGGTGGCACCGAGGCGGTAACGCGCGTGCTGATCGAGAGCGAGGACGAAAATGGAGAGCGCTGGACGACGGTCGGCGTGTCGCCGAACATTATCGAGGCGTCGTTTCAAGCCCTGATGGATTCGGTGGTCTACAAGCTCGTGAAATCCAAAGCGCCGGTGTGAGGCCGCCACAGTGCAACCGTTGATCGCGTGATTTATTATGCGGCGTTCACCCGCGACATCGACGGAAACCGCAGTAAGGCGGAGGCGTTTCCGGCAGCTTAAAGTCGGCTGGCGACGTCCGGCGCGAGACTCTTCGTCTCGTCCAGCATATTGGCCGCCGCAGCGCGCAGCCGGGGCAGGATATCTTCTACCCGTTCGGCCTTCAGCAGATCGACATGCAGTGTCGGCCGAATGAAGGCAGTGCTGCGCATATGCGCGATCAGTTCAACGAAGGGCGACCAGAAGCCATCAATATCGGCCAGCAGGATCGGCTTAGAATGGCGGCCGAGCTGCTGCCATGTGAGCTGCTCGACAAGCTCTTCCAGCGTGCCGATGCCGCCGGGAAGAGCCACAAACGCATCCGAGCGTTCGAACATCAGCCGCTTGCGTTCATGCATATCGGCGGTGACGATGAGTTCCTGCACGCGATCGAGCGCGTTCTCGCGCTTGGTGAGGAAATCCGGGATGATGCCGGTGACACGGCCGCCATGATCCAGCGTTCCCGTCGCGACCGCGCCCATCAGCCCGATCGAGCCGCCGCCATAGACCAGGCCGACATTGTTTTCGGCTAGCGCTTTGCCGAGCGCGGTCGCGGATTCCATGAATCGCGGATTCGTGCCGGGGCCGGAACCGCAATAGACGCAGACGGTTTTGATCGTACTCATGCCATTGATTTCGCACTGCAGCGTGACTTGGTCAAGACCGCCCTGTCTGGCGTGCCGCAGCAAAACTTTTCGCCGCCATTTTTGCTTTGATGGGATGCGGATACGCCATGAAGCCGCTATATGCAGTTTCGACAATGAAACCGATCCAGACACAGATGGCCGGCCTCGCGCGCGACCTTAGGCGCGCCTGATGGCCAATCCGCATCAATCCGATAAAGACGCCGACACAACGACGCCCGATTCCGCGCAGCGCGCGACCATGATTGGCACGCTTGTGCATTTGTGGCCCTATATCTGGCCGGGCGATCGCGACGATCTAAAAATGCGCGTCGTCTGGTCGATGGTGCTGTTGCTGTTCGCCAAAATGGCGACGTTGATCGTCCCCTTCACGTTCAAATGGGCGATCGACGCGCTGACCGGCGCGGACACTGCACCCGTGCAGGGCTCGAACTGGGCGCTGTGGCTCATCGCGTCGCCGATTATCATGACGGTCAGTTACGGCCTTGTCCGCGTGCTGATGGCAGTCCTGACGCAATGGCGCGACGGCATTTTTGCCAAGGTGGCCATGCATGCGGTGCGCAAGCTCGCATATCTCACCTTCGTTCATATGCACGAGCTCTCGCTGCGCTTTCATCTGGAGCGAAAGACGGGCGGCTTGACCCGCGTGCTGGAGCGCGGCCGGCTCGGCATCGAAGTCATCGTGCGGATGGTGATTTTGCAACTGGTGCCGACCATCGTCGAGGTCACGCTCTTGATGGGCGTGCTGTTGTGGCAGTTCGACTGGCGATACGTTGCGGTGACAGCGCTCACGGTCGCTGCCTATATGTGGTTCACTTACGTTGCAACGGAATGGCGGATCGAGATCCGCCGCCGCATGAATGATAGTGACACAGAGGCCAATACCAAGGCGATCGACTCGCTGCTGAACTACGAGACGGTGAAATATTTCAGCGCCGAAGCGCGCGAAGCCGAGCGCTATGACCGCTCAATGGCGCGTTACGAGCGTGCCAGCGTCAGCACCTATACATCGCTTGCGCTCTTGAATGCCGGGCAGGCGGTGATCTTCACGGCGGGGCTGACATCGACGATGGTGATGGCGGCACTCGGCGTGCGTAGCGGCCGCAACACGGTCGGCGATTTCGTCATGGTCAATGCGATGATGATCCAACTGTATCAGCCGTTGAATTTCATGGGCATGGTCTATCGCGAGATCAAACAGGCTGTCATCGACATCGAGAAGATGTTCGGCGTCATCGAGCGCAATCCGGAAGTAAAAGATCTGCCCGGCGCGACGCCTTTGGTCGTGACATCAGGCGTCCTGCGTTTCGACGATGTGCGTTTCGCATATGATCCGGAGCGGCCGATCCTCAAGGGCCTGTCTTTCGAAGTGCCGGCCGGCAAGACGGTCGCCATCGTGGGCCCGTCGGGGGCGGGCAAATCGACGATCTCGCGGCTGCTGTTTCGGTTATACGACGTGTCGGGCGGGCGCATCCTGATCGACGGGCAGGACATCCGAAAAGTGACGCAGGAATCGCTGCGCCGATCGATCGGAATGGTCCCGCAGGATACCGTCCTGTTCAACGACACCATTCGCTACAACATCAGATATGGCCGTTGGGATGCAACCGACGCGGAGGTCGAAGAGGCCGCGTCGTTGGCTCAGATCGACGGCTTCATCCGGCTGTCGCCGATGGGCTATGAGACTGAAGTCGGAGAACGCGGATTGAAACTTTCAGGTGGCGAGAAGCAGCGGGTCGCGATTGCACGTACGGTGCTCAAAGGTCCGCCGATCCTCGTGCTGGACGAGGCCACGTCTGCCCTCGACAGCCACACCGAGCAGGAGATTCAGGACGCGTTGGAAAAGGTCTCGCGCGGTCGGACGTCCCTGGTGATCGCGCATCGGCTCTCAACGATCGTCGGTGCGGACGAGATCATCGTGCTCGATCAAGGCAAGATTGCCGAACGCGGCACGCATGCGCAATTGCTAGCTGAATCTGGGCTCTATGCGAGTATGTGGAACAGGCAGCGCGAGGCGCAAGAAGCGCGCGAGAAGCTGGCGATGATCAGCGAGGAGTCTGCCAAACCGAACCGCGCGCCGCCGAAAATTGCCGAGCCTGTGGCAAATGAACAACCCAAGAGCCGCCCGCTGGTCACGCCCGACGCGACGGAGTAAACTCCGGGTTCAATCAGTCACGCTCCGGCGCTCGTCGCCACCCTCTCCCGGTTGGGGCGGGGCCAGAAAGAGATTTGAGTTAATGTCCATCGCCCATTCCATTCGTGCGCAGATCCCACCGATCCATCCAGAGGGATATCCCTTCATCGGTGCATTTGCGCTGGCGAGCCTCATTCTGTTCTGGATCTGGACGCCGCTCGGCTGGATCGGAACTGGTTTGACAGTCTGGTGCGCGCTGTTTTTTCGTGATCCGATTCGTGTGACGCCGATCCGCGAGGGTCTCGTCGTGTCGCCGGCCGATGGCCGCGTCTCTATGATTGCGATGATCGTACCGCCCGCCGAGCTTGGGCTTGGCGATCAGCCGCTGCTGCGTATCTCAGTGTTCATGAGCGTGTTCAACTGCCATGTAAACCGCGCGCCGGTGGCGGGCCAGATCGAACGCATTGCCTATCGGCCGGGCAAATTCCTCAACGCTGAACTCGACAAAGCGAGCGAAGATAATGAGCGCAACTCGCTAGTGATTTCGACGCCGAATGGCAAAATAGGCGTGATCCAGATCGCCGGTCTGGTGGCCCGTCGTATCGTGTCATTCGTACGCGAAGGCCAGTCGCTCGGCGCGGGTGAACGTTTCGGACTCATTCGGTTCGGATCGCGGCTCGACGTGTTCCTTCCCGAGGGTGGCAAAGCGCTGGTTTCCGAGGGCCAGACGGCCGTCGCAGGCGAAACCGTGTTAGCCGATTTCAATGCTGGTGCCGGCGGGCGCGTTTTCCGCGCGAATTGACCATACGCACCGTCCATATTGGCGGAACCTGGCGGCATTTGCTATATCGAGACGATGGAAACTCCTCTCGATCCCAAATCGCCTGCAATGCGCCGTTCTCGGTTTCGCCCGATCCCGGTGCGGTTGCTGGTGCCCAATCTCATCACGTTGCTGGCGCTTTGCGCCGGCCTCACCGCGATCCGCCTTTCGACCGAGGGCCGGATGGAGCTGGCACTGGCTGCCATCGTTTTCGCGGCCGTACTCGACGGCGTCGATGGCCGCATCGCGCGGCTGATGAAGGGACAGTCGAAATTCGGTGCCGAGCTCGACAGTCTCGCCGACTTCGTCAATTTTGGCGTCGCGCCGGGTCTCATTCTGTATTTCTGGCAGCTGCATGATCTCAACAATGTAGGCTGGATCGCTGCGATGACCTTCGCGATTTCCGGCTGCTTACGGCTGGCGCGCTTCAACGCGACGATGGACGATCCGAACAAGCCGGCGTTTGCCGCTAACTACTTTACCGGCGTACCGGCTCCGGCCGGTGCAATCGTGGTGCTGCTGCCGATCTATCTGTCGTTTCTCGGCGTGCCGCAGCCACCGGTATTGCTGACGACGGCGTTTACGCTGATGATCGCGGTGCTGATGATCTCGCGCCTACCGGTCTTCTCGGGCAAGACGACGCGGCTGCGCGTGCGGCCGGAAATGCTGCTGCCGGTGTTTGTTGGCGTCATCTTCTTTATCGCCTTGCTGATAGGTTATCCGTGGCACATCGTGTCGATCGGCTCGATCCTGTATTTGGCGAGTCTGCCGTTCGGCTGGAAATCTTATCGCGATCACGAGCGCCGTGCGGCTGCGACCGATGACATCGTGCCAGTCGATGCGCCGCAGTCAACGACGCCGCCTTTCACGCCGCCGACCACCGCGACCGATGATCGCCCGCCACGCTTGAATTGATGCTTACGACTGGCTCTGGCTTTGGCTCTGCCCGTAGCCGCCGCGGCCGGCCTTTTCGACCTTGACCTCGACCGACAGCGTTTCCATGCCGCCGCCATACCGCGTGCCACGCACCGGCGCAGCACCGAGATAATCGAGGCCGATGGCCACACGGGCATGGGCGTCTGTGGTGCATATTGCATTCGCCGGATCGAAACCAACCCAGCCTAAATTCGGCACGAAGGCTTCAGCCCATGCGTGGCCAGCCTGCTGGGTCGATGCGCCGTCCTCGCGATAGAAATGCCCGGAAACGAATCGTGCTGGCACGCCGCCTGCGCGTGCGCAGGCAATAAAGATATGCGCGTAGTCCTGACAGACGCCGCGCTTGCCGGTGAACGCTTCGGCGGCCGACGTGCCTGAATTGGTCGGATCGGGATCGAAGGTCATATGTTCGTTAATGCGCATCATCAGCGCATGCAGATAGCCGAGCACGTCGTCGCCAGCCTCCGACCGCAATTCGCGCATAAAAGTCGCCATCGTTGGCGTCATCTCAGTGAGGTCGGTGGAGCGCAGAAACAGGCTGGCCGGAAAGCGCTCCTCGGTGCCCTTGAGGACGCCGCCGGTATCCTGCGTCTCGACCTCGCCCTCGCAACGGATCACCAGATCGGCGATCGGCCCATGCGTTAGCACATGTGTGACGTTGCCGAATGCATCCTGATGCATGTCGAGGCGCGAATCCGTCGAGACGTCGATCTGCCAGTCAGCAACATACTGCGTATCGTGGCTTCCTGGCGTCAGCCGCAAAATCTGAATCACGCCCGAGGCCGGCGGCTCATAGCGATAGGTGGTGGTGTGGGTGATACGCAGGCGCATAAAACTTCCAGTTCGGCATCAGTCCGAATTCATCTCATATCAGATATTGCTTGGCGATAATGTCGCCGAGCCGGGCGTTGTCGTTGATGAATTCTTGAATGAACTCATGCAATCCGTGCTGGAAGATGTCATCCATCTTGCTGTGTTCAAGCCGGTTGCGGACGCCGCGTGCATGGCGCTGGGCTGCACCTTGCCGGCCATAGGAGACGCCGATCGAATCCAGATTGCGCAAAAGATTTCCGTAACAACTTGCGAGCGAGCGCGGCAGCGTGTCGTTGAGGATCAGCAGGTCTGCGATCAGCCATGGCTTCAGCGTCTCGCGATAGACCCAGTGATAGGCCGTTAGGGCTGACACCGATCGCAGGATCGAGGTCCACTGGTAATAGTCCAGTGGACCACCGACATGCTCTTCTTCCGGTAGCAGCACATGATATTTAACGTCGAGAATGCGCGCGGTGTTGTCGGCGCGTTCCAGATGCAGGCCGAGCCGCGAGAACCAGTAGGCGTCGTTGCGCAGCATCGTTCGGTACGCCGAGCCGTCGAACCGAAGCGACATTTCCTGCACGAAACGCAAAAATTTCGCGAGTTCTTCGCGGCTGCGCGCGCCTTTGCCCCAGACCTCCTGCAATTCGATCCACGCGCCGTTGATCGTGTCCCACATCTCGGAGGTGAGCGCGGTCCTGACCGAGCGAGAATTCAGCCGCGCGTTCTCGATGCAATTACGGATCGACGACGGATTGTCGGACGAGAAGGCAAGAAAATCGACGACGCTGTTTTCGTCGGCAACGTCGTGGGTTTCATAGAAACTGACGCTGACGCCTGCCGTCAGCAGCGCGGAATCCCATTCATTGGTTTTGCCGACATAGGTGTTCGGCAGCGAGGTGACGCGCAACGTCGCCTCAATGGTACGTGCGAGATACTCCGCGCGTTCGACATAGCGGGCGAGCCAGTAAAGATTTTCAGCTGTGCGCGAGAGCATATGGGCGGCTTCGGTCTGCGTCTAAGGGTGAAAAGGGGGGCGAATAGCGGGTGGCGAATAGCGAGTAGGGAAGGTGAGCGCCGTCATTATTTGGTCGGTCGCACTTTCTTATTCGCTATTTCTGTCTTTCAATCATCCAAGATCCACGTGTCTTTTGTGCCGCCGCCCTGGCTCGAATTTACCACGAGCGAGCCTTCCTTCAGTGCGACGCGCGTAAGACCGCCAGGCACGATCGTCACATTCTCGCGGCCCGTGAGGACGAAGGGCCGCAGGTCGACATGGCGCGGCGCGAGGCCAGCTTCAGTGCAGGTCGGGCAGGTTGATAGCGCAAGTGTAGGCTGGGCGATGAAGCCTTCCGGCTCGCGTTTGAGTTTATTGCGGAACGCCTCGATCGTCGCCTTCGTCGCGGCGGGGCCGATCAGCATGCCATAGCCGCCGGAGCCGTGAACTTCCTTGACGACCAGTTCGCTGAGATGATCGAGCACGTAGGAGAGGTCTTCCGGCTCGCGGCAGCGCCAGGTCGGCACGTTTTTCAGGATCGGCTCTTCGCCGAGATAAAATTTGACGATTTCCGGCATGTAGCTGTAGACGGCTTTATCGTCGGCGATGCCGGTGCCGACGGCGTTGGCCAGCGTCACATTGCCAGCCATATAGGCCGACATCAGGCCAGGTACGCCGAGTGCGGAATCGGGTCGGAACGACAACGGATCGAGGTAGTCGTCATCAACGCGGCGATAGATGACATCGACACGTTTCAGCCCTTCGGTGGTCCGCATGAACACTTCATCATTCTTGACGATGAGGTCACGGCCCTCGACCAGTTCGACGCCGAGTTTGTCGGCCAAAAACGAGTGCTCGTAATAGGCGGAATTGTAGACGCCGGGCGTCATCAGCGCCACCGTTGGCTCCTGCGAGGCGCTGTTCGGTGCGACCGAGCGCAGGCAGGACAACAACTCGTCCGGATATTTCTCGACCGGTGCCACGCGATGCCGCGCAAACAGATCCGGAAACAGCCGCATCATGATTTCGCGGTTTTCCAGCATATAGGACACGCCGGACGGGGTGCGCGCATTGTCTTCCAGAACGAAGAACTCGTCCGGATTGGTGCGGACGATATCGATGCCGGCGATGTGGACGTAGACGTCGTGCGGCACGTCCTGGCCGTTCATCTCCGGGCGGAATACCGGATTCTGAAAGATCAGATCATCCGGAATGATGTTGGCACGCAGGATATCGCGGCCATGATAAATATCGCGCAAGAACATGTTGATGGCGCGGACGCGCTGCTTCAAGCCCAGTTCGAGGTGGGTCCATTCCTTCGCCGACATGATCCGCGGGATGACATCGAAGGGGATCAGTCTCTCGGTCGATTCAGCCTCACCATAGACCGCGAAGGTGATGCCGATCCGCCGGAACAGCAGTTCGGCTTCCCGACGTCGATATTCCAGGGCGTCGGGTGGCGTTTCCTTCAGCCAGCGCGACAATTCTTCATAAGCCGGGCGAAGGTCGCCACCCGGGCCGTTCATTTCGTCAAACGCGACTGCCATCTTGTCAATGTATCCAGACTGTTCGTCGAGTGTGCATGACAAAAAGGGGTGGTAGCAAGAGGCCGCCGGGCGCGATATGCATCAGACCGTTGTATTTGCCAATGCGATCCGCGTAATGCTCGAAAATAGAGCGTCGAGTTGCTTATTTCGCCAGCAACAGCCGGTGACTTTGGTGTCGGGCGAAGGCAAACATGCGCGATGGCCGCTGGGCGGTAAGGAGAATCCATGAGCGAAATCGTCACGGCGGGCATTCTAGTCATTGGCGACGAGATTTTGTCGGGCCGCACCAAGGACAAGAACATCGGCTTTATCGCCGAATACCTGACAAATCTCGGTATCGACCTGACCGAGGTGCGCGTCGTCTCCGATGACGAGACCGCGATCATCGAGGCACTCGATGCGCTGCGGGCGAAGTACAATTATGTCTTCACCACCGGCGGCATCGGGCCGACCCATGACGACATCACCGCCGACAGCGTCGCCAAAGCCTTTGGCGTCAGCATCGATCACCATCCCGAGGTCGTTGCGCGCTTCGCACAGCGCTTTACGCCTGCCGAGATGAACGAGGCGCGGATGCGCATGGCGCGCATTCCTGATACCGCCGAACTGATCCAGAGCGCCACAATCCTCGCACCTGGCTTCATGATCGACAATGTCATTGTCATGGCCGGTGTGCCCTCCATCATGCAGGCGATGATGGACATCGTCGCGCCGAAGCTGAAATCCGGCGTCCGCATGCTGTCGGATCAGGTCAAGGCCAATGCGCGCGAGGGCGATATCGGCGGACCTTTGCGCGAGATCGCCAAGGCACATCCCGACACGATGATCGGCAGCTATCCGTTTCTCGACGAGGACAAGAAGCCGAACACCAGCCTCGTGGTGCGCACGCGCGATCCCGAAAAACTCGCCGCCGCGATCGAGGCCATTAAACTGATGCTGACGCAACTCAATCTCCAACGTCCCGCATAAGGAGACGACATGGCCGAACATCCCGAAATGAGCGCGCAAGAGCGCGCCGGCAAAGCCTTTCCGGTCTCGTGGGATCAATTCCACCGCGACTGCCGCGCGCTGACATGGCGGCTCAACAGCGCCGGGCCGTTTCACGCCATCATCGCCATCACGCGCGGTGGTCTCGTGCCCGCAGCGATCGTTGCACGCGAGCTTGGCGTGCGCGTGATCGATACGGTCTGCATCGCCAGCTACGATCATACTAAGCAAGGTGACTTGCTGATGCTGAAAAGTGTCTCGGAAGAAACGATGAAACTCGGGGGCGGCACCGGCAAGGGCCTGCTAATTGTCGATGATCTCGTTGACACCGGTAAGACCGCGCGGATGGTGCGCGAGGCGCTTCCCGACGCGCATTTCGCGACCATCTATGCCAAGCCGCTGGGCCGGCCGCTAGTCGATACTTTCATCACCGAAGTGTCGCAGGATACGTGGATCTTCTTTCCGTGGGATCTGGGCTTGGCCTTCGCTCCGCCCTTGCGAGACGGTGCGGCCTAGTTCGCGATGGCACTCCAGAACCGCGTCACGCCGTTCGGAGAGATCGTCGCCGCGCCGGAGCGTGGCATGTTCACCGGCAATCGCGGCATCATCCATGATCCGCAGACCAAAACACTACTGACCAAACGCTGGTCGAACCCGGCTTGGCTTATTTGTGTCTGCGAATTTCGGGGCCGCCAACGCGAGGTGATGGCTGAGCGAAGCTGGACGGAGCTGTTTTTTCTTGATGAGGTCACCGCACTTGCGGCAGGCCATCGGCCCTGTTTCTATTGTCGTCGCGATGATGCCGAGCGGTTTCGCGCTGCATGGTGCACGGGCAATGGCTTAGGCGATGCGCGCGCCCCGGAGATCGATTCCGTGTTGCACAGCGAACGATTGAAGGGCCGCGCGAAGCGCTTGCATCCGTTACCATGCCCAATTGCCGATTTGCCGGATGGTGCAATGATCGCGGTCGAAGATGAAGCATTTCTAGTTACGCAAAGCAGGTTGCTGCGCTGGTCGTTCGCGGGCTACAGCACTGCTGCTTTCGAGGCTGATGAAGTAGATTTACTGACGCCGCCATCGACCTTGCGGGCCTTGCAGGCGGGCTATCTGCCCGTGGTGCAGCTGATAGCGTCCACCGCAGAAGCGCCGTTACTCTGAGGTGCTTGTCTTAGTTGCACCCTTGCGTCACCGCACAAAAGCGCGACGCAATAAGCGCCTCAGCATGACCGCATCGGCGTACTCTATCCCAGTCGCTCTCTTGCCAGTTTTGCGCCAGCACCAAGCGCGCGCAACTTCGCCTCGGCGATATCGCGATGCATCGGGGCCATACCGCAATTTGTGGTCGCGACAATATTCACCTTCGGCACATGCTTCATCACGGCTTCGATGGTGGCGACGACATCCTCGGGCGTTTCGATCTCGTCAGATGCGACGTCGATGACACCGGCCTGTACGATCTTGCCCTTTAGCAATCCGAGCAATTCCAATGGGACGCGCGAGTTGCGGCATTCGATCGCGACCTGCTGAATCGAGCTTGCATCGATCGCCGGAAAAATTTGCTCATACTGTCGCCATTCACCGCCGAGCGTATCCTTCCAGTCCGTATTGGCCTTGATGCCGTAGCCGTAACAGATATGAACGGCGGTCGCGCAGGTCAGGCCTTGGGCCGCGCGCTCCAGCGCTGCGACGCCCCAGTCGGTAGCCTCGTCCATAAACACGTTGAAGGCCGGTTCGTCGAACTGGATCATATCGACACCGTCGGCTTGCAGCGCGAGCGCTTCCTGATTGAGCAAATCTGCAAAGGCAAACGCCATCTTGACGCGGTCGCCGTAAAAACTGTCCGACAAAGTATCGATAATTGTCATCGGGCCGGGCAGCGTAAATTTCAGTTTGCGGTTGGTATGCGCCCGGGCAGCGCGCGCTTCGAAGGCATGGACGCGGCCCTTCAACTGCAACGGTGCCACGACCTGCGGCACCATCGCTTTGTAGCGATCCTTGCGGATTCCCATCTCAACCTTATTGGCGAAATCGATGCCATCGATCTTCTCCAGAAACCCATGCACGAAGTGTTGCCGCGCTTGCTCGCCCTCGGTGACGATATCGACGCCGGCATCTTCCTGCACCTTCACCGCCAGCAAAGTCGCGTCGCGCTTGGCGCGCGCCAATTCGTCCCCCTGCGAGCGCCAGGTCGGCCACAATTTATTGGGCTCGGCGAGCCATTCGGGCTTCGGTAGCGAGCCGGCGATGGTGGTCGGGAATAGCATAGGACCGTCTCCTCGGAATTTTCTGAACGTCTATCTGCCATGCCGTCGCGGTGGCGTATATGGCATTGTCGCACACCTGCATGCCCGGCTATGATCGCTAAAAAATTGGAGGTTCCATGATCGATCTGCATTATGCGCCGACGCCAAATGGCTGGAAGATCTCGATCATGCTGGAGGAATGCGGGTTGCGATACGCGCTGCATCCTATGCAACTGGGACAAGGCGATCAGCATAAGCCAGATTTTCTGAAGCTCAGCCCGAATGGTCGGATGCCGGCGATCGTTGATCATGATCCGGTTGGCGGCGGCGCGCCGATGTCGATCTTCGAGAGCGGCGCAATCCTGATTTACCTTGCCGAAAAATCCGGTCGCTTCATGCCGCAGGATGCGCGCGGCAAATATGACGTACTGCAATGGTTAATGTGGCAGATGGCTGGCCTTGGCCCGATGCTCGGCCAAAACGGGCATTTTCTTTTGTACGCACCCGAAAAGATTCCTTATGCGATCGATCGCTATGCGCGAGAGGCCAGGCGGCTTTACGGCGTGCTCGATAGGCATCTCGCCGATGGCCGCGATCATATCGCAGGCGTGTATTCGATCGCCGACATGGCCTGCTTTCCGTGGGTGATGACGCACAAGGCGCAAGGCCTCACGCTTGATGATTTTCCGCATGTAAAGCGCTGGTTTGCACGTGTCCGCGCGCGCCCGCAGGTGCAGGTGGGGTTGGCGGTCGGTCAGCAGGACAAGCGTCCGATGGACGAGCAGGCGCGCAGGATCATGTTCGGCGTGGATCAGCCATCGCATGCGCAGCAGCAATAGTCTCACGCCAAATGAAGAACAAAATTAATAAAAGGAGACGCCCCTTATGATCGAAGTATTTTTCGACTGTTCCAGTCCCTGGACTTATCTCGCTTTTCACAACATTCAGCCGATTGCCAAGGAGTTCGACGAGCAGATCACATGGCGGCCGATCCTCGTCGGCGGTATCTTCAATTCGATCAACCCAAGCGTCTATGAATCGCGCAAGACGCCAGTGCCTGCGAAAGCCAATTACAGCAAGAAGGATCTTGCGGATTGGGCGCGGTCGGCCGACCTGAAGATCGTGATGCCGCCGCGCGTGTTCCCGGTGAACAGCGTCAAGGCGATGCGCGGCTGCATCTGGCTGGCACCCGAGGGCAAGCTCGTGCAGTTCGCGACGGCGGTGTTCGAAGCCTATTGGGGCGACGATCTCGACATTTCGCAGGATGCCGTGCTGGCCGGCATCTGCGAGCGCGTTGGTGTCGATCACGAGGTGTTTTTCAACGGCATCGCTAATCCCGCTGTTAAAGAGCAACTCAAGATCAATACCGACGAGGTGATGACACGCGGAGGCTTCGGCTCGCCGACAATCTATATCGACAGAACCGACATGTATTTCGGCAACGACCGTATGCCGTTGATCCGCGAGGCGCTGGCGCGACGAAATGCGAGTGCTACCTGATGTCCCGCGCGATCGTCTGCCGCGCGCTCGGTGGCCCTGAGAGCCTGCGCGTCGAGCACGTTGAATCTGTTGCCTTAAAGGCGGGACAAATCCGCGTCGCGATCAAGGCGGCTGGGATTAACTTTCCCGATATTCTGATGACAAAGGGTGAATATCAACTCAAACCCGATCTGCCATTCACGCCCGGTATGGAAGCGGCTGGCGATATCGTTGAAGTCTTTGGCGATTTTGCGGGACACAAAGTCGATGATCGCGTGATCGTCAAGCTGCGCCATGGCGGCTTCGCCGATGAAACCGTGGTGTTGCCGTCGCAACTGACTCCGATGCCCTCGACTTTCAACTATGCGGAAGGAGCGACGTTTCTGGCCGCGCACGGCACAGCGTATCATGCACTGATCGATCGCGGGCAAGTGACGCAGGGCGAGGTGCTTCTCGTGCATGGTGCGGGCGGCGGTGTCGGCCTCGCGGCTGTCGAACTTGGCAAACTGCTTGGTGCTGTCGTGATTGCTTGCGCATCGTCGCAGGAGAAGCTTGATGTCGCCAGAGCACGCGGTGCAGATCATGGTGTGCTCTATAGCGACGGACCGTTCCGTGATGCCGTCAAACGCATCACGGAAGGCAAAGGTGCGGACGTCGTGTTTGACCCGGTTGGTGGCGAGATTTTCGAACAGAGCCTGCGCTGTATCAACTGGGGCGCGCGGTTGCTGATTATCGGCTTTACCGGTGGCATCGGCGTGGCCAAGACCAATCTCGTGCTTATCAAGGGCGCGAGCGTACTTGGCGTTCGCGCCGGCGAAGCCGTACGAAAAAATCCGACTTTGGGCGAGATACGTTCCAAGGCGCTACACGCATGGGCGGAGGAGGGCCGGATTAAGCCGAACGTATCGCACCAGCTGCCGCTGGAAGACGTTGCAACGGCTATGCGATTGCTGACCGACCGCCAGGCAATCGGCCGCGTCGCGTTGATAATGTAAAGGGACTGTCGGATGGATAGAGGTGCGCTCATTGCCGGGCCCACCGCTATCGCTTTGCCCACCACTATTACTTTGATTTTGTCGGTGGGCTCGCCGCAATCGGCTTAGCCCACCCTACAAAAAATTTTAGTATTTATTTATATTCGCGCTCGCTCCACCACGGATAGTAATTCGGCATATCCTTCGACACCGTATTCTTGAACTGCGCCGGGCGCTTTTCGAGGAACGAGACCACGCCTTCCTTCACGTCGTCTGAGCGACCGCGCGCGTAGATACCGCGGCTATCGACCTTGTGCGCTTCCATCGGATCGTCCGCGCCCATCATGCGCCACATCATCTGGCGGATCAGCGCGACCGATACGGGCGCAGTTTTTTCCATGAAGCTTTTGGCAAGTGCGCGGGCGGTCGGGATAAGCTCGTCCGCTGCGACGACCTTGCTGACGAGGCGGCCGGCCAGCGCTTCCTGCGCCGGAAACACCTTGCCGGAATAGCACCATTCCAGCGCCTGCGAGATGCCGACGATGCGCGGAAGAAACCATGATGAGGCTGCTTCCGGCACGATGCCCCGTTGCGAGAACACAAAGCCGAAGCGGGCGTTCTCCGAGGCGATGCCGATATCCATTGCGAGCTGCATTGTGACGCCGATGCCGACGGCCGGGCCGTTGATCGCGCCGATCACAGGCTTGAGGCATTTAAAGATGCGCAGCGTCACCTGACCGCCGCCGTCGCGGACCATCGGATCGCTATAATCTGTACTGCCATCCGCGAGCTTCTTGACGGGGCCACGTCTAGCGTCGCGATCGAAGGTATCCGCGCCGGAGGAAAGGTCAGCTCCGGCGCAAAAACCACGGCCTTCGCCGGTCACGATGATCGCGCGCACGTTGTCGTCGGCGTCGGCGGCATCGAAAGCGGCGATCAGCTCGGCCTGCATCGTCGCGTTGAAGGCATTGAGTTTCTCAGGGCGATTCAGCGTGATGGTGAGGATTTGGTCGGCGACCTCGTATTTGATCGTCTCGTAGGCCATGTGCGTTTCCTTTAATGTTCTTGTTTTTGCAGAGCCGTTATCGCCGGGCAGGCGTGCCATTCGCACGTCATGAACCGACGATCCATTCATATCAAGAGGATGGTTTGACAGATCGTCAAGCGCGAAAGCGATCTTCGTGTGTTTGCTGCCGATGAGGGACGAATTGGTTACGCTGGCGCGTGAGGCCACGGCTTCTGTCGACCACGCAGGCCCTCGAAGGCTTTCGCCATCTTCAGCACGCCGAGATCGTCGAAGCGTTTACCGACGATCTGCACGCCGATGGGAAAGCCTACCGCGTCGTAACCGCCATTGATCGAGACGGCCGGATTTTCCGCCATATTCCACGCGACAGTATAGCCGATATGTTCGAGCGGGCGCTGCGCGTCGTCGGTCGGCGACGCAAGTTCTGCCGAATACTTCACGATCGGCGCAACTGGAGAGATCACATAATCGACATTAGCAAACAGTTTTACGGCCTCTGCGCGGATTGCCATTGTCGCATTGAACCCTCTGATGACATCAATGCCCGAAAGTTTTGCGCCACCTTCCGCCCACTGGAAAATGAACGGCAGGATCTTCGCTTGTTGTCCGAGCGGCAATTTTGAAATGTCGTCCCATGAGCGGGCTCGCCAGAATGCATCCAGCCCGATCAACATCTTGCCGGTCATGACCGACGGCACCTCGGTGACGATAGCGCCGGCGGCCTCATAGGCTTTTGCGGCTGATGTCACGACGTCGCGTACGGCCTGTTCGAGCGGCAGGCCGAAGCCGAGATCGAGCATCAGTCCGATCCGCTTGCCTTTCAGATTGATCGCCAGATCGTGCCAGGCAATGTCTGCTGGCGGCAGGCTCATGCCGTCGCGCTCGTCCGGCAGCGACAGCACGCTCATCATCAGTGCGGCGTCATCGACGGTGCGCGTCATCGGGCCGGCGCAACGGCCGACATAGGGCGGATCGACGGGGATTCGCCCCAGCGATGGTTTTAGCGCAACGAGGCCGCACCAGCAGGCTGGCAAGCGGACGGAGCCGCCAATATCCGTGCCGAGATGCAGCGGGCCATAACCGGCCGCACCAGCGGCACCTGCACCGGCGCTGGAGCCGCCGGGGTTCATCGCCAAATCCCACGGGTTGCGCGTCAGCGGGTGGAAGCTGGAAAGTCCCGATGACAACATGCCGTAATCCGGCATCGTGGTCTTCGAGAAGATCACGGCTCCGGCTTCACGCAGCTGCGCAGATGGAGGCGCATCCACGATGGCGGGGGTGAGTGTGGTCGCCGCCGAACCGAGCGGAACGGGTGTGCCTTTGGTGGCGATGTTGTCCTTGATTGTCGTTGGCACGCCGTCGAGCGCGCCTTGCGGTGCGCTGTTGTACCAGCGTTCGGTAGACTGTTTTGCAACGTTTCGCGCGCCATCGGGATCGAAGGCGTAAAGCGCCTTGATGTGCGGCTCCCATGCTTCGATATGCTTTAGGACATCCTCAAGAACCTCGCTTGGCGAAAAGGATTTGGCCTTATAGCCTTTGAGCAGATAGATGGCCGTCAAGTCGTGGAGTGCGGTCGATGAGGTCGCGATGCCGTCGGCCATAGTGTGTCCTATCTAAGTCGTGCCCCGGGTCGTCATTCATGGCGCAGCGCACATCTTCGCGTTCAATTTGCCGGCAATCCACGTCTTACTTGGGATGAAGACTGAGATCGACGGCACAACAGATTAGCTATGACGTGACGGTGTGTTTTTAAGCCGCCAATGGCAGCCGCGTCTCGACGATGCGCGCGAACATGCTGGCCCCGATCGGCAGGATTTTGTCATCGAGTACAAACCCGGGGTTGTGCACCGGCACCGAGCCGTCATGGCCGAGCCAGAAATAAGCGCCGGGCACCGCATGCAACATGTCGGCGAAATCTTCGCTGCCCATTTTCGGGCGTGAGGTGGTAAATACCTTGGCCGGATCGACGATGGTGCGTGCGACTTCTGCCACGGCGTTGGATTGTTCTTCCTGATTGACCAGCACGCTAAAAATGTCCCGGATATCGGCGTTGATCTCGCAGTCGAATGCGACTGCCATGCCAGCGCACAGCGCGCGCATGCGCTCACGAATCAACTTGCGTATGCCGTCGTCGAAGGCACGGACGGTGCCGCAAAGTTTGGCTTCGTTCGGGATCACATTATAGGCCGAGCCTGCGTGAATCTGCGTGATCGACAGCACAGCGGATTTCAGCGGATTGACGTTGCGGCTGACAATGGTTTGCATTGCCTGACCGAGTGCCATCGCGATGACGACCGGGTCTTTCGAGCGCTCCGGCATCGCGCCATGGGCGCCATAGCCGGTGACAGTGATGTCAAAGAAATCCGCGCCTGCCATGGCCGGGCCGGGGAATATCGCGATCTCGCCGTGGTTCAGATCGGGTGCATTGTGCAGGCCATAGATTTCGTCGCAAGGAAATTGCGAGAACAAACCGTCCTTAATCATAGCCCGTGCACCACCAAGGCCTTCTTCTGCGGGCTGAAAGATGAAGTGCACGGTGCCGTCGAAATTGCGCGTCTCTGCGAGATAACGCGCGGTGCCCAGGAGCATGGTGGTGTGGCCGTCATGGCCACAGCCGTGGAAGCGGCCGGGAATGGTCGATCGCCATTTTAGATTTGTGTTTTCTTCCATCGGCAGCGCGTCCATGTCCGCACGCAAGCCGATGCGCTTTGTACCGGAACCTTTGCCTTTCAAGACACCGACGACGCCAGTTCCGCCGAGGCCGCGATGGACTTCCACACCCCATGATGCAAGCTGTTCGGCAACGATGCCGGAGGTGCGAACCTCCTCGAAACCGATCTCGGGGTGGGCGTGCAGATCGTGACGGATCGCGGTGAGGTCGGCGGCGAAACCGTCGATGCGGTCGAGTGTGGGCATGGGTTTATCCTTGTGCTGCTGATTTGATTTGAGGCGGCGCAAAGGCCACGCCGTTTGGCTTGATCCGGATACCGGGGCGTAACCGGGTCCACGGCAATGCAGCGGTGTCTGCTGGCATCGCGCCCGGTGCGGCGCAGATGATAATGGTTTCGGCGATAGGTTCGAAATCGGCACGAAAATGCACCGAGCTTTTGTTGACGAGGATGGCTTGCTGGGTCGGCTCGATGCCGACGAAGCGATAC
>JAYUEY010000103.1:0-24704 GCA_043739005.1 Tardiphaga sp.
TAGCCTTCGGAGGTCTGCAGAAACACGTTTTTGCGCAGATCGAGCATCTGCGCCTTGGTGTCGAAGAGGCCAGTCATCGCTTCCAGCGTCACGGTCGAACGATTTTCGGTCAGCACCTTGCCGCGCACGATCGTCAATTCGACCTTGTCGGGATTGGTGATGTCCTGCGTCGCGGTCTTGGCCCAGAGTTCATAGGGGCGCTGATCCGGCGAAAAGCCCGCGAGATGCGGCGCTTCCATCGTGATCTTGGTGCCAGAGACGACCATGCCGCTCACATCAAGCGGCAACTGGGTCAAAATGCGAAATGGATTGAAAACCGAAACGCCGACGATCATCGCCAGCGACAGCGCGACCATTCCGGGCACGGCAATGCGGAGAAAGCGCACCCAACGGCTGTGGCGCGCGGCGCGGGCAAAGCGCACGTCCATCCCGGCCTGAATGCTCTGGCCGCCCGCCGTTTGGTCGTGAACCGAATACACCACGTCTCCAAGACCGTCTGGATGTCGGATCGTCGCGCTACACTATTGCAAAATCAGGGATTTTGCAGCCCCGCATTGGCGCGATCGTTTGGATTCCTGAACAGGCGATGCAAACACGGCTAAATGACGTCGGGCTTTTATGGGTTCAGGAATGGGCGAAGATGTCCGCTTCGGCCCAGCCGGCCAGATCGAGCCGTGCGCGGGTCGGCAGAAAGTCGAAGCAGGCCTGCGCTATTTCGGTGCGACCTTCGCGGGCGATCATCGCATCGAGTTTCGTGCGCAGCCCTTGCAAATGCAGAACATCGGACGCGGCATAGGCCATCTGCGCATCGGTGAGCGTGTCCGCGCCCCAGTCGCTCGATTGCTGCTGCTTCGACAGATCGACGCCGAGCACCTCGCGCACGAGGTCCTTCAAGCCGTGCCGATCGGTATAGGTGCGCACCAGCCGCGACGCGATCTTGGTGCAATAGACGGGCTGCGGCATCACGCCGAGGGCGTTGTAAAGTGCCGCGAGATCGAAGCGCGCGAAATGGAAGATTTTCGTCACCTTCGGATCACTGAGAAGTTTCTTGAGGTTCGGCGCGTCGCCGGGTGACTTCGCGATCTGCACGACATCGGCGCTGCCGTCGCCCGGCGAAAGCTGCACGACGCAGAGCCGGTCGCGATGCGGATTGAGGCCCATGGTTTCGGTGTCGATCGCGACCGAATCCGTATAGCGGCTGAGGTCCGGCAGATCGCCGCGGTGCAGACGGATGGTCATGGTCAAAACCTTGCTGAGATTGTCGGCCCTGCATAACAGGCTCGCGGCGTGCGGCACAACCGCTTGCCGATTGGACAAGGCTTGATACCGTGCGGCAACACTCAGGGAGAGCGATATGGCTTACGACCGTTCCACCGTCGAAGCGGTGATCCAGCATTATTTTGACGGCCTGTACGACAACGACGCCGACAAAATCGGCGCGATCTTTCATCCGACGGCCGATCTGCGCTGGCAGGACAATGGCGAATTGAAAGTGCTGCCGGTGGCGGACTGGCTCGCAATGGTGCGCAAGCGCGCCGAGAAAAAGTCACCGCCGAAGGCGCGCGAGGATTTTATCGTGACGATCGATCGCTCTGATGAGGCGACGGCCTTCGTGAAAGTGCGTTGCCAGTTGCCGCCGCGTTATTTCACCGACTATCTGATCGCGATGAAACTGAACGACGGCTGGCAGATCGTGTCGAAATCCTACCGTGCCGATGTGAGGGAGTAGCCCTTCGCGCTGCAGCGTTCATTTGCTTTGCCATCCGCCTGCCATCCTTCGTAGACTGCGGCAAAACGGCAGGGAAACAACGCGATGTCTTGGTTTGGGCTGATGTCCCGGCGTGTGCTGCCGTGTCTTGTTGCTGCGTGTTTCATAGTGATGGCGCGGCCTGCCGTCGCGCAGGATTATCCGAACCGGCCGATCACCTTGATCGTTCCGTTCGCCGCCGGCGGCAGTTCGGATGTCAATGCGCGGTTGATCGCCGAGCAGATGGGCCGGACGCTCGGCCAGCGCATCATCATCGAAAATATCGGTGGAGCCGGTGGGGCCGTCGCATTGACGCGCGTCGCGCAAGCGGCACCCGATGGTTACACCATCGTGCAGGGCAATAGCGGCACCAACACCGCAGTGTATCTGTTCACGCCCGACGTCAAATTCACACCGGAGGATTTCGCGCCGATCGGCATGTTCAGCAAAAGCTCGGCGATCGTCGCGGTGCGCAAGAATTTTCCGGGGCAGACGCTGGCCGATTTGATCGCCGACGCGAAACAGAATCCCGGCAAGCTGAATATCGGCCATTCCGGCGTCGGCTCGCAGAATTATCTATTCTGCAAAGCTTTCATTCATGCGGCGGGCATCGACGTCGCGCTGGTTGGCTATCGCGGCGGCGGGCCGGCATTGAACGATCTGATCGGCGGGCAGATCGACGGGCTGTGCGACTCGTCAGCCTCGGTGACGCCCGCGATTCAGGGCGGCCTCGTGCGGGGCCTCGCGCTCGCCTCGAAAACGCGGCTGCCGCATCTGCCCGACGTGCCGACGGCGAGGGAAGCGGGGTTGCCCGCTTTCGATATTCAGGGCTGGTACGCGCTGTTCGCGCCGAAAGGCACGCCAGCCCCGATCATCGCCAAACTCAACGCGGCGATGCGTGCCGGTGTCGGCAGCGCCGACTTCGTCAGGCGGCTCGACGATCTCGGATCGTCACCGGCCGATGAGACCGAAATGAATCCGGCCTATCTGGCGCAATTCGTGCCGCAGGAAATCGCGAAGTTTCGCAAGCTGCTGAGCGACGGGAAGTGAGCTTTAATTTGCAACCTGCCGCAGCATCGCACGCACGATCAGGCGATGAAACGGCATGATGATCGCGAGATAGACTCGCCCAAGCAGGTTATGCGTCAGAACAATCGTAGTCGCAGTGACGCGCTGTTGCTGCCCGGCCTCCGCGACATCGACGACGACACGAAAATCGAGATGACGATCGTTGAGGCCGGCGACAAGGCGGTTGTGTGTCTCGTCGAGAACAGGGAACATGCCGACACGGTTGGACGCTGACGATCGCGCGGCCTGTTCCGTCTTCAATCCGAACAGGCTGACGATCCGGTCGCGGGCCGCCATCAAGCCCGCAATCCAGCGCGGTTGCCTTGAAAACATCCGCTCGGCCGCCTGCCGCGCCGTGAGCGCGGTGTCGCTCGTCAGCGTGCTGTAGGCATCGATGAACTGCGCGCCATTAAGATAGCTTGCGGCGGTGATGTCGGGCTGGATCGCTTCGACGCGCATCGGGGCCTCCATCGGGTCGGGACGACCACAAGCTATCATGGATTGCGGTGGTCATGGCAGCGCGTTTCGTGCCCACTGCGCCCATAGCGCCTTCGCCGGCAGGCAGATAAATCCGCCGGCCTCGTCGCCTACATATTGCGCCTTGTCGGCCAGCGCGCAGGCGGCGGTGAGCAAGCACACCAAAGCGGCGCGATGCTCATGCGCGACACGAGTCTTGATGACAGCGATACGCCTGATGGCATCGCGCAGCCTGTCGTCGGTCCAGTTGAGTTCGTCGAACAGATCGTCGAAACGGCCATTTTCAACCGCGCGCGCAAAGAAAATGTCGGACTTTTGTCCGCGCGGAACGGGCGTCGCGAAGCTCGCATATGCATCGTCGTCGATCAGCACGCCAAGAAACGCATTTGGAAACGCCTCGACGACCGGCGCTGTCGTACTTCGCCGATGCGTTGGCATTTCGGCGGCGATCGCCGTAGCGGCCTGACGCAGCTTCAGCCCGGTGCCGAAATGGCTGAAGCCCGCCTTGCACCGTTTGCCGAACAGGCCGCGTGCCAGCACATGTTCGCAATGCCGCGCGGCGACACTGGCGGGATCGGAAACGATCGGCCCGTCGATCGCGATAGCGTCGTAAAGCGTGCCATCGGACAGCGCCGCTGCGCGATCTGCGGCCTGTGACCCGACACAATGCAGGCGTACATCCTGACCGTAACGATAGGAGGCAATGCCGGTTGTTTTCAATCGTTCGGAAAAGCCGACGTCGATGCCGAGCAGGGAAACATTACGCCAGTCGATCACGAGATCCGCCCATTATGCGCCAAGTGGAACATTCTGAAGACACCGAGAGGTCGGCTGCAAAATCTAAAAGTCAGCTTGGTCAACCCGTTACACCTTCAATTGGAAGCCGTCTGAATAAACTGTCTGTTCGTCGGGACCAATCCCGTCGCTATCCGTTCACATCTATCGGCGCGATCACAGCGCGCCAACCGAAGGAGTGCAGACGTGACAGACAAAAAGCCCAACCCGCAAATGACGACCGCTTTCGGTCGGCCGATCGAGAACAACCAAAATTCTCTGACCGCCGGTCCACGCGGACCGATGCTGATGCAGGATTACCATCTGATCGAGAAGATGGCGCATTTCAACCGCGAGCGAATTCCAGAGCGCGTAGTGCACGCCAAGGGTTATGGCGGCTACGGAACGTTCAAGGTGACGAAGGATATATCGCATTTGACCTGCGCGGCGCTGTTCTCGAAAGTCGGCAAGACGACTGAGATGTTCGCGCGCTTTTCGACTGTCGGCGGTGAAGCGGGCTCAGCCGATACCGCGCGCGATCCGCGTGGCTTCGCCATGAAATTCTACACCGAAGACGGCAACTGGGATTTGGTCGGCAACAACACGCCGATCTTTTTCATTCGCGATCCGCTCAAATTTTCCGATTTTATCCGCACGCAGAAGCGCGATCCCGGCACGCATCTGAAGCCGCATTGGCGTCGTTGGGATTACTGGAGCCTGTCACCGGAAGCGCTGCACCAGGTCATGTTCCTTTACAGCGATCGCGGCACGCCGATATCAGCGCGCTACATGCACGGATTCGGGTCGCATACCTTCTCGTTCTGGAACGCCAAGGGTGAGCGGCACTGGGTCAAATTTCATCTGAAGAGCCAGCAGGGCGTTAAAAATTTCTCGGATGCCGCCGCCGCCAAAATGACCGGCGACGATCCTGATTTCTCGACGCGCGATGTCATCGATGCCATTGCGAAGGGCGACTTCCCGAAATGGACGATGTTCATTCAGGTGATGCCGGAGGCTGACGCGGACACGGCCAAAGTGCATCCGTTCGACCTCACGAAAGTGTGGCCGCATGCCGATTATCCGTTGCAGGAAGTCGGCGTGATGGAATTGCACCGCAACGTCGACAATTATTTCGCCGAGGTCGAACAGGCCAGTTTTGAGCCATCAAATGTCGTGCCCGGTATCGGCTTCTCGCCGGACAAGGTGCTGCAGAACCGCGTGCTGTCTTACGGCGACGCGCATCGTTATCGCCTTGGCGGCGCGAACTATCACCAGATTCCGGTGAACCAGCCCAAGGCTGCGAAGAATGTCGCCACCTATCACCGCGATGGCACGATGCAGGTGAACGGCAATAATGGCGGGCAGGTCGACTACGAGCCGAACTCGTTCGGTGGGCCGGTCGAAAATCCGGCCATCGCCGAGCCGCCATTGCGTCTGTCGGGCGATGCCGCGCGCTTCGAGTTCAAATGCGACGACGAGGATTATTACGGACAGCCGCGCCTGTTCTGGGAGAAAGTCCTCGACAAGCAGGGTCGCAAGAACCTCGTCGATAATATCGTCGGGTCCATGACGAATCCGATGATGGGTATCGCCGATCCACGGCCGATTCAGGAGCGGATGTTGCGCCACTGGTACAAAATCCATCCGGACTTTGGAGCAGCCATCGCCAAGGGGATCGGACTTGAACTGGATCGCTCAGCGGCGGAGTAAGGCCACATCAAAAAACCTGCGCGGGTGGAAACACCCGCGCAGGTTTTTTCGCATCAATTCTCAGGTCAGATTTTACACATCGACATTCGCACTCAGCGAATTGTCCTGAATAAATTCGCGGCGCGGTTCGACGACATCGCCCATCAGCTTGGTGAACAGATCGTCGGCCTCGTCGCCTTCCTTGATCTTCACCTGCAGCAGCGAGCGCTCGTTCTTGTCGAGCGTCGTCTCCCACAACTGGCTGGGATTCATCTCGCCGAGGCCTTTGTAACGCTGCAACGAGACGCCCTTGCGGCCGCCATCCGTCACCGCCTCGAACAGGCCGATCGGACCGTGAATCGGCATCTCGTTGTCCTTGCGGCGCAGGATTCCCGGCTTCGGATAGGCCTCCTGCAAGGACGCTGCGTATTCATCCAGCTTGCGGGCGTCGGCCGAGCCGAGCAGCGCGTCGTCGATCATGGCGACATCCTTCACGCCGCGAATCGTGCGCGTGAAGAAGAAGCCTTCACCCTCGCGGAATTCGCCGACCCAGCCGCGCTCGACCTCGTCGGCCAGCACGTCGAGCCGCTGCGCAATATAGGCAGCGGCCTTGTTGGCGGTGTCGATATCGGCGGTGACGCGCGGATGCAGCACGCCGGCGATAGCGGCCTGTTCGACGACGCTGCGATTGTAGCGGCTGTGCAGATTATGCAGCGTGTTGCGGATCACGCGCGCATCCTCCACCAGCGCCTGCAGGTCGCGGCCGGTGCGGTGTTCGCCGGTCGATGGCATGTAGATGCAATCGTCCAGACCCGTCGAGATCAGGTAATCTTCCAGCGCGCGCTCGTCTTTCAGATATTGCTCGGACTTGCCGCGCGTCACCTTGTAGAGCGGCGGCTGCGCGATGTAGAGGAAACCACCTTCGATCAGCGTCGGCATCTGCCGAAAGAAGAACGTCAGCAGCAGCGTGCGAATATGCGCGCCATCGACGTCGGCGTCGGTCATCAAGATAATCTTGTGGTAGCGCAGCTTTTCAAGATTGAAATCGTCGCGGCCGATGCCGGTGCCCAACGCTGTGATGAGCGTGCCGATTTGCTCGGAGCCGAGCATCTTGTCGAAGCGCGCGCGTTCGACGTTCAGGATTTTTCCGCGCAACGGCAGCACGGCCTGGAATTCACGGTTGCGGCCTTGCTTGGCGCTGCCGCCGGCCGAGTCACCCTCGACGATGAACAATTCGGATTTGGCCGGATCGCGCTCCTGACAATCGGCGAGCTTGCCGGGCAGTGACGCAATGTCGAGCGCGCCCTTGCGCCGCGTCAACTCGCGCGCTTTTCGCGCGGCCTCACGCGCGGCGGCGGCTTCGATCACCTTGTTGACGATGATCTTGGCTTCGGCAGGATGCTCCTCGAACCACGTTTGAAGCGCCTCGTTGATGGCGCTTTCGACGACGGGCCGCACTTCGGACGAGACAAGCTTGTCTTTCGTCTGCGACGAGAATTTCGGATCGGGCACCTTCACCGACAGCACCGCCGTGAGGCCTTCGCGGCAGTCGTCGCCGGTCAGCGCGATCTTTTCTTTCTTCGCGACGACTTCGGCATAGCCGTTGACCTGCCGCGTCAGCGCGCCGCGAAAGCCCGCCAGATGCGTGCCGCCGTCGCGCTGCGGAATGTTGTTGGTGAAGCACAGCACGTTCTCGTGGTAGCTGTCGTTCCACCACAGCGCCGCCTCGACGCCGATGCCGTTGATCTCCGCCGCCAGCATAATCGGCGCGGGCACCATCGGCTTTTTGTTGCGGTCGAGATATTTCACGAATTCGACGACGCCGCCGTCATACATCATTTGCTCGCGCTTCTCGACCGCATGACGCATGTCGGACAGCACGATGTTGACGCCGGAGTTCAGGAAGGCGAGTTCGCGCAGCCGATGTTCGAGCGTTGCGAAATCATATTCGATCATCGTGAAGGTTTCGGTCGACGCCAAAAACGTCACTTCGGTGCCGCGTCTGCCATTGGCATCGCCGACGACGCTGAGCGGCGCGACGGCGTCACCATGCGCGAATTCGATCATGTGCTCTTTGCCGCCGCGCCAGACGCGCAATTGCAATTTGCTCGACAGCGCATTGACGACGGAGACGCCGACGCCGTGCAGGCCGCCGGAAACCTTGTAGGAGTTTTGATCGAATTTTCCGCCGGCATGAAGCTGGGTCATGATGACCTCGGCTGCTGAGATGCCTTCGCCTTTGTGGATGTCGACGGGAATGCCACGACCATCGTCGCGCACCGTCACCGAACCGTCGGCATTGAGCACGACTTCGACGGCGGTGGCGTGACCGGCCAGCGCTTCGTCGATCGCGTTGTCGACGACCTCATAGACCATGTGATGAAGACCCGAGCCGTCATCGGTGTCGCCGATATACATGCCAGGACGTTTGCGGACGGCATCGAGGCCCTTGAGCACCCGGATCGATTCCGCGCCATATTCGATCGGCAGCGCCGGGTCGGTTTCGGCGGGCGTTTGCCGGGCGGGATCTGTCATTTTGGGGCCTATGAAGGTCTGCCGAATCAGCGCGAAAATATCGCCGCCGAGATGGATGTTTGTGCCACGAATCGCAGGCTTCACCTAGCGTAAACGAGCGGCGTGCAACGTATTGAAGATATGATGTTTTTTGATGCTTTTTCAAGGCGCGAAAGCAGCAATTTCGGAATGCGCGCGGGTGGTGGTGGATAACGGCTATTTTCGCGCCGTGATCGCGCCGTCCGCGACCTCGAACATCTCGCCTGCGGGGCCGACATCGGCGAACGCCAACGGGTCCGCACCAGTCATCCAGACCTGAGCGCCGAGTTTGGCCAACTCGTCGAACAGCGCGCGACGGCGGCCGGGATCGAGGTGCGCCACCACCTCGTCGAGCAACAATAGCGGCGCGATGCCGGTCATCTCGGCGACCAGCCCGGCATGGGCGAGCACGAGGCCGATCAGCAGTGCCTTCTGCTCGCCGGTCGAGGCGTCACGTGCGGGCATATTTTTCGGCGCATAGACGACCTGCAGGTCGGTCAGATGCGGGCCGATGAGCGTGCGGCCGGCGGCGGCGTCCTTAGGCCTGTTGTCGCGCAGCATGTGGCGATAGCGATCTTCGGTCGCGGTCGCGGTTTCAGTGGCCAGCGCATTTTCCATCCAGCCGTCGAGCGCAATGAATGCTGCGGGAAACGCTGAATTCTGAGCGCGCGCAGCGAGCGCTGTCGCAAGCCGCGTCAAGGTCTGCGCACGCATCGCGGCGACAGCCACCGCAAGCTCGGCGGTCTCGCGCTCAATGGCATCGGCCCAGTGAGTGTCGAAATGGCGGTCTTCGAGCAGGCGGTTGCGTGAGCGCAACGCGCGGTCCAGTGCGGACACGCGCGAGGAATGCTGACTGTCGATGGCGAGCACGAGCCGGTCGAAGAAGCGCCGCCGCTCGGAGGCCGCGCCCATGAACAGTTGGTCCATCGCCGGCGTCAGCCAAACGATGCGCAGATGATCGCCGAAAGCGGTGGCGGATGTCACGGGCTCGCGGTCGATCCGGCAACGCCGCGTCGTGTTGGCGTCCGCGCGGGGCGGGTCGATTCCCGTTCCTAACGTCGCGAGGCCTTCCGCGCCATCGACTTCCGCCGAGACCGCCCATGAGCCGTCGCCCTGAATGTCGGCGACATCGTCGAGCGTGGCGCGGCGCAGGCCGCGGCCGGGCGACAGCAGTGAGATCGCCTCGATGCAATTGGTTTTGCCCGCGCCGTTCGGCCCGACCAGCACCACAAGATCGGCGGTCGTCCGCAGGCTCGCCGCGCGATAGTTGCGGAAATGCGTCAGCGTCAGGCGGCGAATGCGGGAGGGCGTCATGAACGGCTTCGCCGCCTATGGTGCCAACAACGGCAGCGCGGTTTCCCTCTCCCCTTGTGGGAGAGGGTGGCGCGGACGAAGTCCGTGCCGGGTGAGGGGTTAGCGTTCGTTCTCGGCAAGCTTCGCAAGGATATCTTCCAGAACAGATGTTCGTTGTTGCAGAACATCATTGTTCCAATAGCGGGCGATGGCAAAGCCCGCGTTTCTAAGTGCTGCATCGCGCACGATATCGCGCTCGTTGAATGCGTGCTGACTTCCATCAACTTCGATAATGAGTTGTTTATCGAAACAGACAAAATCAACGATGTAATTTACAAGCGGAACTTGTCGCCGAAACTTGAACGCGGCAAAGCGACGATCTCTAAGCAGTTGCCACATGGCTGCTTCGGCGTCGGTCGGCGCGCGGCGCATCTGTTTTTTGCGAAGCCGCGACTCGGCTTTGAGATGGATTGATGGTGCGGTCGCTGTGACATGAACCCCTCACCCGGCTTCGCTGCGCGAAGCCACCCTCTCCCACAGGGGGAGAGGGAAGCAAGACATCCCTACACCCGCATCGGCATCAGCACATACAGCGCGCCTTTGGCGTCCTTGTCCTGCACCAAGGTTGGCGAGCCGGGATCAGCGAGACGCAACACGGCGACCTCACCTTCGATCTGGGCGGCGATGTCGAGCAGATAACGCGAGTTGAAACCGATATCGAGCGCGTCGGAGGCGTAATCGACCTCGATCTCCTCGGTGGCGCTGCCGGAATCAGGGTTCGTCACGGACAACACCAGCTTGCCGGCGGAGAGCGCCAGTTTCACCGCGCGGCCACGCTCCGACGAAATCGTCGAGACGCGATCGACGGCAGCCTCGAAATCCTTCTTGTCGACGATCAGTTCCTTGTCGTTGTTCTGCGGAATGACGCGGCCATAATCCGGGAAGGTGCCGTCGATCAGCTTCGAGGTCAGCACGACATTGCCGATCGTAAAACGAATTTTCCCTTGCGACAGTTCGATCGTCACTTCGGCGTCGGCGTCCTCGATCAGCCGCTGCACTTCGCCGACGGTCTTGCGCGGCACGATGACGCCCGGCATGCCCGATGCGCCCTTCGGCAACGGCAGATCGACCTGCGCGAGACGATGGCCGTCGGTCGCGACCGCGCGCAGCGTGGACGCAGCAGAGGTGCCCGCGCTGTGCAGATAGATGCCGTTGAGATAATAGCGCGTCTCCTCGGTCGAGATCGCGAATTGCGTGCGGTCGATCAGACGTTTCACTGAGGACGCCGGCAGTGCAAAAGAGTGCGTCATCTCGCCGGCGGCCAGATCGGGAAAATCGTTTTCCGGCAGCGTCTGCAGCGTGAAGCGCGAACGCCCGGCCTTGATGGCGAGGACGGCGCGGTCGCCGTCGCTTTCCAGCACGATCTGCGAGCCGTCCGGCAATTTGCGGACGATGTCATAAAACATGTGCGCAGGGACCGTCGTCGAGCCAGCGGTCGCGGTTTCGGCGGGCAGCGTCTCGGTGACTTCGAGATCGAGGTCGGTGGCTTTCAGCGCCAGCCGGCCGTTTTCGGCGCGCAACAAGACGTTGCCGAGAATGGGAATGGTGTTGCGGCGCTCGACCACGCGATGGACGTGGCTCAGCGACTTCAGCAATTGTGCGCGTTCGACCGTGACTTTCATGACAAGACCCGCATACCTAACCCGCCCGATCCGAATTCCGAGAGTGTGATGTTCATTCAGCCGCCACAGCGGGGCATGTAGCCGGCGGCCACCCCGTGCGGGGACGGCAACGTGCCGTGGATGAGAGGCTAGCGCAAGGGCGCTGCGAGGCGGTCCACCGGGATGTTTTTCGTCTTCCCTCTCGCTTGTGGCGAGAGGGAAGGGCGTGGCTCAGATCGGTTCTTGCAACTGGCGCTTCAGAGCCTCGACCTCGTCATTCAGCGCAATGTCCTTGCCGACCAGCGCCTCGATCTTGCGAACTGCGTGCAGGACCGTCGTATGGTCGCGGCCGCCAAAACGACGCCCGATTTCGGGCAGCGAGCGCAGCGTCAACGTCTTGGCCAGATACATCGCGACCTGACGTGGGCGCACGACATTGGCGGTGCGGCGCGACGACAACAAATCCGAGCGGCTGACATTGTATTGTCGGGCGACGACACGCTGGATGTCCTCGATCTTGATACGCTTGGGTTCTTGCGGCCGTATGAGGTCGCGGACCTCGCGCTCGGCCATTTCCAGCGTCACGGCAGTGGCGTTGAGTTTGGAATGGGCGAGCAAACGATTCACCGCGCCTTCAAGATCGCGGCCATTATGCGTGATCGAGCGGGCGAGATAATCCAGCACCGGCGCGGGCACATCGAAGGTGGCGTGATGGGCACGAGCGGCGGCGACGCGTGATTTCAGGATGCCGAGGCGAAGGTCTTCGCCGAGCGAGCCCATTTCGACGACAAGGCCGCCGGCGAGCCGCGAGCGCACGCGATCGTCGAGGCTTTCGAGATCCGACGGCGGACGATCGGCGGCGATCACGACCTGACGGCCGGCATCGATCAGCGCATTCAGCGTGTGGCAAAATTCGGCCTGCGTGGATTTGCCCTGCAGGAATTGCAAATCGTCGATCACTAGCACGTCGATGCCGCGCAGCGCTTCCTTGAAGGCGAGCGCCGTCTGCGTTTTCAGCGCGGCAACGAAGCCGTACATGAATTTCTCGGCGGTGAGATACAGCACCTTGCGCTCGGTGCCGGAATTGCCGGCCCATGTCACGGCCTGCAACAGATGCGTTTTGCCGAGGCCCACGCCGGCATGAATGTAGAGCGGGTTGAACATCACGGGATCGCCGCGACGGCCTTCGGCGACTTGCCGCGCAGCCGCATGTGCCAGCGTGTTGGATTTGCCGAGCACGAAGCTCGCAAACGTCAAACGCGGATCGAGCGGCGAGCCGCCGAGCGCGTCATGGCTGGCTGACACCGGAGCAGTCGCGAAGGCGCGCAGATCGGCGGGCGGACGATGGTCGGTGCGCTCATTGCGCTTGGCCTCGACGGTTGTGGCCTCCTTGACAGGGGCCACGCAGCGCATCGCGGTGCGGACGGTGACATCGACGCGATGCACCTGCGGCATCTCGGCCTGCCAGCAGCTCAACACGCGCTCTGCGTAATGCGCCTGAATCCAGCTCTTGAGAAAGCGTGTCGGCACCGACATCTGCACGCTCTCGCTCTGGACGCTTTCCAGATCCATGCGTGCGAACCAACTGGAGAACACATCCTCGCCGACGCTTGAACGCAGGCGGCCTTTGACGCGGGACCAGCGGTCTTGTTCGATGTTTGCCATGTGTGATGACTTTTCAAAAACAGAGGGGTGGAACGGCAGACGGATGCGACGGAATCGCTTTTTAGGAGCGCCGCTTGCGCGGCGTTGAGCTTGTAGAGAGCCGCTTGCGAGGCCATGGCCTCGCTGATCCGCATTCGCCACAGACAAGCCGTCCGGCGACGTCGCCGTTGGTCTGGTCAGTGATGAAACGGAAGTGGCGAGGTCAGTTCGTGCGCGACGTTCTGTCTGCAGTTCGTAAAATATCAATGGTGGGCAAAATCGATGAGGAGTTGCAGGTGGTGTAGCTGGTGCTGAAATTCAGCGTAGAATCTGAAGCCGGAAAAAACATAAAACCTCCCCCATCTCGCCGCGGACTAACGCGGCAAGTTCTCAACTTGAACACAACTTAATTCGTTCGTGACGCCTCAAAACCCAGACTTGATTCCGAACGCGCCGCGTTCTTGCGCGACGCGATCGATCGGCTCACCGCTCTCTGCGTCGTCCGGATGCTCCTGACTTGGTCGTGCACCGCGTTGTCGCCAACGCCATGCTCGGACTTCAGACGCAGAACCACGATCTCATATCGCTATGAGTCGCCACCCGACCAACGCTGGGAAAGCGTCGCTGACATTCAAACCGCGCTGGCCTGCCTGCCCGTCCCGTGTCCTTCGATCGCACTGATCGTCAGGACCGCGGGGCGCCGCGAACGAGTTAAGAAATACACGAGCGTTTTTGTCTCGCAACGAAATTGATTCAGCAAAGCGGCTGCAAACAAGGCAATCGTGACGTCGCCATGCGGGCCGTGCCGATGGGCAATGAGACAAGGTTTTGAATCTGCGTCACGAATCCGTGCGCGCTACGCAGTGTGACAAGAATGCGTGCGTTCGAAAAATATTCATAAAGCTTTAACGATTGAGGCTCTGGTCCATGCGTTTTTCAAATGCTGAGCCTCGCTATGTCGATAAGTGACTACGCCCACGCGATTTTTTCTGTGCAGAACATGCACGTAACTCCCGTGGAGAAATGTGACAGTCCGACGTTGTGCTGTTGCATTTTGAATCTTGCACTGTCGCAGGGCTTTGCGCGCATTACGGGGAGCGATCGTTTGCGCTGCGAGTCGAATAGTGCCTGCGGCGCAGGAAAAACGTGCAACGGATCACCGCTTGATTGATGTGCGATGCGGCAAAGCCGGCATCGAAAAAAAAGACGGAAATGTTTGAACCGATTCGCAGGCGGACAGACATGAACCGGCAAATTGTTGCGGCGCGTGATCGGTGTCGATGCGGTCATCGCTGCTGATGAGGCGCGCAATCGACGAGGAGGCCTCACCACGATGATTCCAAAACCACGCGCGCAAGGAACTCTCGACGCGCGAGCCTTCGCATAAGCCTTCGACACACGAGCCTTGGACACGAGCCTTCGACGCGCGAGCCTTTCGGCACATGATCTAGGACACGAGCCTTGGACATGAGCCCCGGAGATGTGAGTTGTCAGGCCACGCACAAAAAAGCCCGGCGCGAGGCCGGGCTTGATTGGGTCGATCCGTTCAGGCGAACCGCATAGCGATCACATCGCAGCTTGCTACGAGCCGATCAGCCAGCTGCGATCAGGTCGCGGCCGGTGCCGGCTGCTGGCCGATCTTGGAAATCTGCTTGGTCAGGCGCGAGACTTTGCGGCTCGCATGGTTGCGGTGAACTATGCTGCGCTGCGCGGCCTTCATCAGAGCCGGTTCGGCATGCGCCATGGCCTTGATCGCGGCCTCTTTGTCGCCGCTCGCAATGGCTTCTTCGACGCTGCGGATCGATCCGCGCATCTGGGTGCGGCGCGACTTGTTGACGATGGTGCGGGCTGCGATCTTGCGAGTCGCCTTTTTGGCGGAGGTCGTATTGGCCATAAGTCTCAAATCCTTCAGCGGCGCCCAGATGGGCGACCGGGCTGCAATTGCGAGCGTTGTTTCTGATCAACGCTGGTGGCCGCTGAAGAAACGGACCCGACGCTGATTGGTGTTCTGGATGGTTGAACCGCCGGCTTCGGGTCGATCGCCAAACCGGTGGCGCACCCAAAGAACAGCGGCGGCAGGATTGCGCCCACCGCCAATGGCGTACCTTATAGAGCGGCGGTCCGCCAGCGTCAACGCTTTCCACCCTGCTTTTCGAGCCCGGCCAATCGTTCTGGAACCTGTCGAACCCGGCCGGAGATGCTTGTCATTCGGGCCCGTGGCCGGTATGGCCGGGGCTCTGGTCTGGGGTATGTCGCATGATCCGCGGTTTGTTTCGTTTGGTTGGATTGCTGTTGCTGGCCGGCGGGTTCATTTTTCTGATCTATGACGGCGCGCGTTCGATCGCCGATCAGGCATTGCGGCTGACCAGGCTCGGCGAGTTTTGGAACGATGTCCATCAGGCCAGTCAGGCGTCGTTTCGCGCGATGATGGAGAGCAGCGCGCCGTCGCTGTGGCCGCTGGTTCGGCTGATCCTCGACCAGCCGGTCTGGGCCGTGATGGGCGTGATCGGGCTGTTGCTGATGCTGCTGTTCCGGCCGCGCAAGCCGCTGATCGGCTATTCGCGCAACTAAATGTGTCGCCGGATCGCCGCGCATCTGCCGTTTTCGCGGCGGCTCCTTATATTAGCGTCCAGCCATTCATGACAGGAGCGACCGATGTTCTTCATGCGCAAGACCACCGCATTGCCTGATGCCTCCGAGGCGCTGCCGGGACGTGCGACGCCGATCCCGACGGCCAAGACCCATTTTGTCAACGGCCATGCGATCCAGCCGCCTTATCCTGATGGCCTTGAGCAGGCGGTGTTCGCACTTGGCTGTTTCTGGGGCGCGGAGCGCAAGTTTTGGGAACTGGGCGACGGCATCTATACGACGGCAGTCGGCTATGCCGGTGGCCAGACCCCGAACCCGACCTATGAAGAGACCTGCTCGGGCCGCACCGGCCACACCGAAGTGGTGCTGGTCGTGTTCGACCCGAAGAAAATCTCCTACGACAAATTGCTGAAGACGTTCTGGGAAAGCCACAACCCGACGCAGGGCATGCGGCAGGGCAATGACGTCGGCACGCAGTACCGCTCGGCGATTTACACATTCAATGACGCGCAGGCGAAAGCCGTCGCTGCGTCGAAGGCGGCGTATCAGTCAGCGCTGTCGGCCAAGGGGATCGGTGCGATCACCACCGAAATTGCGCCAATCGGGACGTTCTATTTTGCCGAGGACTATCACCAGCAATATCTGGCCAAAAATCCGGCCGGCTATTGCGGCCTCGGCGGCACCGGCGTGGCATGCCCGATCGGCGCAGGCGTCGCCGCCTGATCCCGGACGGCGGGCGGCCGCTCTTTGAAAAGGGGGCGGCCCGCCAACGGATTATTAACCCTAACAGCGTCATAACAAAAGCAGTCTCGTTGTGAGGGATTGCTCCAGTGTCTGTCTTGTCGGCGTATCGCCTGTCGTTCTTTGCCGCTGCCTCCGTCGTCGTGACGTGGGGCGCGCTTTATTCGCCCGCACATGCGCAAGCGCGCCCGGATCTCGATGCGCTGGTCTATGGTAATGTCGCGAACCCGGTGGCCGCGCAGCCGAGCGTGCTGGTGCAGCAACCGCAGCCCCAGCAGCCGACGCAGCGCGGGCTTTTCAATTCGATGAGTGCAGGAAATTCCGGTTCCGGAAGTGGTGCGCTGTCCGCGCTCGGCGGCATGTTCTCGCGCAGGCCACGCGCCGCAGCGCCGCAGTCGATGGACGCGCAGGCGGCGATGACCCAGCCAACCCAGACCCAGCCAACCCAGTCGCAGCCAATTCAGATGCAGCCTTCGCCATTGCAGGTTCAGGCCGCGCCCCCGCCCGTCTATACGCCGCCGCCGGAAACCTTGGCCGATCCCGCCCGCGCGCCGTCGCAACGCGGCCTTTTCAACGGATCGCGATCGTCGGCCGGCTCCGGCAATGGTGCGATCGCAGCGCTCGGCAAGGGATTTCGCTCGTCGCGGCGCGATGACTATGCTCCGGCCCAAATGCGTTACGCGCCGCAGCCGCTGCCGCTACCCTTGGCACCACCGACGTTCGACCTGACTTACCGCGTCGATGCCGGCGACCGGCTGCGTATCGTCGTCTATGGTCAGGATGGCCTCACCAACACCTATCAGATCGGGGCCTCCGGCTCGATCACGATGCCCCTGATAGGCGGCGTCCCCGCGCGCGGCAGAACGCCGGCCGAACTCGCGGGTGCGATTACGGCGCGGCTGCGCGACGGCTTCATTCGCGAGCCGTCGGTGGCGGTCGAGATCGAAGCCTATCGTCCGTTCTTCATTCTCGGCGAGGTCGCGGCTCCGGGCCAGTATCCTTACGTGCCGCATATGAGCGTGGAGAGCGCCATCGCGATCGCTGGCGGATTCTCGCCGCGCGCCAAGCGCGATGCCGTGACGCTGACGCATTCGATGCCGGAAGGATTGCTACGCGCGATCGTGCCGCCAAATACGCCGCTCAGCCCCGGCGATACCATTATGGTCGGCGAACGCTGGTTCTGACACCTTCGAATGGCCTGCGACCATTTGGCCTCCTGCGCGCGCGCAGGGGGCCATTTTTGTTTACGATCGTGTCGTGCATAACGGACTCAAAGGTTCATAAAAAGGGGAGGCCGTCATGCGCGCCAGTCACGCAATCATCGCTGTATCGGCCATCGCGTGGGCGCTTGGCGCGACGGCCTTTGCGCAAGGCACCGACAGCTATCCCAGCAAGCGGATCACCTTCGTCGTGCCCTATGCGCCGGGCGGCGCCACCGATGTCAGCGCGCGGTTGCTCGGAAATAAATTGTCCGAGGCCTGGAAGCAGACCGTTGTGATCGAGAACAAGCCCGGTGGCGGTGGCCTGATCGGGAATGACTTCGTCGCCAAAGCACCGGCCGATGGTTACACGGTGCTGGTCGCGATCACGCAGATCATTCAGGCCCCGAGCCTGTTCGCCAAATTGCCTTACGACGTGTTCAAGGATTTGGCTCCGGTGTCGCAAGTCGCGCTGTCTACCGTGGTGCTCACCGTGCCTGAGGCGCAACCGTTCAAAACGGTGAAAGACCTCGTCGATGCTACGAAAGCCAATCCCGGCAAATTTCCCTATGGTTCGTTCGGCAATGCGACGACCTCGCACCTCTATGGCGAGTTGTTGAAGAAAGACGCCGGCATCGACATGACGCATGTGCCGTATCGCGGCTCGTCCCCGATGTTGAACGACCTGCTTGGCAATCAGGTGACAGCGGGGTTCATCGATCTCACCACAGGCGGCGCGCAAATCGCGGCCGGCAAGATTCGTGCTTTGGCGGTCAGCGGCGCGAAGCGGCGCACATTCCTGCCGGAGACACCGACGATGGCCGAGCTTGGCTATCCGGGTTTCGAGGCCGAGGGGTGGGTCGGCATCTTCGTGCCGGCGGCGACGCCGAAGCCGATCGTCGACAAATTGTCGGCCGAACTCGATCGTATCATCAGGACCGATCCGGACGTCATCAAAAAGCTCGAAGCCGTCAGCCTCGTGCCGGTCGGCGGCACGGCGGAGCAATTCGCCGCCGTTATCCGCAAGGATGCCGAGATCTGGGCGGATGTCGCGAAAGCCGGTGGCGTCAAGGGGGAGTGAGCGGCTTGGCGTCTTCCCTCTCCCACAAAAGGAAGGGCGACGCTGAGCATGTGCGTTTCGTCATTCGTTACGCCGTCACCAGATGCGTCGCGAAAAATGCGAGGCTGCGTTGCCGCGCCAATTCCGCGCTGGTTTTGTCGTAGCTCGCGCGTTCGTCGCAGCCGAAGCCATGCTGTGCACCGGGATAGACGAACACCTCGACCTCCGGCCGCTTCGATTTGATGATCTCGACATCCGTGAGCGGAATGCCGGCGTCTATCTCGCCGAAATGCAATTGCGTCGGCACACGCGGCGCATCATCCGCAAAACGCACGACCGCGCCGCCATAATAACCGATCGCCGCCGTAAGGCCGGTCAGCTTCGTCGCTGCTGCAAAAGCCACGCTGCCGCCGAGACAAAAGCCGATGATACCGACGGGCCCGACATCCTTGACCGCGTCGATCGCGGCCTGGGTGTCGCGCAGCATGGCCGGCCAGTCCGGATTAGCAACGAACTTTCGCGCCAGAGTGACCTCGTCGGGCGAATAGTCGGACTGAAAGTTCGGCTCGATCCGATCGAAAATCGAAGGTGCGATGGCGACATAGCCCTGCACGGCAAACCGATCGCACACATTGCGGATGTGATGGTTGACGCCGAAAATTTCCTGAATGACGACGACCGCTGCTTTCGGCATGCCCTGCGGATCGGCGCGATAGGCGCCGAACTCGAACCTGTCGGAGGCCGTCAGCCTGATGTCGTGTCCCATAATCGTATCGTCCTGTTCGCTTAACTAATGCAATTTCGGATTGAGACTATTCATATGTGGCCTTCACATTGTTTTCAAATCCGGGGCCCGGCACAGAAGACATCGATCGTTTTAACCGTCTCAATCCGAATTTGCGTTAATGCCACATCCAGTTGCGGCCCCAATCGGCTTTCCAGCCGGCGAGACGTCCGCGCCGGAACTGCAAGAACAGTTTGTCGGTGCGCGGAAACAATCCGCCGCCACCGACGGAGCGGATCGTCAAATAGATTTCGTCGCCAGGTCGCCCGCTGATGAAGTCGAGCGGCGTGCCGAGCGCGATGGCCGCGTCCTGCGCGGTCATGCCGAAGGCCAGCGGCGTCGCATTCGAGAGCGTCGCGTTGAACGGCGCATGCAGCGGTACAAATCGCGGCAACGGGTCTGCATGGGCCGGCACGGCTGCGGCCGCCGCAACACCGATCGCCATCATCATCCATCGCATCATCGCAGGTTGCCTCGCACGTTGCAGCGGGATCGAAGATTTCTGGCCATGGTCATTACGTCAGTAAATGGACGTTAACAATGCGTCCTTACGCTGGCGGATGGAAGTCCTCGACGCCCTCCGATCAGCCACGTCAGAGATGAATCGATCCATGTCCGCAGCCGCACCCAAAGCTACGTCGAACCGCCGCCTTCTGCTCATCTCGGATCGCGTCGACGAGAGCAGGGATATCGCGACCATCCTGTCGGCGTTCGGCGAGGTCACGACGATCAGCGCGGCTGATATTCCGGACCGGCCTGCCGACGGCATCGCCGGTGTCATCGTCGAGATGGACCTGCGCAGCGCCGCCAATGTGCAGGCCGTGCGTAATCGCCTTCTCCACAAATCATACCAGCCGCTGCCGCGTCTGTTTGTGCTGTCCGAAGCGCTGCATCACGGCTCGATGCAGGCCTGGGCGCTCGGTGCGACAGACACCATCGCGCGACCATTCGATGCGCGCGGACTTCAGCAACGCATCCGGGGCTCGTTTCCCGAATTGCCTGCAGAGGAGACAGGCACGGCGGGCGAGCGCGCGCTGTCCAAGGGCATCGCTGCGGCCCATCTCGTGATGGCGAAGATCTTCGACCGGCTGCCGCTCGGCATTCCGCTGACCTTCAGTGATGTGTTGCAGGCTGAAACCCAAATCATCAAGGCGATCAAACGCACGTCGTTGCGCGAATGGCTGGCGATGGTCGGCAAGCATCACAATTCGAGCTATCGCCATTGCCTGTTCGCGGCGGGATCCGCCGTCGCCTTCGCGCAGCATTTGGGCATGCGCGAGGACGACCAGCGGCGGTTGACGCGCGCGGCGCTGCTGCATGATGTCGGCAAGGCCTTCATTCCACTCTCGATCCTCGACAAGCCAAGCGCGCTGACCGATGACGAGCGTGCGGTGATGCAGACCCACGCCAAACTTGGATATGATAGCCTTGCGGCGGAGGGCAGCTTCCCGCCGGAAATGCTCGACGTCGTGCTGCACCATCATGAGTATCTTGACGGCACCGGCTATCCCGATGGGCTTGCCGGCGACGAGATCAGCGACATCGTGCGGATCATCACCATCGCCGACATTCACACCGCATTGGTCGAGAAGCGCGTCTATCGCGCGCCAATGACTCACATGCAGGCCTTCGCGGTCCTTGAATCGATGCAAGGCAAGCTCGACGCACATCTGTTGCAGGCGTTCCGGCCGGTGGTGCTTGGGATGTGAGACGCGGTCCGCGACGAGCGAGGGCAGTGGACGTCTAAAGGCCGCTCAATCCAGCAACTTTCGTAACTCCGCTTTGGCGACCTTTTCCAGCGTCGAGCGCGGCATCTCATCGACGAAGCGGATTTCACGCGGCATCTTGAAGTCCGCGAGCTTGTCGCGGCAGGCCTTCATCACCGCATCGTGCAATCCCGCTTCGGCCTTGGCGACGCCGCCATGCGGGATGATGAACACGACCGGCACTTCGTCGAGCATCGGATGCTTCTTGGCGACGACGGCATTTTCGCGCACGCCGGGGACGCCGGCGATGACCAGCTCGATCTCGGACGCCGCGACGTTTTCGCCGCCGACCCTCAACATGTCCTTGGTGCGATCGCCGAATTTGATGGTGCCGTCTTCCATCAGCGTGACGCGGTCGCCGGTGAGGAAGAAGCCCTGCGCATCGTAAGAATCGCGCGTCGCCGCCTCGTTGTGCAGATATTCTTTGAACAGCGACAGGCCGGGCGTTCCCAGAATAGCCAGGTTACCAGTGTCGCCGGGCCGTGTCGGCGCGCCGTCATCATCGGTGACGCGGATGCGATACTCGGCGGCGGCGCGGCCGATCACATTGGGCGGGTTCGGCTGGTTGGCCTCACCGATGAGGCCGTGGGTGATGGTCTCGGTCATGCCCCACCAGCCGATCGTCTTGACGCCGAAGCCCGCAAAGGGCGTCGGATCGCAGACCGCATTGCCCCAGAGGCGAAAACTATGCTGCTTCGGGATCTCATGGTCGAGCAGCGCCTTCATGCAAAAGGCGATGGTCGAATTCCAGGTGCAGCGATGCTCCTGCGCGACAGGCCAGAAACGGCGCGCGGAAAAACGCGGCTGGATCACGCAGGTGCCGCCGACCCACAGGCTCGACAGCATCGAATAGGCCAGCGCATTGGTGTGATACAGCGGCAGATAGGCCAGATGCACGTCGGTCGTGTTCAGATCCTGATGCGCGGCGTTGATCTTCGCGCCCCACAACGCATTGGCATGCGTCCACAGCACCGCCTTCGGTCGCGATGTCGTGCCCGAAGTATATTGCACGCTGCATGGTGCCATCGGATCGGTGGCGCGGCGCGGACGATCCGCGCTGTCGGCAAACAGCGCCTCGAATCGTTCGGCCTTGGCCACCGGATGTGTCTGTTCGACGCCGGCATCATGCGAGGTGACGGCGATCCATTTGAGATCACGGCAATTGGCGGCAACCAGTTCCGCGTAAGACGGCTGCGTGATCGCGGCGACCGCGCCACAATGGCCGGCGAAGTAGTCGATCTCGGCGGCTGCCGAGCGCGTGTTCGTCGTCACCGCGATGGCCCCGAGTTCGACGCAGGCAAACCACGCCAGCAGCATCTCGATGCAATTGTCCATGTGGATCAGCACATAGTCGCCCTGCTTGATCCCACGTTTGACGAGACCGGCCGCCAGCGCGCCGGTGCGGTCATAGAATTCGCCATAGCTCCAGTGCCGCGCGGGCGCATCGAACGGAGCCCAGATCAGGAACGGATGATCGCGCCGCGTTTGCGCATGCATCTGCAGCAGTGAGGGCACGTCCATGCCGGCGAAGGGACCGACGACGCCTTGGGCATCCTGCAACTGGGCCATCTCACTTGTCTCCGGCGTAAGAGGAAATTTCGATCAGGCTGCCGTCAGGATCGCGGCAATAGACGGAATGCAGCGTGCCACGCGCGCCTTGCCGTTCGCATGGGCCGTCCTCGATCGCGACATCATGCGCCGCAAGATGCGTCACGACCTGATCCGGCGACGCCGTCGTGAGAAAGCAGAGGTCTTCGCTGCCGGCGGTTTCGTGGTCGGCCGTGAACCACTCGACTTTCGATGTACCGATCGGTCTCAGATTGATCTTGTTGCGGCCGAACATCAGCATGGTTCGCGGCGATTTGCCGTTGCCGGGATCGAAGGTCTGCACATCCATGCCGAGAATGGCGGCATACCAACCAGCCGATCGCGCGACATCGCTGACATTGAGCACGAGGTGATCGAGCGCATCGACTGTGAGCGGCATGATCTACTTCTCCCCGTTGATTATTGTTGCAGCGCAGTGCGACTTTCGACGCGCTGGCCGTGGGCCGCTTTCTGGTTACAATACCTACGGTTGTCAATTCAACACAGTGGACCGCGCGCAAGTCGCGGCCATGAGCCGCAAGGCTTCAGGGAGCAGAAACTCATGGTGTCACGTCGTGCTGCGATCGCGGGTCTTGCGTTGGGTCTTTCAGCGTTTGTTGTGTCCTCGGAAGGTGCCTCGGCGCTCGATTATCCGACCCGTCCCGTGAAGTTCGTCGTCGGCTATCCTGCAGGTGGCGCGACCGACATTCTGGCGCGGCTGATTGGACAGCGGTTGTCGGAGCGCACAGGCCAGCAGTTCATCATCGAGAACAAGCCGGGCGCGGGCAACAACATCGGCACGGACTCTGTCGCCAAGGCTGAGCCGGATGGCTACACGGTCCTGCTGGTTAACCCTGCCAATTACATCAACGCCACGCTTTATGCGAAGCTGCCGTTCAACTTCATTCAAGACATCGCGCCGGTCGCGGCCTTCAACCGCACCGCCAATGTGATGACGGTGGCGAAGGACGTGCCGGCCAAGACTGTCGCTGAATTCATCGCTTATGTGAAAGCCAATCCCGGCAAGGTGAACATGGCGTCGTCCGGCAACGGCACCTCGGTGCATCTGTCCGGTGAGATGTTCATGATGATGGCCGGCGTGAAGATGCAGCATGTGCCGTATCGCGGCGCGGCACTGGCGATTACCGATATGCTCGGCGGTCAGGTGCAAGTGATCTTCGACAACATGCCGTCGATCATCCAGCATATTCGCGCCGGCAGCCTGCGTGCGCTGGCGGTGACGACCGACACGCGATCGGCCTTGCTGCCGGACGTGCCGACCGTCGCCGATACCGTGCAGGGCTACGAAGCCAGCGCGCTGTTCGGCATGGGTGCGCCGAAAAAGACGCCGCCCGAGATTATCGCCAAACTCAACGCCGACGTGAATGCCGTGCTGGCCGAGCCCGCAATCAAGGCCAAGCTGATCGATCTCGGCGGCGATCCGTTGATCGGGACGCCGGAGGCGTTCGGCAAGTTGATCGCGGCCGAGACCGAAAAATGGAGCAAGGTGGTGCAGGCGGCAGGTCTTAAGGTCGAATAGGTCTCAAGGTGGAATAGGTCTCAAGGCCACGTAACGACGGATCGTCGCGCCGCGGAACGAAAGTCCTGCGGCGCGCTTTTTAACCGGGCGGCAACAGCGGTTTTTGACAGGAGAGTTTCATGCGCGGCATCCTTTTTTCTGCGGCGATCGCCGTCGGCGCGCTCTCGGCATTCACCACAACACCGGCCGCCGCGCGCGACTATGCCTATTGCGCGCAAGGGCGCGGCGTCGGCATTCCCGGTGACTGTTCCTATTCGTCCTACCAGCAGTGCCTGGCCAGCGCATCCGGCCGTAACCTGTCCTGCAACGTCAATCCGCGCGTCGCATTCGGTCGTCAGCGGAGCGGACGCGGTTATGACGATCGTGACTATGCGCCGCGCGAGCGCGCCTATCGTCGCGGATACGGCAACGATTTTGACGGATATGACCGCCGCTAGCACTACAGTTGCGCTTTTGCTTTTAGGAGAAGGTGTGCCTGTTGGGCGGCAGCTTGGTGAGACCGTCGCCAGCATGACCACGTGATGACATACGC
>JAYUEY010000104.1:0-9369 GCA_043739005.1 Tardiphaga sp.
CGCCGACAAGGGCTGGGGCTGGTATCTCGACGGCAAGCGCGAGAAGAAGACCAACACCTTCGACGATTTCGCCGCCTGCGCGCGGGCGCTGATCGCGGAGAAATACACTTCCGCGAAGAAGATCGTCGGCCATGGAGGCAGTGCCGGCGGCATGCTGATGGGCGCGGTCGCCAATCGTTCGGGAGAACTCTACGCGGGCATCGTCGCCGAAGTGCCGTTCGTCGATGTCGTCAACACCATGCGCGATGCGAGCCTGCCGCTGACGCCGCCGGAATGGCCAGAATGGGGCAATCCGATCGAGAGCGCCGACGACTTCAAGACCATGCTGGCCTATTCGCCCTACGACAATGTGAGCGCGAAGGACTATCCTGCCGTACTGGCGATGGGCGGGCTCACCGATCCGCGCGTCACCTATTGGGAGCCGGCGAAATGGATTGCGCGGCTGCGCCCGACGATGACAGGCGGCGGGCCGGTGTTGCTACGGACAAATATGGGCGCGGGCCATGGCGGCGCATCGGGGCGGTTCAACCGGCTCGATGAGGTCGCGGTCGCCTATGCGTTTGCGTTGTGGGCGGTGGGGAAAGTTTAAGTTTCCGCACCGACTTCAAGGTCGTCGTTGCGAGAACGATTGAGCCTCGTCTTCGAGCCTCAATCGTGACGAAGCACTCCCGTCTTTCTAAAAAAGAACTGCATTGCTTCGCATTGGTCCAAGACGGCTCGCGCCGCCTTGGATCTCGCTCGCAATGACGATAACCTCTCAGAAATTTACACCTGCCTTGACAAGGAACGAGCGTCCCGGCAGTGGATAGGCATTGAAGCGCCCGGGCGTAAATGAACTCGCGACTGCATAATCGTAATATTTGACGTCGAACAGATTGTTCACGCTCGCCGACCAGAAATAGCGATCGTAGACACCGGACAGCTTCAGATCGACCGTCGCATTCGCCGGAATCACTGGCTGCACATTGGCATTGTCATTGGCCATGCGGCGATCGCTCCAGTAGCGCGCTGTGGCATCGAAGACGAGATAGTTCTGCCAGATGTTCCACGTGACGCCTGCATTGGCCGTGAAGTGCGACACCAGCGGCACGTCTTGCCCGGCGAACGCACCCTCGCGGAAGACAGCGCGCGTCAGCGCCACGCCGCCACGCACAAGCACCGTGTCAGCCGCCTGAAACGAAGCGCTCGTCTCGGAGCCGTATCGCCGCGTCGGATCGAGGTTGCGGTTGAAGAACTGGACCGGATCGAACTGCAATTCATTTTTGAGGTTCATGTTGTAGACGCTGGACTGCACGTTGAGCGCACCGGCTTTGATGCGGAAACCGCCTTCGACATCGTTCGACGTCTGCGTCTTCAACGTGAAATTCCCGGCGATCGGATTGAAGTTTGCATCGAAAGCAGGCCCGGAGGAGACGCGCTCATCGACATTCGGGGTGCGGTAGGCGCTTGCGGCGCGACCGAACAGCGTCAGCACGTCGTTCAGCCGATGTTCGAGCCCGATATGCAGCGCATGGTTGGTCGTGGTGCTGTCGAGCGGGAACGCGGCGACATCGCCGAAATTGCCCGGTGCCAATGGATTGACGGTGTCGCGCGCGGACAGCCGCGTGCCCTGAATGCGCCCGCCAAAGGAGAAGTCGGTCATCGGTGCCAGCGCCAGCGTCTGCTGGAAATAGCCTGACAATGTGCGCTGCCGCAGGTCATAGATATGGACCGGGGTGCCGCCGAGCGTCTGGCCGCGATTCGAGCCATAGGCCGCGTCATAATAATCGATGCCGGTCAGGATCGTGGATTGCAGGCCGAACACCGGGTTGGTGATGCGCAAACGCGGCGTCAGCGACCATGTTTGCAACACCGAATCCACGGCACTGTTGCCGAACGAACTAAAGAACACTGCCTGCTGCTGCTTATTGCGGACGCCGCCATCGACGATCAGTTCGACGCCGTTCAGCAGAGTCTTGGTGAAGCCGGCCGTCGCGTTCGCGCCCTGTTTGTCGCCGAAATCCTGTGGCGTCGAGGTGCCACGACGATCGGTGACGAGTTGATTGACGCCGATCGATGGATCGACCAGACGCCCGCCGGGAAAGCCGAGATGCTGACGATCGACGGAAAGATTCAGGAAGGCCGAAAAATCAACATCGGTGTAACGGACTTCGCCGGTCGCATTGCCCTGACGCAACTCGTTATTCTGGCGATAGCCGTTCGACGTGACGCCGTTGGCGAAGAACGACGTCGACCACGGGCCTGTATTGGTCGTCGCGGAGACCGAACCGAAGCGCTGGTTGAACGACCCGCCACCGCCCTCGAAACGCATCGACACCGGCGGGCCGTTGACACCCTTTTTGGTGATGATGTTGATGACGCCGCCAACGGCATTGTCACCATAGAGAACCGCCCCACTATTGCCCCGCGTGATCTCGATGCGCTCGATCGAGTCGCGCGGGATGGTCGAGAAATCGACGCCCTGCAGATCGAGGTCGTTGACGCGGCGGCCGTTGATGAGCAACAGCGTGTTTGACGATGCCGTCGCGCCGAAGCCGCGCAGATCGACCGATGTGCCGGTGCCGTTGACGCCACCGTAAAGGCTCGTCAACTGCACGCCCGGCACCTGAGCGATGATCTCCTGAATATTTGTCGCGGGCGAGCGGCGGATTTCCTCCGCCGTGATGATGTTGGTCGCAGTGCCGGTGATGCCGTCGGCGAGCCGCGTTGCGGTGACATCGATGGTTGGCAGCGTTTCGACGCGCTGGGCGTTTGCTGGCGAGGACAGGGTGGCAAGGCCAGTCGAGACAAGACAACTGGTGGCGAGCAGAAATGCACGAGGCCGCCGGAGGGCGGAGACAAAAGACGACATGGAAATAACCTCGGTCTGACGTTCAGTGGCACGTCACAGCGAACGAGGTTCATCCCCTTGCCGAAGCAAAAAGGCTAAAACCGATGTCTGCAGTCCCCGACCGACATCTTCGCGTGTGACCACGGGTGACGGCAGGTTTCCTGGCTCGCGGGTCGTTACCTTTCGTCGCCTTCCCAGGTCCGAGATACCCAGTGGCATGTGACGAAAGATTCATCGCTTACAGTTGCGGGGGCAGCCGCGGCATTGGGGGTGCTCTCATTAAAGAGCAGATCCCCGCACCGCATTCCCTTTGCTCCCCTTGCGGAGAACCGTCGGATGCAAGTTAGAAGTTTGGCAGAATTGAAGTCAACGATGGCAATGCGGGTTGGGGACGCCGCTGCCATTCGGTCGCGCGCTGTGACAATTCGGCAGCATGAGGCGGTGACAGAGTGCTGCCATGGCGAGGAGCAGAGCTGCTCGCCTGCGAGCGGCGACGAAGCGATCCGTCTTGCTTTACAAGTGAGAAAGACTGGATTGCTCCATCGTGGTCGGTTGCCCAAAATGATGACCGACCAATTCTCGCAATGACGAGAGTGTCGTTGAAAGTATCAATCCCGCGCCTTGTTCTTTTTCTTCCCAAATGATGGCTTGCCGGCGAAGGGTGCTGCGCCATCGCGCTTGGCCTTGGCGACGTAAGGCGGCTTATCCGCGCGCGGCTTCTTATCGAATTTCGGCCTGTCGTCGAAGCGTGGCTTTTCGCCTGCCTGATTTTTATCTTGCCGGTCCTTGTCCTGCCAGGGCTTATCGCTCTTGAATGGCTTGTCACGGCGCGGCGGTGGGCTCTGGCTCTGACGTGAACTGTCTGGACGCCCCTTGTCTTGCCAAGGCTTGAATTCTGGCGTCGCGAAATCCTTCGGGATGAAATCCTCGCGGCGGGGCCTCTCGTCCTGGCGGGGCCTTGCATCACCACGCGGCGCGTCGCGATCGGGCTTGCCCTTGAAGCGCTCGCGCTTCTTGGAATAATCGCGATCTTCCGGCGCGATAACGCGGGCCTGCGGTCTTGAACTTGCCGACGACGTCTCGCCCTGCGGGCCGTTCGGCAGCGCCTCGATGCGGATCGTGTCTTCCTTGTCCGGACGTTTGATCGACACGGCGAAGTTTTCGGCGGCAGCGGCGGAAATCTCGAACTCCGACGTCGTGTCGTAAATTTTGATCGCACCAATATCCGCTTTCTCGATGCCGCCGCGACGGCAGATCATCGGCAGCAACCAGCGTGCCTCGGCGTTCTTGCGCCGCCCGATCGCAGCCCGAAACCAGACGCCGCCGGACATCGCTTCACGCGACTTGCCCTTAAACGGACGCGGTGCGCCGCCGTCATTATTGTCGCGGCGATCATGCATGCGGCCAGCTGATTCACGCTCGCGCAACGGACGCGACGTGTGCGCACCGGGTGCCGGGCGCGCACCGGGGTCCATAATATCTTCCGCAGCCGGCAGCCGCGCGCGATACAGCCGCGCCAGCGCCGATGCGATCTCTTCCGGCGAACGCTCGGCGAGCAACGTGCGCGCCAGCGTCAGATCGTCTTCGGTCGGCTCCTCGGTGAAGAGCACGTCTTTCATCATGCGCTGCTGATCGAGCACGCGGATTTCATCGACGCTCGGTGCCACGCCCCATGTCGCATCGACAGCGGCATCACGCAGCAAGGTCTCGGCACGGCGGCGACGCGCCGGCGGCACCAACAAGACACTGACGCCCTTGCGTCCGGCGCGGCCGGTGCGGCCGGAACGATGCTGCATCACTTCAGCATCGTTCGGCAGATCAGCATGAATGACGAGGCCAAGATTTGGGAGATCGATGCCGCGCGCGGCAACGTCGGTCGCGACGCAAACCCGCGCACGGCCATCGCGCAACGATTGCAGCGCCGTGGTGCGTTCGTTCTGGGTCAGCTCGCCGGACAATGCGACGACTGAAAAGCCACGCTCCAGCAGGATCGCTTGCAAATGCTTCACGGCGTTGCGCGTGTTGCAGAACACAATCGCGCTCGGTGATTCATAAAAACGTAGCGTATTGACGACGGCGTGCTCGGCATCCTGCGCCGCGATGCGGATCGCGCGATAATCAATGTCGGCATGGCCGCCTTCGTCGCCCGCGACATCAACGCGAAATGCATTGCGCTGAAACTGCTTGGCGAGATTGACGATGCCGCGCGGCAGGGTCGCCGAGAACAACAGCGTGCGGCGGGTATCCGGCGTGGTCTTGAGGATGATCTCCATGTCCTCACGAAAGCCGAGATCGAGCATCTCGTCGGCTTCGTCGAGCACTACGGCCTTAAGACCCGACACGTCGAGACGTCCACGGCGAAGATGGTCGCACAAGCGTCCGGGCGTGCCGACGACGATATGCGCACCATCGGCGAGTTCGCGCATTTCCTTGCGCGGGTCCATGCCGCCGACGCAGGAGACGACGCGCGCGCCAGCCTGCCCATAGAGCCAGCTCAATTCGCGATGCACCTGCAAGGCCAGTTCGCGGGTCGGTGCCACGATCAGCGCCAAAGGCGTGCCGCCGCGCGGCAATCGTTCAGAATCGCCGAGTAATTCGCTGGCAATCGCAAGGCCATAGGCGACGGTCTTGCCGGAACCGGTCTGGGCAGACACCAGGAGATCGCGCCCGGCGGCCTCATCTGCCAGAACGGCGGCCTGAACGGGGGTCGGATCGGCGTAATTCTTTTCCGCAAGGGCGCGGGCAAGCGGCGGGGGAGCGCTGAGAAATGTCACGGACAACTCGATTCTGGTCGATTCTGGCCGGCGGCAGCAGACGCGGCGCGGCAAAAGGGAAATGCCTGCGGGTCGTGCGCCAGATACGGGCGCGGCCACTTCAGGTCTGCTGATACGATGATCTGGTGTTCCTGTAGGCTGTTTCCAGCCCGAATGCCACTACTTGCTGCGTTGCGGCATAATTCTCATCCGCTTTGCACGAAATCGGGCATTATGGCCTGGCGACAAGGCTCCATTTCGTCACCACGGCCTCGCTCATGACGCCGGCTTCCTCGGCGCAGGCGACCTGATCGACCTTGAGCGAGACGTCCTTGCCGATGAATTTCTTGAGTTGCGCCGTCTGCGCGTCGCTGCTGGCGACGATCTGGAAGGTCTCCGGCCCGGTTTCGAGATTGCACAGCCCGCCCGGTGCCGGCAGACGGCGCGGCTCGCTAACCAGTTGGTAGGTCGGCACGCGCTTGCCTTTGCCCTTGGCGCGCATTTTCATCGCCGTCAGTTGTCCGTGAAGAATGTCGCCGACCTTCATCGCCACGGGGGCTTTCGGCTTCACCGCGTCATCCGATGTCGAGGGCTGCGTCTGGGCAGAGGCGCTGCCCGCACAACAGAGAATGGCAGCGGCGGCGAAAATTATCCGTCCGATCATGTCGCGAAGGCTCATCAAATCAGTTCCAACTTCGTTCGGTTCGCGCGATGCGGCGCGGCTGCCAAGGTCAAACCAGAACAGTCGGGCGAGATCGTGATGTCATCGTTAGATTGTACGCACCACTTAAAACAACGTGCTTTTAAAAAAGCGTGCGCTGGCGCATCGCGGCGGACAGCGTGCCTTCGTCGAGATAGTCAAGTTCGCCGCCGACCGGCACGCCGTGCGCGAGCCGCGTTACGCGCACATTGGCCTCCTGCAACAGGTCCGTGATGTAGTGCGCAGTGGTCTGGCCATCGACGGTGGCGTTCAGAGCCAGAATGATTTCGGTCACGCGGTCATCATGGGCCCGCGACACCAACGCATCGATCGCAAGATCATCCGGGCCGATGCCGTCGAGTGGCGACAGCGTCGCGCCGAGCACGTGATAGCGGCCCAGCGTCGCCTGCGCACGCTCCAGCGCCCACAAATCGGCGACATCGGCGACGACGACGATAATTGCCGGATCGCGGCGCGGATCGGTACAGATGGTGCAGGGATTTTGCGTGTCGATGTTGCTGCAGACGTTGCAGATCTGGATTTTTTCGATGGCAACCTGCAACGCACCGGCCAGCGGTGCCATCAGGGCTTCGCGCTTTTTGATGAGATGCAACGCCGCGCGCCGCGCCGAACGCGGACCAAGCCCCGGCAGCTTTGACAGCAATTGAATCAGCCGTTCGATTTCGGGACCGGCAACGGACGAGGGCATATTTAGCCGAGACCCATCCCCGGCGGCAGGCCGAGACCGCCGGTCAGCGCCGACATTTTGTCCTGCATGGCGGATTCGGCTTTGCGACGGGCATCGCCCATCGCGGTGACGAGAAGGTCTTGGAGAACCTCCCGCTCGTCGGCCTTCATCAGCGAAGCATCGATCTTGACCGCCTTCACGTCCATCTTTGCCGTCATGCGCACGCTAACGAGCCCACCGCCTGAAATGCCTTCGATCTCGATGTGTTCGAGTTCATCCTGCATCTCTTTCATCTTCGATTGAAGCTGCGCGGCCTGCTTCATCATGCCGAGAAAATCAGCCATTCTTTGTCCTCATGGATTGCGCGCGATTAGTCGTCATCGTCGCTGCCGGAATTATCAAAATCCGGATTGTCGGGGATACCGTCGTCATTCTCGTCGGCCTGCGGTTCGGGCGCGAGCTTGCGGACCTCGACCACCTTGGAGCCGGGGAATTTCGCCAGCACCTCGCGCACACGCGGATCGGACTCGGCAGCGCTGTAGCGCTGGTTCTTCGAGGCCTCGGCCTGCGCGCGCAGCGTCGGTTGGCCTTCGTCGTTGGAGACGATCACGCTCCAGCGTCGGCCAGTCCATTGTTCGAGCTTGCGCGACAAATCGTTGATGAGTGTGCGCGCCGCGCTGCGCTCCATCGCCACTTCTAGCCGTCCGTCTTCTATCTTGACCAGACGGACATCAGCTTCGAGTGCTGCTCGCGTCAGCACGTCGCGCTTCTGCGTCGCCAGTGCGACCAGCTCGGGAAAACTGTTGATGCGCAGCACGGGTGCGGCCTGCGCCGTTTCAGTCACCGGCTGCGGCTGCGCCATCGTCTCAGCATTGCCGTGCGACAGGGCCGCGCGGGGCGCGGATGAATTCACTTGAGGCATCGACGACGATGAAACCGCAGACGCACCGGCAGAACCATTGGACGAATTGCGTGGCACGGAAGACCCGCCACCAATCAAAGGTGCGTTGCCGCCATTCTGGTCCAACATCTTCAGCGCTTCGTCGGGCGTCGGCAGATCGGCGACATAAGCGATCCGCACCAGCACCATCTCGGCGGCGGCGGCAGGTCGCGTCGCACCTTGCACTTCGGTGATACCCTTCAGCAGCATCTGCCACATCCGCGACAGCACGCGCATCGAGAGCTTGGCCGCGAAATCGCGCGCACGAACGCGCTCGGTCTCGCCGAAGGCGACATTGTCGGCCGTGGCAGGCACAATCTTCACGCGGGTGACGAAGTTCACGAACTCCGCGAGATCGCTCAGCACCACGATCGGATCGGCACCCGTATCATACTGCTCGCGAAATTCCTTAAAAGCCGCCGCGATGTCACCACGCGCCAGTGATTCGAACAGGTCGATGACCCGCGTGCGGTCGGCGAGGCCAAGCATCTGCCGGATCGCATCGGCGCGGACGGTGCCTGCGGCATGCGCGATCGCCTGATCGAACAGTGACAGCGAATCGCGGACTGAACCCTCGGCCGCGCGCGCGATGATACCGAGTGCCTCGGGCTCAACCTCGACGTTTTCTTTCGCAGCGATATTGCCGAGATGGCCCATCAGCACGTCGGCATCGACACGCCGAAGATCGAAGCGCTGGCAGCGCGACAGGACCGTCACCGGCACCTTGCGAATTTCAGTCGTCGCGAATACGAATTTGGCGTGCTCTGGCGGCTCTTCCAATGTCTTGAGGAAGGCGTTGAACGCCGCCGTCGATAGCATATGGACTTCGTCGATGATGTAGACCTTGTACCTTGCACTGGAGGGCGCATAGCGCACGCTGTCATTGATCGCGCGCACATCATCGACGCCCGTATGCGACGCGGCGTCCATCTCCAGAATATCGATATGCCGGCTTTCCATGATCGCCTGGCAATGCACGCCAAGCTCTGGCATGTGGACGGTCGGCCTGTCGATTGAGCCATCCTTGGACTGGTAATTCAGCGCACGGGCAAGAATACGTGCGGTCGTCGTCTTGCCTACACCACGGACGCCGGTCAGAATCCAGGCCTGCGGAATTCTTCCCGTTTCGAAGGCATTGGAAACGGTGCGGACAACCGCCTCCTGCCCGATCAGATCGTCAAAGGAGGTCGGGCGATATTTGCGCGCCAACACCCGATAGGGCGCTGCTGCGGTCTGGATTGTTGAAGCTGGAACGGCGTCGGTCATCAAGCATCCGCGTTCTATAAAGTCCCGGCAGCGGACCGATGGCGCCTGAATATAATTTTGCACAACGTGCTGAACGCGCACGACAAAATTAAAGTAGGAGACTGACGAGCGACCCGATCCGGACCTCGTTAGGGCTGCTTCCTTCCGGACCTGACCCGGTTGGCGAGAGGCTCGTCCACCGCCAATCTCCCG
>JAYUEY010000105.1:0-29484 GCA_043739005.1 Tardiphaga sp.
CGCCGGCTCAGTCTATTTCGTCGATGACAATTTCATCGGCAATCGCAAGGCCGCGCTCGATCTGATGCCGCATCTGATCGAATGGCAGAAGAAAACCGGCTTCGTGATCCGTTTTTCATGCGAAGCGACGCTAAACATCGCCAAGCGCCCAGAAATCCTGTCGCAGATGCGTGAGGCTTTCTTCGCCACGATCTTCTGCGGCATCGAAACACCGGATCCTGAAGCGTTGCGTGCGATGAAGAAGGATCACAACATGATGGTCCCCATCATGGAAGCGATCGAAACGCTGAATTCGTTCGGTATGGAAGTCGTGTCCGGCATCATTTTGGGCCTCGATACCGACAAGCCCGAAACCGGTCGGAATCTTCTTCATTTTATTGAAGAAACGAAGATCCCACTGTTGACGATCAATTTGTTGCAGGCGCTTCCGCAGACGCCACTCTGGGATCGCTTGAAACGTGAGGGTCGGCTGATCGAGGACGATGAAGGTCGCGATTCCAACGTCGATTTCGTTATGCCTTATGAGGATGTCGTGAAGACATGGCGCTCCTGCATGGGTGCTGCTTATCAACCGGAACAACTGCTGGAGCGGTTCGAATTCCAGATCACCAACACCTATCCGAATCGGCTGAAGCCGGCGGTGTCGCGCGAGCAATTGTCGTGGCGCTATATCAGGATGGGCCTTGTGATGTTGCGCAACATCTTCTGGAAGGTCGGCGTGCTCGGCGATTATAAAAAAGTGTTCTGGAAGTTTGCGCTGCGGCGTCTGGCCCGCGGTGAGATTGAATATCTGATCTCGTCGATCATGGTTGCGCAGCACCTCATCATGTTCTCGCGCGATGCGTCGGGTGGCCAGACCAATGCGTCCTACTACTCGCTGAAGCTGCAGCAGGCGTCAGTGCCGGCTGAATAATGAGCGATGACGCACCAGTCCCAAGCAGCGCTGCGAGGGACTGGCGCGCGTTAACTCCGGCGAGGATCGGGCTTGGTCGATCCGGATCGAGCCTGCCGACGAAGGCTCTGCTTGATTTTACGCTCGACCATGCCCGCGCCCGTGATGCAGTGCATGCGAGTTTTGACGTTGACGCTATGGTCGCAGCGATGCAGCAGCTCGGCCTTGAAACACTCTGTATCGCAAGTCAGGCCGCCACGCGCGGCGACTATCTCAAGCGTCCCGATCTCGGCCGGTTGCTCGATGGTGCGTCGCGCGAGCGCCTCGGCGAACGCGCCACAACACCCTGCGATGTCGCCTTTGTCATCGCGGACGGTCTGTCGCCGGCGGCCGTGCAGACGGGTTCAGCCGGTCTAATCGGACATCTGCTGCCGTTCCTTGCAAACCTGAACATTGGCCCGGCGGTCGTTACCTCCGGTGCGCGGGTCGCGCTCGGCGACGCAATCGGCGAGCTGCTCGGCGCGCGACTGATTGTCCTCATCATCGGGGAGCGGCCGGGTCTTACCACGCCGCATAGCCTCGGGGCCTATTTGACCCTCGCGCCAAAGCCCGGCCTGACCGACGCGGACCGCAATTGTGTCTCGAACATTCATGCCGGCGGCTTGTCGGATGCGCAGGCTGCGATCAAGATTGATTGGCTCGTCCGGGCTGCATTGGCGCGCGGCGTCAGCGGCGTCGCGTTAAAGGATGATAGCGGCATCGCGTTGCTGCCTTCCGCGTAATTGTGGCCTAAAAACGCCGTTATCCGCGGCTCCTTGTGCGCTTGCGAGATTGAGCGCCGACCTGCTAAACCTCCGCGACATTTGCCTCGTGCTGACGGCCGATATGCACTGAGCCCCTGACGACTGGACCAACCATGCTTGACCGGAACGAGATGCCTGACGCTGCCGCAGACGATCTGAAGGCGCGCCCGGCGTCGATCGCCTTCGGTCTAGAGCGCATCGGCCTAATCGCCGTCAAGGCGCCGATCGTGTCGTGCCTCATATTGCTGGCGCTCGTCATCGGCGCGATCTTTGGCATCCAGCGCATCAAGATCGACGATTCCCTGAGCCAGTTATTCAGATCGGACTCGAAAGAATATAAACAGTACGAAGAAGTTACGCGGCGTTTCCCGTCGACCGAATACGACGTTCTCGTTGTCGTCGAGGGCAAGACGCTGTTGGCGCGCAATAACCTTGAAAAGATTCGCGATCTTGTCACCGACCTGCAACTGGTTGACGGCACGCGCGGGCTAATCTCTTTGTTTTCGGCGCGACAGGCGCCTGCGCCGGGCAAGCTGCCGGCAGCGCTGTTTCCGTCCAAGTTGCCGGAGGGTGCTGCCTACGACCAGTTCATCGAAACGGTGAAGTCGAATGAGATCATCCGCGGCAAGCTGCTGGCGGAGGACGGCACGCTAGCGCTGGTGGTGCTTTCGCTAGATCCGGAAATCGTCAAGGACAACAAACTCGCCAAAGCGGTCGGCGACATTCGCAAGATCATGAAGGATGACCTGTCGGACTCAGGTCTGCAAAGCCAGTTGTCCGGCGTGCCTGTAATGCAGCTCGAAATCCGCAACGCGGTCGAGCGCGATGGCCTGATCTATAATGTCGCCGGTATTCTCGCCGGCTGCATTATCGCGATCATCTTCTTCCGCAAAGTGTCGTTCATGATTGTTGCGGCTTTTCCGCCGCTGTTGGCGATTTTGCTCGCGCTCGGCGCGCTCGGCTGGGCGGGTTTCAGCCTCAACATGTTCCTCAACGTGATGACGCCACTGATCATGGTCATCAGCTTCGCGGATTCGATGCAGTTGACCTTTGCTGCGCGTGACAGGCTGATTGCCGGCGAGGATAAATACACCGCATTTAAAAACGCGGTTCTCGTCGTCGGTCCGGCCTGCGTGTTAACCCATGCGACGGCCTCCATTTCGTTTCTCGCATTGCAATTCTCGGACTCCGATCTGATTCGCGCTTTTGGTGAAGCAGGTCTGGCTGCGACCATTATTGCGCTGGTCGTGGTGCTGTCTTTTGTTCCGGTGTTCGGTGTGTTGCTGGTACGGAATGAAAAAGTCTTCGCCGCCAAATTCCAGTCCGCCGATGCCGGGGTCAATGCGTTGCGTGCGTTCTGCCGCTGGATCGCCGAGCGAATGGTTGGACATCCCGGCCTGTTCAGCGCCATTGCTCTGGTTGTCGTCGCCGGCCTGGGCATCGTCTATGCGAGTCTGGAGCCGCGCTATCGCCTTGCAGATCAGGTGCCCGACAAGGAGCAGGCCGTCGCCGCATCCGGCCGCCTCGATGCGAAACTCACCGGTGCCAATCCGATCGATATCCTGATCGAATTCCCGAAGGGGCAGGATCTTTATTCGCCGGACACCTTGAAGACGATCGCCGACGTGCATGCGCTGGTCGAACAGCAGGCGGGTGTTGGCAATGTCTGGTCGGTCGAGACGCTGCGCCGCTGGCTGGCGGAAAAAGCGGGCAGCAATGATGTTGCGACCCTCAAGGAATATGTAAACCTGATCCCCGAACATTTGCGCCGCCGTTTTATCGATGCGAACAGTGACGCGGTGCTGGTATCGGGGCGGGTGCCGGACAGCGATTCCAGCAAGCTTTTGCCCGTGGTAAACAAGCTCGACACCGCATTGAATTCGGTACGAAGCGCGCATCCAGGTTACGAGATCGCAGTCACGGGTCTGTCCGCGATCGCCGCACGCAATAGTGCGGGCATGATTGAAAAACTCAACCACGGCCTCACTATCGAATTTGGCCTTGTTGCGATCTTTATAGGGCTCGCATTTCGTTCGGTCGTGGTCGGGCTTGCCTGTATTTTGCCGGGAATCTTCCCGGTGGTATTGTCGGGGACGCTGTTGTGGTTTCTCGGCGAGGGTCTTCAATTCGCCAGCGTCGTCGCACTCACCGTCTCGTTCGGCCTTGGCCTGAGTGCGACGATCCACTTCCTCAACCGTCTGCGAATGGAAGATCGCCCCGGCGTCGGCTCGGCGCTGGCTGTCGAGCGCGCGACCGTACTTGTCGGTCCGGCGCTGATCCTGACCACGGTGGTACTGGCGTGCGGTCTGGTCGTGACGGTATTCTCAGACCTGCCGTCCTTGAGGCTTTTTGGCTGGCTTAGCGCGTTTTCGATGGTCGCAGCGCTGATCGCCGATCTATTTATTCTGCGCCCGACGGCGATGTGGCTGATCAACATGTCGGAGCGACTGCGTGGCGACCACGCGAAGGTAAAGCCGGCCGAATAGGGCGATAGTGAAGGGCTTAGCCCTTCACCAGGGTAATATTGACGCCCTTGATCTCACCCTTCGACGAGATTGAAACCTGTTGCTTGTTGCCGCGCGTGGTCAACGAAATGTTGGCGGCAAAGCCAGCCGCTTCGACAAACACTTGAATTTGGCCGCCGCCGGCGGTGCCCTGCAGGCTGCCATTGATGCCGCGGCTGGATTCGCTCCAGTTACCTGACACTTGATCGCCCTGGCTGGTGACGTCGCTCGACAGGTTAAACGTGTAGCTGTCGCTGGCGCAGCGTAGCGTCTGCTTCAGGGAATTGCCGGAAGGTGCGTAGGTCGCGCGACAGCGAATGCTCTCATTGGCACCGCTGGCGAGCGATACCGTGCCGTTGCCGCTCCACGATCCCTCAAAGCCTGCAAACGGGCCAGATTGGGCTTGGGCTGAACCGGCGGACGCGACCAGCAATATGGCGAGACCCACCGCGCGAATTGGCGATAATGTAAAAGCAAAAGATTTCATCGCTAGTTCCTGTTGAATATAATCGTTCGCAAGGCAACGCATCATATCGGGCGTTGTTGCATGTGTTATTTGTCGGCCCGACCGTTGTGCGGTTCACGGCCTAACATAGACGGACATCATGATGCCGATACACCGCCGCCGTGAGTGGTTCCAAATATAACGATTAAATAAAGAATGTTGCAGCAAAAAAGGAATTCCGCGAGCACCGCAAATTTGGCCGCAATTCGAAGTGCTTGTGGATTGTGGACGAAGCCAGTGGTGATGTCCCGATCACGACAACAGATGTCCAGGTCGCATTGCCGCGTCGCTGATGCTGCCGATTGTGCTAGGTAGCAATCCGAATAACCCCTGATAGCGAAAGAATGAAGGACGACGATGCTGAAATTTGCCCTGATCCCCGCAATGCTCTTGATGACTGCAACCACGGGCGCTTTCGCGCAAGCTCAGCGTAGCGGCACGGATCAGGAACAGGCCGCCTGTTCCCGCGACGTGCAGAAGTATTGCCGCAAGATGCTGGATCAGGGCGACCTCGTCATCCTGTCCTGCCTGCAGCAGTTTCGCCCGAAGATTTCCAAGGCCTGCAACGCGGTTCTGGTCAGCCACGGCCAGTAAGGCTGTTTTCAACCGGCGCGCGGATGCCATTGGTCTGCGCGCCGTTTTCCATTATACGGACCCCGGAACCCGATCCGCCGCCCTTGCATGAGGCTCGGCGGCGCGGGGTTATGTCGTGGTCACAACAGCAGAAGTCTGATGTCGTCAGCGGGCGAATTGCGGTCGGGCAAAACCCACCGCGACGAAAATTTTCCGGTCGCGTCGTGGATCATCCACCCGCGCCACCGGGCGTTGATTCTCGCCTTTTATAATTTTGTTCGCACCGCCGATGACATCGCCGATCATGCCGATCTCGACGATGCGACTAAGCTGCGGATGCTCGACGAACTCGACAATGATCTGATCGGTCAAAATTCTCAGAAAATTGGTTTGTGCCAGAAAGAAGCGCTTGCATTGCGCGTCGCACTGGCCGAACGCGGCATGCCACCGCGCCATGCGCGTGATGTTATTACCGCGTTTCGCATGGACGTCACCAAGCGGCGAACCACTGATTGGGACGACCTCATTCATTACTGTTCTTTCTCGGCGATGCCGGTCGGGCGTTTCATGCTCGACGTGCATGGCGAGAGCACGGCGACGTGGCCGGCGTCGGATGCGCTCTGCGCCGCCTTGCAAATCAACAATCACCTGCAGGATTGCGCTGACGATTTCCGCAATCTCGATCGCGTTTATATCCCGCAGGACACGCTGGAACGACATGGCGCTTCTGTGACCGACCTCAATCAGCCGCGTGCCTCTGCACCCCTTCTGGCCTGCATCCGCGAACTCGCCGACAAGACCGACGGACTGCTGCGCCAGAGCCGCGCGCTCGACGTCCATGTCGCGGACACACGGCTTGGTTGCGAGATTGCCGTGATCCAGACTTTTGCCGAGCGAATTCTTGACCTTTTGAAGACGCGCGATCCGCTCAGCGACAATGTTCATCTGTCGAAAGGTGCGATGGCCGGCTACGCGCTATCAGGAATGGCTGGCGGGTTGTGGCGTCGTGCCACCGGTGGCAACGCGCTGTCGCGATCGACGCCTTCGGCATGAATCAGCAGATGACAACCCAAGTCGCAAAACCTGAAGGCATTGCGGTCGGCAGTTCGTTCTACGCCGCGATGAAGATTTTGCCGCGCGCGCAACGCGAGGCGATGTTCCAGATCTACAGCTTTTGCCGGCAGGTCGATGACATCGCGGACTCCGATGGCCCGCGCGATGAACGACTCGCGGCTTTGCAGGTCTGGCGCGAGGATATCGACGCGCTCTACGCCGGCAATCCACCACCGCGTTTGCGCGACTATGTCTCCACCGTGAAGCAGTTCGGCATGCGTCGGGATGATTTTACCGCTGTTATCGATGGTATGGAAATGGACGTACCGGCCGAAATCCGCGCGCCGGATGAAGCCACGCTCGATCTGTATTGTGATCGCGTCGCCAGCGCCGTTGGTCGCCTGTCCGTGAAAGTATTTGGGCTGCCGGACGCCGATGGTATCGAACTGGCGCACCACCTCGGCCGCGCGCTGCAATTGACCAACATTCTGCGCGACGTCGATGAAGACTCTGGCATCGGACGGCTTTATCTGCCGCGCGAGGGTCTTTATCACGCGGGGATTACGAGTTCTGATCCGGATGTCGTGATGGCGAGCCCGGCGTTGCCGAAGGTCTGTCTGCCACTGGTGAAGCGCGCGCAGGCGCATTTTAAAAAGGCCGATGAGGTGATGGCGCGGCATCCGCGACGCATCGTCAAGGCGCCGCGCATCATGTCAAAATATTATCACGCGATTCTCGAATTGCTGATCGCGCGTGGCTTCGCCGCGCCGCGTCTCCCGGTGAAGCTCGGCAAGGCCTCGCGGATCGCGATCCTTCTCAAATACGGCATCATCTGATGCAGAAGACGGCTCACATCATCGGTGCCGGTCTGTCCGGCCTCGCAGCCGCGATCCGGCTATCGAATGCCGGTTATGCAATTCAGGTGCATGAGGCAACGCATCAGGCAGGCGGCCGCTGCCGGTCCTATTACGACGCCGCGACCGATCTGGTGATCGATAATGGCAACCATCTGTTGCTGTCGGGCAATCGCCATGCGCTGGCTTATGCGCGCGCGATCGGCACTGAAGACGGTCTCGTCGGCCCAGACACCGCGCGCTTTCCATTTATGGATATCTCCACCGGCCAGCGCTGGACGCTCGATCTCGGCAAGTCCCGCATTCCGGGATGGCTGTTCGATCCGAAGCGCCGCGTACCTGACACGTCGGTCGGCGATTATCTGAAATTGCTGCCGCTGGTGTGGTCGCCGACAAGCCGCCTGGTCGGAGATGCAATTCCTTGCGACGGCGCGCTCTATCATCGCCTCGTGCAGCCACTGCTGCTCGCAGCACTCAATGTTGATCCGCCTGAGGGCTCGGCCGGTCTCGCCGGCGCGATCGTGCGCGAGACGCTGCTGGCGGGCGGGCAGAATTGCCGGCCGCTGATCGCGCGGGCGGGCCTCAGCGATGTTCTCGTTGAGCCGGCAATCGAACTGCTCAAGCAACGCGGAGCGGGTGTCCATCTCGGCCACGAGTTGCGCAAGATTACGCAAGCCGACGGCCGCGCCATATCGCTGGATTTCGGCACCGACAGCATCGATCTCGGCAAGACCGATGTCGTGATCGTTGCTGTGCCGCCGCGTGCGGCGATGTCGTTGGTGCCCGGTCTGACCGGCCCGACCGAGTTTCGCGCCATCGTCAACGCGCATTTTCGCTATGATCCTCCGGCAGACTGTCCGCCGCTCACTGGCGTTGTCGGCGGGCTCGTCGAATGGCTGTTCGCGTTTCCAAATCGCTTGTCGATCACGATCAGCAACGGCGATCGGCTCGTGAACATGCCGCGCGAGGAACTGGCGCGCGCGATCTGGCGCGACATCTGCAAGACTGCGGGCTTGCCTGACGCGGCTGCCGAAGGCGAGTTACCGCCGTGGCAGATCGTGCGCGAACGCCGTGCCACCTTCGCCTCGACGCCGAAGCAGAATGCGATGCGGCCGGGTGCGACAACAAGCGCGGCGAATATGTTCGTCGCAGGCGACTGGACGGACACTGGATTGCCGGCGACGATCGAGGGATCGATCCGCTCCGGCGATCATGCGGCCGATCTCGTACTGGCGATGCCGCAGATCTGAAATATGCACGCCGCGCGCTTTGTGCCGCGGCGACACAATCCATCGAAGCGAGCGACTTGTGATGAGCGATATCGAAATTGGAATGTCCCAACGCGGCGTTGAGACGCCCGGAGTCTTGCAGGCGAGCATCGACGCAGCCTCGAACGGTCTGCTCTCGTTCCGCCAGCCGGACGGCCATTGGGTGTTCGAACTGGAAGCCGACGCGACGATCCCGGCCGAATACATTCTGCTGCGGCACTATCTCGCCGAGCCCATCGATCATGACTTGCAGCGCAAGGTCAGCAATTATCTGCGGCGCATTCAGGGCGCGCATGGCGGCTGGCCGTTAGTGCATGATGGCGCGTTCGACATGAGCGCCAGCGTGAAGGCTTATTTCGCGCTGAAGATGATGGGCGAGGACCCCAATGCGGACTGCATGGTCAAGGCCCGCGAAGCCATCCGCTCGCGTGGCGGTGCGATCCATAGCAACGTGTTCACGCGCTTCATGCTGGCGATGTTCAACGTCACGACGTGGAATGCCGTGCCGGTGCTTCCGATCGAAATCATGCTGCTGCCACGCTGGTTTCCGTTTCACCTCAACAAAATTTCCTACTGGGCACGCACCACGATCGTGCCGTTGATGGTGCTCGCCGCGCTGAAACCGCGCGCGCAAAATCTCGGCGGTATCGGCATCAATGAATTGTTTCTGCAAGATCCATTGACGATCGGTACGACAGCGCGCGCGCCGCATCAGAACAAGCTGCTTTTCGCGGCTTTCGATGGCCTGGATAAGATTCTGCGAATCGTCGAGCCGTTCTTTCCGAAACGCCTGCGACAGCATGCAATCGACAAGGCCGTCGCCTTCGTCGAAGAGCGCCTCAATGGTGAAGACGGGCTCGGCGCGATTTATCCGCCGATGGCAAATACCGTGATGATGTATGAGGTGCTTGGTTTCTCCGCCGATCATCCGCCGCGCAAGATTACGCGGCGCGGCATCGACAAGTTGCTCGTGATCCACGAGGACGAAGCCTATTGCCAGCCGTGCGTATCGCCGATCTGGGACACGGCGCTCTCGGCCCATGCGATGTTAGAGACCGGCGGCGACAAGGACATCGGACCGGCCAAGCAGGCGCTTGACTGGCTGTTGCCGAAACAGGTGCTCGACATCAAAGGCGACTGGGCCGTGAAGCGTCCCGATTTGCGGCCGGGCGGCTGGGCGTTTCAGTATAACAACGCCCATTACCCCGATCTCGACGACACTGCAGTCGTCGTGATGGCGATGGACCGCGCGCGGCGCGAGACCGGTAGCCGCGATTATGATTCGGCGATCGAGCGTGCCCGCGAATGGATTCTCGGCATGCAGAGCCGCGACGGCGGCTGGGCCGCCTTCGATGTGGATAATCTCGAATATTATCTCAACAGCATTCCGTTTTCGGACCACGGCGCGCTGCTCGATCCGCCGTCAGAGGATGTCACCGCGCGCTGCGTCTCGATGCTGGCGCAGCTCGGCGAGACCGTCGAGACGTCGAAGCCACTGGCAGACGGCGTCGCATATCTGCGCCGCACGCAATTGCCGGATGGCTCATGGTATGGCCGCTGGGGCCTCAACTACATCTACGGCACATGGTCCGTGCTGTGCGCGCTGAATGCCGCCGGCGTCGATCACCAGGATCCGGCGATTCGTAAGGCCGTCGTCTGGCTGCAGTCGGTTCAGAATGCAGATGGTGGCTGGGGCGAGGACGCGACCAGCTACAAGCTCGACTACAAACAATTCGATCCGGCACCGACCACGGCGTCACAAACGGCATGGGCCTTGCTTGCATTAATGGCTGCAGGAGAGGTCGATCACCCGTCCACTCGGCAGGGCGTACAGTGCCTAATTAGCACACAGACCGAAAAAGGACTGTGGGACGAGCAGCGCTACACGGCAACTGGCTTTCCACGTGTCTTCTATTTGCGTTATCATGGTTACGCAAAATTCTTTCCGTTGTGGGCGTTGTCGCGATATCGCAACTTGAAGAGTACCAACAGCAGGGTGGTAGGGGTCGGAATGTGATTTTGGGGGCGGGGATTGAGACCGCGTCCGCTGGCAGGTGGGGACCTTCCAGCGATCCGCGGCCGGTTTTGATTGTGACTGGTTTGGTTCAGGAAGCCCGTATTGCCGAAGGGCCGGGCATGACCGTCATTTGCAGCAGCAGCGATCCGAAACAGTTGCGCGCCATGCTGGCGAGCTTCGATGCAAATTCGATTCGCGGTGTCATCAGCTTCGGCGTCGCCGGCGGCCTCGATCCCAAATTGGAATCCGGCGATATCGTCATCGCAACTGACATTGTTGCTGGCAGCGAGCGCTGGCTCGCAGGTCTCGAATTCAGCCGCTCGTTGCTCACCGATTCAGATCACGCCGGACGCCGTGTTGTTCATGGCAGCCTGGTCGGTGTCGAGAAGGTCATCGCGGGCCGCGCGGAAAAGGTTCAATTGCGCGAATCGACCGGCGCTGCGGCTGTCGATATGGAAAGCCACATCGCTGCGGCCTTTGCAGCGCAAGCGGGGCTTCCTTTTGCCGCCGTTCGCGTCATCAGCGACCCTGCGACACGGGCTCTGCCCGAACTCGCGGCCAATGCGATCAAGCCGAATGGCGATATCGATCTGCGCAAGGTGCTGCGCGGGCTGGCCCGTAATCCGACTCTGCTGCGCTCGCTAGTCTCGACAGGGCGCGACTTCAATCGCGCGCTGCGCAGCTTGCGTGGCTGCCGGAGCTTTCTCAGCGGTGGTGGAATGTTGGCGGCAGAGAGCTGATTGGTCAGCGTCTGATAACGGCTTCAAAGAAAAAGGCGCCGGAGATGATCTTCGGCGCCTTTTTTCGAAATAACCGCCTTTATGCGGCGGTCGAAGCCTTCTGCTCCGCTTTCGCGGCCGCCTTGGCGGCTGCGGCGGCGGCTTCATCCTTGCGGATGTCGGACAGCCGCTTCTGCACTTCCGCTGAGAAGATGTATTGCGCCGGGCGCTGGTGATCGAGATTGATCTCCGGTGCCATCGGGCCAGAAGTCTTCACGCCACGCATAGCCACCCACATTGCCTTGAACGGATTGCTGATCGCGTTGTCGGCCGCCGTCGGCTCGTAACCGCAATGGGCCATGCAGTCGGCGCACTTTTCGTATTTGCCGGTGCCGTAGGTCTCCCAATCGGTCGTGTCCATCAGCTCCTTGAAGGTTTTGGTATAGCCTTCGCCGAGCAGATAACAGGGCTTCTGCCATCCGAAAATGTTGCGCGCGGGCATGCCCCACGGCTTGCACTCATATTCCTGATTGCCGGCAAGGAAATCGAGGAAAAGACCCGAATGCATGATGTTCCACTTTTTGCCCTTGCCGAGCGCAAAGACGTCGCGGAACAGCTTCTTGGTCTTCGTCCGATTCAGGAAGTGCTCCTGATCCGGCGCGCGCTCATAGGCGTAACCGGGCGACATTGAAACGCCGACGCCGAGTTCGACCGTGAAGTCGAGGAATTTCGCGATGTCTTCGGCGGAGTGGCCATCGAAGATCGTTGCGTTGACGTTTACGGCGAAGCCCTTGGCCTTGGCAGCCTTGATCGCGGAGACGGCGCGATCGAACACCCCCTCTTGCGACACGGCCTTGTCGTGATGCTCCTTCAACCCGTCGAGATGGATTGAGAAGAACAAATAGGGCGACGGCGTAAACAGATCGAGCTTCTTCTCCAGCAATAGCGCGTTGGTGCAGAGCGAGACGAACTTCTTGCGCTCCACGAGGCCACGAACGATTTCGCCGATTTCCTTATGGATCAGCGGCTCGCCACCCGGAATCGCAACCATCGGCGCGCCGCACTCGTCGGCCGCGTCCCAACACTCTTGGGCGGACATGCGGCGATTGAGGATCGCATCCGGATAATCGATCTTGCCGCAGCCGACGCAGGCCAGGTTGCAACGAAATAGCGGCTCAAGCATCAGCACCAGCGGGTAGCGCTTGTTGCCAAGCAGCTTCTGCTTCATCAGATAGCCGCCGATCTTGATCTCTTTGAAGAACGGTATCGCCATGGTCAAAATCTTCTTTCCGGCATCACAGTGAATAGTCGAAACAGCGAATAGTCGAAGTCCGAATAGCTCGATTATACCGAGGCCAGCTCGGAGGGCAGACGAAACGCGATGGTCTCTTGACGACCCGGCAAAACAGATACGGCCACAGGGCCAATCCGTTTAAGGGCGTCGATCACATCGTCGACGAGCAAGTCCGTAGCCGAGGCGCCAGCCGTGATGCCCACGGTTTTCGCGCCCTTCAGCCAGTCGGGATTAAACTCGCTGCCGTCTGCGATCAGGTAGCTGGCAACACCACCTCCGTCCCGATTTCGCGTAACCGGTTGGAATTGGAACTGTTGGTCGCACCGACCACTAATATGACATCGACGAGTTTGCTGAGGTCTCTTACCGCAGATTGGCGATTTTGTGTCGCATAGCAGATATCACGGATATCGGGGCCTTGAATGTCTGTAAAGCGGGCTTGCAAGGCCAAAATGATATCACGCGTGTCATCCACACTCAGAGTCGTCCGGGTGATATAGGCAACCGGGGCATCGGCGGGCAGCGTCAAAGCGGCGACATCGGCGATGGTCTGGACCAGAAATACCGGGCCGGGAACCTGGCCCATGGTGCCTTCGACTTCGGGATGGCCGGCATGGCCGATCAATACCAGCGCGCGGCCGGTCGCCACATAACGCTTGGCCTGATTGTGAACTTTGGTCACCAGCGGGCAGGTTGCATTCAAAATAGGCAGTTCTCGCGCAGCGGCTTCGTCTTCGACGGACTTGGCAACGACATGAGCGCTGAACACGGTCATGGCCCGAGCCGATACCTCGGACAGTTCTTCAACGAAAATAGCGCCTTTGGCCTTCAGGCTTTCGACCACGTATTTATTGTGGACGATCTCGTGCCGGACATAGACCGGCGGTTTGTGTGTTTCGAGCGCTCGCTCGACGATTTCGATGGCGCGCACGACACCAGCGCAAAAGCCGCGCGGTTGCGCCAGCAGGACGGTCAGCGGCGCTAGGGCCAAGGCGTTCGCAGCCGAAGGCTGGTCGTTGTGCAATTGCATCGTCATCCTTCGCCCGCGTCACTCCAACACCCACCGGCAATGAGTGCCAAGGTTTGACACAATCTCGGCCGGTTCTTTGTGATAGCGCTCTGTCTAATCAACGGCCGTCCCCCGCCTGTCGTGACGTTAACTTTACAAACTGTCCCCGAATGAGCCATTACCGGTCCGCGCTCTGCTTCGTCGTCCCTTATCGGCATGATCTTGTAAAATACGCTAAGTATCGCATCACGTTAGATGCGTTCCTGCTGCGGGTTCTATAATTCAGCAGGATTTATGCCAATTCTTCAGGATCCGAAAGATATGCCGGTCCGGCGGCCCAGATCAACGATTGGGAACCCTGCGCGTCCATCGGGATTTTCGCCGGATCACGCTGAAAAGAAAGTATAATTGTGCTGACACGTCTTGTCGTATCGCTCGTCAATCTTTGCACCCGTTACGCAATCACAACGGTCGTCCTCGGGGTGCTTCTTGCGATCGGATCGGGCGTCTATACGGCCCGTAACTTCGGCATCAACACCGACATCAATACGCTGATTTCGCCCAATCTGGATTGGCGCAAGCGCGATATCGCTTTTGAAAAAGCCTTCGATCAGGAGCGTCTCGTGCTCGCGGTGGTCGATGCGCCGACGGCTGAATTCGCCGGGGCTGCAGCCGACGTTCTTCTGAAGAAGCTGATAGAGAACAAGACCAATTTCGAGTCTGTGCAGTCCATCGGCACCGGCGAGTTCTTCCAGAAGAACGGCCTGTTGTTCCTGCCGAAAGATCAAGTCGCCCAGATTACCCAGCAGTTCCAGTCCGGCGTACCGCTACTTGAGATCATCGCCGGCGACCCTAGCATTCGCGGTCTGACCGGTGCGCTGGAAACCGCTTTGCAGGGTCTCAAGCGGGACCAGTTCAAGCTGGAATCGACCGAAAAGCCATTCGCCCAGATTGCCCAGTCGATGGAATCGGTCATGAAGGACGGCAAGGGCACGTTCTCGTGGCGCGAATTGACCAGCGACAAGCCAATCACCGAATCCGACAAACGCGCTTTCATCCAGATCCGTCCGATCCTCGATTTCGGAGCACTTGAGCCCGGCAAGGCGGCAACCGATGCCATCCGCAAGGCTGTGACCGACACTAAGATCGGCGAGACATTCGGTGCGCGTGTCCGTCTGACTGGCCCTGTGCCGATCGCCAACGAAGAATTCGCGACCGTGCAGGATGGCGCGGTGCTCAATGGCGTCATCACGGTGCTGATCGTGCTAGCGATCCTGTGGGCAGCGCTTCACTCGGCCAAGATCATCTTCGCTGTCTTCGTCACGCTTGGCGCGGGCCTTGTCATCACGACGGCCGCCGGCCTCTTGTTGGTGGGATCGTTCAACCTGATCTCGATCGCCTTTGCGGTTTTGTTTGTCGGTCTTGGTGTCGATTTCGGCATCCAGTTCAGCGTGCGCTACCGATCCGAACGTCACAAGAACGACGATTTGCGTCATGCACTGGCCCGCGCTGCCAAGCGCTCCGCCGTGCCGCTGTCGCTGGCCGCGATGGCGACGGCTGCGGGCTTCTTGTCGTTCCTGCCAACCGATTACGAAGGCGTCTCGCAGCTCGGCAAGGTTGCCGGTGCGGGCATGCTGATCGCATTCATCGGCAGCATCACGCTGCTGCCGGCGCTGCTCGATCTGCTCAACCCGCCCGGTGAAAAAGAGCCGGTCGGCTGGGCGTTCCTTGCCCCTGTCGATCGTTTCCTCGAAGAGAAGCGCTTCTGGGTGATCGGTGGCACACTGGCACTGGCGATCGGCGGACTGCCGGCACTGTATTATCTGCACTTCGACTTCAATCCGATGAATCTGCGCGATCCAAATACCGAATCGATCGCCACCTATCTTGATCTGCGCCGAGATCCAAACACGGGTACGTCGGCGATCAATGTGATGGCGCCGAATGAAGTGGGCGCAAAGCAGATAAAGGAAAAATTGGCGAAGGTGCCGGAAGTCAAGAGCACCATGTCGCTCGACGATTTCGTACCGACCGACCAGCCGGAAAAACTCGCGCTGATCGGCGAAGGTGCCAAGATCATCGGCCCGGCGATCAATCCGAAAGAGGTGGATGTGCCGCCGACGGATGCTGAAAACGTCGAAGCCTTGAAGGGCACGGCCAGCAGCCTGCGCGGCGTTGCCGGGACACAAAACAGTCCCGCCGCGACCACCGCCAAGCGTCTCGCCGACGACATGGACAAACTCGCCAACGCGACGCCGCAAATGCGTGAGACGGTTCAGAATGTGTTCGTGACGCCGTTGCAGATTCAGCTCGCGCAATTGCGCGGTTTGTTACAGGCCTCGCCGGTCACCCTTCAGAATTTGCCCAAGGAATTGGTCGATCTCTGGAAGACCAAAGACGGCCAGATTCGCGTGCAAGCGTTGCCGAAGGGCGATCCGAACGACAACGACACGCTGCGCAAATTCGCGGATGCCGTGCTGAAGGCCGAACCGATGGCTGTCGGTGGGCCGATTTCGATTCTTCGCTCGGGCGATACCATCGTGACGGCTTTCGTTCATGCCGGAATCTGGGCGCTGCTGTCGATTTCGTTGCTGCTGTGGGTGGTGCTGCGGCGGATCAGCGATGTGCTGCTGACCATCGTGCCGCTACTGGTCGCAGGTGCCGTGACGCTTGAGATCTGCGTGCTGATCGGATTGCCGCTCAACTTCGCCAATATCATCGCGCTGCCATTGCTGCTCGGCGTCGGTGTCGCCTTCAAGATCTATTACATCACGGCATGGCGCGCCGGGCATAAGAACCTGCTGCAATCGTCGCTGACGCGCGCCATTTTCTACAGTGCGCTGACGACGGCGACGGCGTTCGGCAGCCTGTGGCTGTCGAGCCATCCTGGCACGGCCAGCATGGGCAAGCTGCTAGCGTTGTCTTTCTTTGTGACACTCGCAGCCGTGCTGCTGTTCCAGCCGGCGCTGATGGGCAAGCCGCGCGAAAACTACGATTGATCGACAGAGACTTGTATTGAAAAAAGCCCGCTTTCGATAACGAAGCGGGCTTTTTTTTATAAGCTTCGATCGGAGCGTTCAGCGGGCTGCGGGCAGAGCCGATGCGATCTCCGGGATTAGGCAGATGTCGCCGATATCGGCCATCTGACCCGGTGCCGCAGGTTTCTTACCAGGCATCGCCGTTTTCTGACCTGGTATCGGTTTGGCGGGAGCGGGCAACGGAGTTGCGGCGTTTTGATTCATCGCATTTTGAGTCGTCGCTTTGGCCGATTTCGTCGCCTTGGCGGCGTTGACGGGGCTCGATGGGATCGGTCCGCTGACCCGCGTCCATGTCTCACCGCCGCAGAGGAAACCGAGCACGCAGCCTTGAATTTTCATCTGGTCGTTGCCGACCGGCGTGATGGTGGTGTCGTAGGATTTGCCATCCTTGGCGTTGTAAACAATGCCCTTCCAACTCTTGCCGCTCGCTTCTTTCTTCATATCAAGCAGGATCGCCATCCCCAGCGTTGGACGGCTTTGTTTGCTCACATCCGGATTGTTCGTGTCTTGCCCACCGGGAACTTGCTCCCACGATACGGCACCCCACATGCTGCTGGAGCATTCGGCGACGCGGATATTGGCAACGCCGTCGGCGACGCGCCAATCTCCTGTTGGATCGGCTGCCAAAGCGGGTGCTAAACCGGCCATGAAAACGACGCCGCAAGAGAGCAATGTTCGCTTAACGTGACGAGTAAAAAGACGTGGGCAGTGCAGCATGTTGTGAACCTGAGCTTCGAGTAACAATATTTCTATGACGCCAAATCGCCGCGCTGCTTGTTTAAGGTTGACGAAGCAGCTTTGAAACGACCTATGTGAACAATGCTATATCCAAATCTTGACGTTTCCGAGATGTTTGCCAATCGTGAAGGCCAGCGCAGTTCCATGCATGCGCGGCATCTGAACGAACAGCTTGTCAAAGTGCTGAAAACCATCGGCTATGATGTCGGGTTCCAGCGCGGGCAGGGCCAATATCTGTTCGACCGCGAGGGCGCGCGTTATCTTGATCTGCTCTCCGGCTTCGGCGTTTTCGCGGTCGGCCGCAATCATCCGGTTTTGCGCACCGCGCTGAAAAGCGTGCTCGATGCGGACCTGCCGAATCTCGTGCAGATGGACGTGTCGACCCTCGCCGGCATCCTTGCCGAAAAGTTGCTCGAACATGCGCCTTACCTGGACAAGGTGTTCTTCTCGAATTCCGGTGCCGAAACCGTCGAGGCTGCAATCAAGTTCGCGCGCGTCGCGACCGGCCGTGCCGGCATCGTCTATTGCGATCACGCCTATCATGGTCTGACCTATGGTGCGCTATCGTTGACGGACGACCAGAATTTCCGTGGCGGATTTGGCCCTCTGTTGTCGGATTGCAACGTCATTCCGTTCAACGATCTCGCGGCGCTGGAGAAGGCGCTGTCGACGCGGGAAGTCGCGGCCTTCATCGTTGAGCCGATCCAGGGCAAGGGCGTTAACATGCCCAGCGACGAGTTCCTGCCGGGGGCTGCGGCGCTGTGCAAGAAATACGGTACGCTGTTCATTGCCGACGAAATCCAGACCGGTTTGGGCCGGACCGGGCGCTTCCTCGCAGTCGAGCACTGGAATGTCGAGCCGGATATGGTGCTGCTCGCCAAGGCGCTGTCGGGCGGCCATGTGCCGATCGGCGCTCTGCTGACGCGCAAGACAATCTTCGAAAAGGTCTTCAACCGTATGGACCGCTCGTTGGTGCATGGATCGACCTTCGGCAAGAACGATCTGGCGATGGCGGCTGGCATCGCGACGCTCGAAGTGATGAAGGCCGAGCGTCTCGTCGAGAACGCGGCGCGTCGCGGTGCGGAGTTGCGGCTCGCTCTGAATGCGATGGTGCCCGGTTATGAACTGCTCAAGGAAATTCGCGGCAAAGGACTGATGATCGGCATCGAATTCGGGCCACCGAAATCGCTGCGCCTGAAAGCATCCTGGACGATGCTGGAAACAGCCAATAAGGGCCTGTTCTGCCAGCTCATCACCGTGCCACTGTTCAAGGACGAGAAAGTCCTTACGCAGGTGTCCGGCCATGGCAGCCATACGATCAAAATCCTACCGCCGCTGACGATCAATGACGACGACTGCAAGTGGATTCAGAATTCGTTTGATAAGGTTATCGCCGGCGCACACAAGGTGCCGGGCGCGATCTGGTCGCTCGGCAAGACGCTGGTCGACAATGCGGTGCGTAAATCCGCTTAGTTCTGGATCGCTAAAATAGCCGCAACGAAATCATCGAGGTCGCCGCCGGCAAACAGGTGGCCGGGTAGGCCGGCGGCTTCTGCAGCTGCGATGTCGCTGTCCCGGTCGCCGATCGCAAAGCTGCCGGCATGCCGCACGGGCCAGTGTGTCATCAGATCGCGAATCATTCCGGCACCGGGTTTGCGCCAGTCCGAGTCGTCGAGATAACCGGCGACGCTGCCCTGCGGATGATGTGGGCAGAAACGGTAGTCATCGATCACAGCGCCTTGCGCCAGCATTTCGCAGCGCATCCAATCAAAGAGCGAAATCACAGCCTGTTCGGTGAAGAAGCCGCGCGCGACGCCGGACTGATTCGAAAACAGGAAGACGTGATAACCGGCGGCGTTCAAGCGGCGGATCGCCTTGGCTGCATTCGGCATCCAGCGGATGCGATCCTGCGTGCCCATGTAGCCGTCGTCGTAATTGATGACGCCGTCGCGATCGAGAAACGCAGCGGGTTTTTCAAGAGCGTTTTTGTGGCGCGTCATACGCTCAGCGCGCGCTCGACCGCGTCGCAGACGCCATGCAGCGCGACCATATGAATCTGCTGGATGATCGGCGTGTCGTCGCTTGGTGACACCAGCAGATGATCGCAAAATTCGCGCATGGCTTCGCCCTTAAGGCCAGTGCAGCCGATGGTGACGAGGCCGCGCGTCCGCGCCAATGTCAGTGCATTGAGGATGTTGGCCGAACGCCCCGACGTGGACAGCGCGATCAGAACATCGCCCTTTTGGCCGAGTGCTTCGATCTGGCGCGTAAAGATGTGCTCGAAGCCGTAGTCATTGGCGATCGACGTCAAAGCCGACGTGTCCGTCGTCAGTGCGAGCGCGGCCCAGCCCGCGCGTTCCATCTTGTAGCGGCCGACGATCTCGGCGGCGAGGTGCTGTGCGTCGGCGGCGCTGCCGCCATTGCCGATCAACAAAATCTTGTGGCCGGATTGCAGTGCCGTGACGATGGCAGCCGCGATCACCTGCGCGACGTCGCGCAAGGCAACATCATCCGCCGCGCGGATCAGCGCATCGCGCGAGGCTGTGAGATGGGCGATGATGGCGTCGGTCACGTCGGCTCCTGTACGCGATGGTCGTAACCACCGACGACGACTGGCGCAAGCGGGCCTTGTGGTTCGAATCTAGCCGGCTGCGGCCATGATGCGCTCGGCGATGGCCACGAGGTCGCCGGCCGGGATGTCGCGCATGCAGGCATGATCGTTCATGGTGCAGATCGGTTTATGGCACGGCTGGCAGGGGACGCTGGTTTTGGTCAGTACGGTCGCCGCCAGCGGATTGAGCGGCGCCCATTGATAGGGGCTGGTCGGGCCGAAAATGCCCATCGTCGGCGTGTCCAATGCGGCCGCGATGTGCATTAATCCTGAGTCATTGGCGATGGCGATCTCGGCAGCCGCCATCGCGACGACGCCGTTGCGTAGATCGTTTCCCGTCAGGTCACGCGCCTTCGGCCCGGCCGCAGCGACGATTTCGGTGGCTAAATCTTTCTCACCGGGGCCGCCGATCACCCAGACATCATGGCCCTGTTCGGTCAGTTGTTTAGCGGCCTGCGGATAATAGCCCCAGCGCTTGGCGGGGCCGACCGAGCCCGGCCCAAGTGCCACGGCTTTGCCAATACCGAGCCCGTTCACCTGTCGCCAGCGCGCGATCTCGTCCGGTGACACGCGCAGTTGCGGCATCGGCCATTCTGCTGGTGGCGCGGCGTTTTTCGGCAATGCCAACGCGCCTTTGCGGTCGATCATGCGGGGCAGGGCCTTTTCGCCCCAGCGCCAATCGTTCAAAAGCCCGAAGCGGACCTCGCCGACGAAGCCGGTTCGCTCCGGAATGCCCGCCAGAGCCGGCGCAAGCGCCGATTTCCAAGTCCGTGGCATGATGAGCGCCGAGCCGTAATGACGCTGGCGGAATTCAGCCGCCAAGCCGGTCTGGTCGCTAAGTCTGATTTTGCCGCGCGGCAAATCCCAGACGATCCCGGCGCGCACGCCTGGCATGTAATCGACCAGAGGTGCCACCAGTTTTGAGACCAGAATATCCACCGGCCGGTTCGGCCAGCGCTTTTTCAACACCCGCACGACGCTGTGGCCACGGACGAAATCGCCGATCCACATATAGGGAACGATCAGGATCGGGCGGGTGTCCGCTTCATCCTGCGTCGCGATGCTGTCGAGTGAGGTCTCGGTCATGTCTGCTTGGCCGGCGTGTGGCGCGTCGGTAGCCGGTCCGGGTCCGGCCGTAAAGCACGCGAAGGGTCCGAAGTTGCCTGAAACGACGGAACGGGGCAAAGGTGGCCGCAGAATATTGAGTGGATCGGACCACATGCTGCTTGTCACCGGCGGAGCCGGGTTTATCGGATCAAACCTCGTTGCGGCGCTGAACGACGCCGGCCGTAGCGATGTCGTGGTCTGCGATACGCTCGGCCATGACGGCAAATGGCGCAACCTCGCGAAACGCCAGCTAGCGGACATCGTGCCACCAGCGGAACTGGACTCGTGGCTCGTCGGTCGGGAACTTGAAGCCATTTTCCATCTCGGCGCGATTTCCGAGACGACGGCGACCGATGGCGATCTCGTCATCGAAACCAACTTCCGGCTGTCGATGCGGCTGCTGGACTGGTGCACTGCCAACGACGTCCCCTTCATCTACGCCTCGTCGGCGGCGACCTATGGCGACGGCGCGCAGGGCTTCGTCGATGATCCGTCGCTCGACGCGATGAAGCAATTGCGGCCGATGAATCTCTACGGCTGGAGCAAGTTGCTGTTCGACAAGGCCGTCGCCGAGCGCAAAGCGTGTGGCGCGGCGATGCCGCCGCAATGCGTCGGGCTGAAATTCTTCAACGTGTTTGGCCCGAACGAATATCATAAGGGCAGCATGATGAGCGTGCTGACCAAACGCTTCGACGATATTCGCGACGGCTCACGACTCCAGCTGTTCAGGTCGCATCGCGACGGTATCGCCGACGGCGACCAGCGCCGCGATTTCATCTGCATCGACGACGTGATGCGCGTGATGCTGTGGTTGTGGAAAACCCCTGCGGTTAGTGGGCTTTTCAATGTCGGCACCGGCGAGGCGCGGAGCTTCAAGGACATGATGCTCGCGGCCTATGCAGCATTGGGCACGACGCCCGCGATCGACTATATCGACATGCCGCTCGCCATTCGCGACAGCTATCAATATTTTACGCAGAGCGATGGTGAGCGCTTGCGCAGCGCCGGCTATAATGGCGGCTTCACGTCGCTGGAAGATTCCGTCGCGGCTTACGTCAACGGCTACCTCGCGACACAAGACCGTTACCGCTAACGGCTATCGCTGAACGGATCACGATGTTCGATTTTGAAATCCTGTCGAAAGCGATGATCGGCCAGACGGTGCTGTGCGTCGGCGATCTCATGCTCGACGAATTCGTCTATGGCGACGTGTCGCGCATCTCGCCGGAGGCACCGGCACCCGTCATTGCCGCGCGGCGCAGCGAGATCAATGTCGGCGGTGCTGGCAATGTCGCGCGTAACATCGCGAGCCTCGGTGGGCGGTGTCTGTTCGTCGGATTGATCGGAGAGGACGAGGCCGGACAGACACTGGAAGCGGCATTATCCAAGTTTGACGGCATCAAAGTAACGCTCATTCGCGATCCGTCGCGGCCGACGACGCGCAAGGTGCGTTTCGTGTCCGAGCATTTCTCGACGCATATGCTAAGGGCGGACTGGGAAGTCGCGACACCTGCGTCGATCACGATCGAGCAACGCCTGCTCGACGCTATCCTGCCATTGATCGGGCAGGCTGACCTTGTGCTGCTATCCGACTATGCCAAGGGCGTGCTGACGGCCTCGCTGATCCGCACTGTGATCGATGCCGCAAAAATCCAAGGCAAGCGCGTCATCGTCGACCCGAAGAGCGCAAATTTCTCGATCTATCGCGGCGCAAGTTTGCTGACGCCGAATCGCAAGGAATTCGCAGAGGCGACACGCAGCCGTGCCGGGACGCAGGCCGAGATCGCGCAGGCGGCGCAGGATCTGTTCGTGACGGCCGATTGCGATGCGCTGCTGGTGACGCAAAGCGAGGATGGCATGACGCTGGTGCCGCGCGACGGCGAGGCGATCCATGTGCCGGCGCTGCCGGTGAAGGTTCGGGATGTCTCCGGCGCGGGCGATACGGTCGCGGCGGCGCTGGCGCTGGCGCTCGCCGCCGGGGCGGACTGGGACGGCGCGCTGCGTGTCGCCAACGCAGCAGCGGCCGTTGCCGTCGGCAAAACCGGAACAGCGACGGTGACGCAGGCCGAATTGCGCCGCGCGATCCTTCCGCATGCATTTTTGGCGGCGGAAGATAAAATCGCGGCGCATGACACAGTTGATGCCAGACTAAACGACTGGCGCAGTCAGGGATTGCGCGTCGGGTTCACCAATGGCTGCTTCGACATCCTGCATCCCGGCCACGTTCGCGTGCTGACCGCAGCGCGCGGTGCCTGCGACCGGCTGATCGTTGGCCTGAACAGTGATTCGTCCGTCCGGCAACTCAAGGGCGACGATCGCCCGGTGCAGAACGAACGCGCGCGGGCCGAGGTGCTGGCGGCTCTCGAAGCCGTTGATCTCGTGGTGATCTTCAACGAGGAGACGCCGCTTAATCTAATTGCGCAGATCAAGCCGAGTGTGCTTGTCAAAGGCGGCGACTACACGCGCGAGCAGGTGGTCGGCCACGAGATCGTCGATGCGCAAGGCGGCGAGGTCGTGCTGGTCGATATTCTGCAGGGCCATAGCACCACGTCACTGGTCCAGCGCGCGCGTAGCGGCGGGTCGCGTTGATGACGCCGCTCCGACATCTGACGCCGCGCAATTACCTGATCGCGCTCCACGATGCGCTGGCGACAGTGGCTGCGTTCGCTGCAAGTATCCTGCTACGCTTCGAAGGCGACGCGCTGACAGACCGGTTGCCGCTGCTGCTGCTGGTCGCACCGTTCTTCGTCGCCTTCAGCGTCGTGATCTGTTTTGTGTTCAAGCTGACGACGACGAAGTGGCGCTTCATTTCGTTGCCTGATGCCATCAATATTCTGATCGTCGCCTCGATCCTCGCGATGGCGATGCTGGTGCTGGATTACATCCTGATCTCGCCGACGCAACTCGGCACCTTCTTCTTCGGCAAGCTGACGATCATTCTCTATTGGTTCCTGCAGATATTCTTTCTGTGCGGGTTGCGTTTTACCTATCGTTATTTCCGCTATACGCGCGCGCTACGCCATGCGCGATCCGATCTGGCGTCGCCGGCTTTGCTGATCGGGCGTGCGGCCGACATCGAGGTCTTGCTGCGCGGCATCGAGAGCGGCGCGATCAAGAAGGTCTGGCCGATTGGCGTGCTGTCGCCATCGCCGGCCGATCGCGGCCAGTTGATCCGTGGCGTACCGGTGCTCGGCGGCACCGATGATCTCGACGATGTCGTCGCGGACTTTGCCAATCGCGGCAAGCCGATCGCGCGCGTTGTGATGGCACCCTCCGCGCTCGATCCGGATGCCCGGCCGGAATCGATCCTGATGCGCGCACGCAAATTGGGGTTAGTCGTCAGTCGCCTGCCGACGTTGGAAAGCGGCGACGTGCTTCGTCTCGCGCCGGTCGCGGTCGAAGACCTGTTGCTGCGGCCGAGCGAGAAGATTGACTACGCCAAGCTCGAACATCTCGTGCGCGGCAAGTCGATCGTTGTGACCGGCGGTGGCGGTTCGATCGGATCGGAAATCTGCGACCGGGTTTTGACCTTCGGCGCGGCGCGGCTGCTGGTGATCGAACATTCGGAGCCGGCGCTCTATGCCATCATGGAATCGATGACGGAGCAGTTTCCCGACACCGTCATCGATGGCCGCATCGCGGATATTCGCGACCGCGAGCGGCTGATGGCGGTCTTCGCGGAGTTCAAGCCGAATATCGTGTTTCACGCCGCCGCCCTCAAACATGTGCCGATTCTGGAGCGCGATTCCAGCGAGGGCGTTAAAACCAACATTTTCGGCACGGTGAACGTCGCCGATGCGTCGCTGGCTGCGGGCGCGGAAGCGGTGGTGATGATTTCGACCGACAAGGCGATCGAGCCGGTGTCGATGCTCGGCCTCACCAAACGTTTTGCCGAAATGTATTGTCAGGCGCTCGATCATGATCTGGCGGACGGCCATGCGGGTCCGGCGCAGATGCGGCTGATCTCTGTGCGGTTCGGCAATGTTTTGGCATCGAATGGCTCGGTGGTGCCGAAATTCAAGGCGCAGATTGCCGCCGGTGGCCCGATCACCGTGACGCATCGGGACATGGTGCGCTATTTCATGACGATCCGCGAAGCCTGCGATCTCGTCATTACGGCCGCGACGCATGCCAAGACCTCGGCGCGGCGTGACGTATCGGTCTATGTGCTGAACATGGGGCAGCCAGTGAAGATCGTCGATCTCGCCGAACGGATGATCCGACTGTCGGGGCTGGAGCCCGGTCAGGACATCGAGATTACCTATTCCGGGATGCGGCCCGGCGAACGGCTGCACGAGATTTTGTTCGCGACGGAAGAGCCGACGATTGAGATCGGCGTGCCCGGCGTGATGGCGGCGAAGCCGAACGAACCGCCGATGGCGGCGCTGCGCGGCTGGCTCGGCACGCTTGAGGCCGCGATGGCCCGCGACGACCATGCCACGATCCGCTCGGTGCTGCGAGACGCGATCCCGGAATTCGGGAAAGCGCGCGAGGTGAGGCCGAACTTATAACTTGATCGTAAAGCGGCGCATCAGAAGTGCTGTCGCCGCGATCCCCAACGCCAGCAGCGTCAGTTGTGTGGATAGCGATTCAGTCAGCATGGATGCCAGCGCCAATCCTGCCAGCAATATGTTCAGGATGAACACAAGGCTGACGACGGCGGTGACGCTGAAGCCGTTGTCGGTCGCCTGCTGATAATAATGACTGCGGTGCGCGATCCAGACCTGCTCGCCCTTCGCAAGGCGGCGCAGCAGCGTGATTGTCGCGTCCATCAGATAATATAGCGGCAGCAGAAGTGCTGCGATCAGCCCGCCTTGATAAGCGAGTTCGACCAGGCCCCAACCCAACAGTAGCCCGATCGGCAGGCTACCGACATCACCAAGAAAGATTGTTGCCACCGGTCTGTTGAAGGGCGAAAAGCCGAGCGCCGCGCCGCCGAGTGCGGCCGCGACCAGCATGACGACAGGCGGCAGCACGCCGAGCCAGCCCAGCGCTACAAATCCCGCCGTCACCGGCACCACTTCGGCAACGGTGATGAGATCGAGCCCGTCCATGAAGTTGACGAGATTGACGAACCAGAGCACGGCGAAAAATAACACGATGCGTTCGAGCCAGAACGGCGCAGCCTGCCAGATCCGGCCGTCGCCCGCCGTGTAAAGCACGGCGGCGACGCAGATGCCCTGCAGCACGAGGCGCGGCAATACTGGGATCGGCCTGATGTCATCGACCGCACCGACAAGCGCGATACCGAGCGTGGCCGCGAATAGCGTGAGCGGCAAGGCCTCGTTTGTCGCGACGATGAACCCGCCGGCCACCAAAAGAGTCGCGGCAATCACGGCGATGCCCGCGCCCTGCGGCGTCGGCACGCGATGCGACGAGCGCGCGTTCGGCCGCGCCAGCGCATAGCGTTGCAGTAGCGGCTTGATCGCCCATACGATGAGGCCCGACAGCGCGGCGGCAAGCACGACAGCAGCAAGGCTCAGAAGTGGAGGCGACACGGTTGTTCCAACTGATGTTTCGGCACTTGAGCTATAGGTTGGCCAGCACCAAGCGTCGAGGGCCAAGGATGCGGCAAGAATGGTGGTGTTAGCGGCGGCGCGGCACTGAATCGTCCCGACCATAACGAAGCTGTGTAATCGTTTGAATCAAAACGTGTTTGTGTAACGCGCCATCGGGTTCGCCACATTTGTGACGTCGTGCTAGGAGATCAGCGCAGTAACGACGCAATATCGCAGCGCGTCCCAGTTTTGTTCGGTATCGAGGTGGGTTGAATGGTTGCATCGGGGACGGGCAAAGGAACGGGTAAGGGAACAGGATCGGTCGTCGGCCAGACCCTGCGTATCGGCGTCATCGGCGCGGGCATCATGGGCAGCAACCACGGCCGCGTGCTGGCGGGGCTCCCCGGCGTCACGCTGGTCGGCATCGTCGATCCGCTGCAAGCCCATCGCGACCGCGCCGTCGAATTGATCGGATGCCCGGTGTTCGAGACGCTCGATGAATTGATTGCCGCCGGCGTCGACGCCGTCACGGTTGCAGCACCGACCCATCTGCATCACGAGGTCTCGCTCGCCTGCATCGCCAAAGGCATTCACGTTCTGGTCGAGAAGCCGATCGCCTCCACCGTGCAGGAAGGCCGCGATATCGTCGAGGCCGCTGCGAAAGCGGGCGTGACTCTGATGGTCGGCCATGTCGAGCGCTTCAATCCCGCCGTTGCCGCAATCAAGGCCGCGATCAAGGACGAGGATATCCTGTCGATCGGCATCACGCGGGTGGGGCCATTTCCGCCGCGCATGTCGAATGTTGGTGTCGTCATCGACCTCGCCGTACACGACATCGATCTTATTCGTTGGTTCACCGATTCCGATATCGTTGATGTGCAGCCGCAGCTCGCCAGCGCTATCGCCGAGCGCGAGGACATCGCGCTGCTGCAATTCCGCACCGCCTCCGGCGTGCTGGCGCATATCAACACCAACTGGCTGACGCCGTTCAAGGCGCGCAGCGTCACGGTGGCGACGCGCGGCAAGTATGTCACCGGCGATCTGCTCACGCGGCAGGTGACCGAATGCTTCGGCTTCAAGCCGGACGGCAGCTATTCGATGCGGCATCTGCCGGTCGGCCATGACGAGCCGTTGCGGGCTGAACTGATCGCCTTCGTTACGGCGGTGCGCACCGGCGGCGTGCCCGCCGTGAGCGGCGAAGAGGGCGTCGCCAGCCTCGAAATTGCGATCCGGTGTCTCGAATCGCCGTCGAAGCCGGCACCATCCAAAACCTCGGTCCAAACTAAGCCGGCCATCGTCAGTGTGCCGCGCCGCGTCGCCGGCTAAGGATTTTTAGACCCATTATGAATCACCATATGCGCCAAGACACTGTCCAAGATTCCGTCCAAAATTCTGCTCAAGACTCCGTGCGAGACTCGTTGAAGGAGTCGGTCAGCGTGCCCGTTCCCTTCATCGATATTGGCGCACAGCGTCGCCGCCTCGGACAGAAAATCGACGATGCCGTCGCGCGCGTGCTGACGCATTGCCAATTCGTCAACGGACCGGAAGTGACACAGCTCGAGTCGGAGCTGGCTGCTTACACCGGCGCGAAGCATGTGATCTCCTGCGCCAACGGTACCGACGCGCTTGTCATGGTGCTGATGGCCAAAGGCATCGGCCCCGGTGATGCGGTGTTCTGCCCGTCGTTTACCTTCTGCGCGACGGCATCGCCGGCCGCGCGTATGGGTGCCACGCCCATATTTGTAGATGTCGATGTCGCGACGTTCAACATGACGGCGGATGCGCTGATGCAAGGCATCGCGACGGCAAAGAAACTGGGTCTCACGCCGAAAGCCGTGGTGCCGGTCGATCTGTTCGGCCAGAGCGCCGACCATGATGCAATTGCAAAAGTCGCTGCGGCAGAGGGACTTTTTATTATCGATGACGCGGCGCAGAGCCTCGGCGCGACCTATAAAGGTAAACGCCTCGGCACCTTCGGCCATGCGACAACGACGAGTTTCTTTCCTGCCAAGCCACTGGGTTGCTACGGCGATGGCGGCGCTATTTTCACGAACGACGATGGGCTTGCGGCAACGTTGCGCAGCATCCGCGTTCATGGGCAGGGCTCGGACAAATACGACAATGTGCGGCTCGGCATGACCGGCCGCCTTGACACCATGCAGGCCGCGATCTTGATCGAGAAACTCAAGATTTTCGACGACGAGATTCGCGCGCGCAACACCGTGGCGACGCGCTATGCGCACGGCCTCGGCAATGTCGTCACCGTCCCCGGCCTTGCCGCCGGCAACACATCGGTGTGGGCGCAATATACGATCCGGCTGCCGAAGGGTGTGGATCGCGATGGCTTCGCCAATGCCCTGAAGGCCCAGGGCGTGCCGACCGCGATCTATTACGCGCGCTCGCTGCACCAGCAGGCGGCCTATCGCGATTTCCCGATTGCCGAAGGCGGGTTGCCGGTGTGCGAGGCGCTGTCCGCCGATGTCATCAGCCTGCCGATGCACGCCTATCTGGACGAAAAGGCGCAGGACCGTGTGATCGCGGCCGTGCGCGGCGCGGTGGGGTCGCTTTAAAAGGGCCCCCACCCTTGCCCGTAGCGGGAGAGGGTTTGAGTGTGACCTTTAGGATGGCCGCTTTTCGACCATCTTCACAAATCTCGTTTTGCTACTCCCGCCAATCCTGTAGAAGCGCAGCATGTTGAGGCGCATTTTCACCGTCGGCGGCTATACCCTTTTATCGCGGCTGACAGGCTTTGCGCGCGACATCATGCTGGCGGCGATCCTCGGTGCCGGTCCAATGGCGGATGCATTTTTCGTCGCATTGCGGCTGCCGAATCATTTTCGCGCGATCTTCGCGGAGGGTGCGTTCAACGCCGCTTTCGTGCCGGCTTACGCGCATGTCTCGGCCAATGGCGGCGCGCCGTCCGCCAAGCTCTTCGCGGATCGCATCTTCACGCTTTTGTTCGCATCGCAGATCGTATTGCTGGCGCTGGCGTGGCTGTTCA
>JAYUEY010000106.1:0-8478 GCA_043739005.1 Tardiphaga sp.
ATCGTGAAAGTGCCGCCCTGCATCTCGTCGATCTTGAGCTGGCCGTCGCGCGCGCGCTTGCCGAAATCCGCAATGCTCTTTTCGATGTCGGCGATCGACTTGTTGTCGCAATCGCGCACCACCGGCACGACGAGGCCCTTGTCGGTGCCGACCGCAACGCCGACGTGATAGTAATTCTTGTAAATCAAATCCGTGCCGTCGATCTCGGCATTGGCGGCCGGGATGTCCTTCAGCGCCTGCACGCAGGCCTTGGTGAAGAACCCCATGAATCCCAATTTCGTGCCATGCTTCTTCTCGAACACGTCCTTGTATTGCGTGCGCAGCGCCATCACGTGGCTCATGTCGACCTCGTTGAAGGTCGTCAGCATCGCGGCGGTGTTCTGCACGTCCTTCAGGCGGCGCGCGATGGTCTGGCGCAGCCGCGTCATCTTCACGCGCTCTTCGCGCGCGGCATCGTCGGCCGGCGACGCTGCGCGAACCTGAACCGAGGCGGCGGGTTGATTCACAGGCGTCGGTTGCGACGCGGCCTTTTCGATTGCGGCGAGCATGTCGCCCTTGGTGACGCGCCCATCCTTGCCTGAGCCGGGCACGGTTGCGGCATCGACGCCGCTTTCGGCTGAGATCTTGCGAACCGATGGTGCCAGCGGCGCATCGACTGGCGGAGGCTTTGTCTCAGAAGTTTTTGTCTCAGAAGTTTTCGCTTCAGCCGTTTTCGCTTCAGCAGGCTTCGCCTCGGCCGGCTTGGCTTCAGCCTTCGCCGCCTCTTTCGGCTTCGCGGCAGCGGCACCGCCGCCTTCGGAAATCTGGCCGAGCAGCGCGCCGACGGCGACCGTCTCGCCATCCTTGGCGACGATTTCGCCGAGCGTGCCGGCCGACGGCGCGGGCACTTCGATCGTCACCTTGTCGGTTTCGAGTTCGACCAAGGGCTCATCCACCGCCACCGCGTCGCCGGCCTTCTTGAACCATTTGCCGATGGTGGCCTCGGTGACGGATTCGCCGAGCGTCGGAACGCGAATTTCAGTCATTGTCTTTTTCCTCTGGCGCGTCTCGCGCATCTTTGGCGATGTCAGATCGCTTGCGCTGTGGTCACATGCAAATGCGGAGAAACGGCGCGGCGCATGATGCGACGCGCCGCGATGAAAATCGTTTTAGCCGAGCGCTTCGTCGAGCAGTGCCTTGAGCTGTTGAAGATGCTTCGACATCAGGCCGGTGGCGGTCGCGGCGGAGGCGGCGCGACCGGCATAACGCGGGCGCGCATTTTTGGCACCGATCTGATTCAGCACCCATTCCAGATAAGGCTCGATGAAGTGCCATGCGCCCATGTTGCGCGGCTCTTCCTGACACCAGATGAATTCTGCGCCCTTGAAGCGCACCAACTCTTGCACCAGCGCCTTCAGCGGCACCGGATAAAGCTGCTCGACGCGCAGCAGATAGATGTCGTCGACACCGCGCTTCTCGCGCTCATCATAAAGGTCGTAATAGACCTTGCCCGAACACAGCACGACGCGGCGGATCTTGTTGTCCGCAACGAGCTTGGTCTTCTCGTCCTGTCCATTGTCGGCATCGTCGAACAAGATGCGGTGAAACGTCGTATCCGCGCCGAGTTCGGCAAGCCTGGACACCGCGCGCTTGTGGCGCAGCAGCGACTTCGGCGTCATCAAAATCAGCGGCTTGCGGATTTCACGCTTGAGCTGCCGGCGCAAGGCATGGAAAAAGTTCGCCGGCGTGGTGGCATGAACCACCTGCATATTGTCTTCGGCACACATCTGCAGGAAGCGTTCGAGACGTGCGGAGGAATGCTCCGGCCCTTGCCCTTCATAGCCATGCGGCAACATGCAGACGAGGCCGGACATGCGCAACCATTTGCGTTCGCCCGACGAGATGAACTGGTCGAACACGACCTGCGCGCCGTTGGCGAAATCGCCGAACTGCGCTTCCCATACGGTCAGCGTATTCGGCTCGGTGGTCGAATAGCCATACTCGAATCCAAGCACGGCTTCTTCCGACAGCAGCGAGTTGATCACCTCGTAATGGCCCTTGCCGACACCAAGATGATTGAATGAGGTGTAACGACTTTCGTCTTCCTGGTCGAACAGCACCGAATGGCGCTGCGAGAACGTGCCGCGTTCCGAGTCCTGTCCGGAGAGCCGCACATTGTGCCCCTCTTCCATCAGAGTGCAGAACGCCAGCGCCTCGCCGGTCGCCCAGTCGATGCCAACGCCAGTCTCGATCGCCTTGGCGCGGTTTTCGAGGAAGCGCTGCACGGTGCGGTGAATGCGGAAACCGTCCGGCACTTGCGTGATCTTACGGCCGATGTCTTTCAGCACCTTCTCGTCAACGCCAGTAACGCCACGGCGCGGGTCTTCTTCCTGATCGGCGGATTTGAAGCCCGCCCATTTGCCGTCGAGCCAGTCGGCCTTGTTCGGCTTGTAGCCGGAGCCGGCTTCCAATTCGGCATCGAGGCGCGTGCGCCAGTCGGCCTTGGCCTTTTCGACTTCGCCCTCGGTCATCACACCGTCGGCAACGAGGCGCTTCGAATAGACCGACAGCACCGAGGGATGCGCGCCGATCTTCTTGTACATCGTCGGCTGGGTAAACATCGGCTCGTCGCCTTCGTTGTGACCGTGGCGGCGATAGCAGAACATGTCGATGACGACGGGTTTGTGGAATTTCTGCCGGAATTCGATCGCGATCTTGGCGGCGAACACAACGGCTTCCGGATCGTCGCCATTCACATGGAAGATCGGCGCGTCGATCATCTTGGCGACATCGGACGGATAGGGCGACGAGCGCGAATAGCGCGGATAGGTCGTAAAGCCGATCTGATTGTTGACGATAAAGTGGATCGAACCGCCGGTGCGGTAGCCCTTCAGGTCCGATAGTCCGAAACATTCCGCGACAACACCCTGGCCCGCGAAAGCCGCGTCGCCATGCATCAGCAGCGGCAGCACCGAGGTGCGCTCTTCCGGCGCATCGCCATGCTGGTCCTGTTTGGCGCGAACTTTTCCGAGCACGACAGGATCGACGATTTCCAGATGCGACGGATTTGCCGTCAGCGACAGATGCACCTTGTTGTTGTCAAACTCACGATCCGACGACGCACCAAGATGATACTTAACGTCGCCCGAACCTTCGACTTCGTCTGGGTTCGCCGAACCGCCCTTGAATTCGTGAAACAGCGCGCGATGCGGCTTGCCCATCACCTGCGTCAACACGTTCAGCCGTCCGCGATGCGGCATGCCGACGACGATTTCCTTCACGCCGAGATTGCCGCCGCGTTTGATGATCTGTTCGAGCGCCGGGATCAGCGACTCGCCGCCGTCCAGACCGAAGCGCTTGGTGCCGGTGAATTTGACGTCGCAGAATTTCTCGAAGCCCTCAGCTTCGACAAGCTTCATCAGAATCGCGCGACGGCCTTCACGGGTGAAGCTGATTTCCTTGTCGGCACCTTCGATGCGCTCCTGAATCCACGCCTTCTGCGTACCGTTCGAGATGTGCATGAATTCAACGCCGAGCGTCTGGCAATAAGTGCGCTGGCAGATCGCGACGATATCGCGCAGCGTGCCGTATTCGAGGCCAAGAACGTGATCGAGAAATATGCGGCGGTCGAAATCGGTTTCGACGAAGCCATAAGTCCGCGGATCGAGTTCCTCGTGGTCCTTTTGGCCTTCGATGCCGAGCGGATCGAGATTGGCGTGGAAGTGACCGCGCATGCGGTAGGCACGGATCAGCATCAGCGCGCGGACCGAATCGCGGGTGGCCTGATTGACGTCGATGGCGTGGCGGATGCCGTCGCCGGGCGCGTCCTTGCCAGTTGCGGCCTTTGCGGCGATCTTGCCGCCGACAGCCTTTTCGACCTGAGCCCAATTCCCGTCGAGCGCAGAGGTCAGATCGTCCTTCGGGGTCAGCGGCCAATTGGCGCGGCCCCATGATGGACCCTCGGCATTCTTGGCGATTTCGGCCGGCTGGTCTTTCAGGCTTTTGAAGAACTCCTGCCACTCCGGATCGACCGAAGACGGGTCCTTCTCGAAGCGGGCATAGAGGTCATCGATGTAAGTGGCATTGGCACCTTGCAAAAATGACGAAAGGGCAAATGCGGCATTCGCGTCCTGGCGAGACATAGTGCGTCCTGATTTTTATTTGCGTCGCTCGGTCGATGAGCGGAGCTGTTCCCGGGAACTGGATCAGACTGATATCGGACATCTTTTACCCTATTTGAGGCGAAAAGACGCGCCGAAAAGAACCAAAAACTGAATTTAAATTCGGATAATTTATCCGTTTGCGGGCAAATGATTTGGAACATGTGTTCGCGCGCGCGCGCCTGACTTGCGCCGCGCCGGTCCACAGGCTGCGACCAGCAAGGCCTGCGCCGCCTGTGAGGCCGCATCGGCGACGCCGGGATCGCGCGTCACCATCGCGGCCACAATGGCACCGTCCATCAAAAGTCCGATCTGATGGGCCAGCATCTCGGGATGACTGGCCCCCGCCGCGCGCGCGAGATCGCCGATATGGCCGAGCACAAATCCTTTATGGGCAAGGGTGATGGCGCGGAGCCTCGTCTCGGCCTTGTCGTGCTCGCCGACGGCATTGATGAACACGCAGCCATAATAGTCGTCTTCGGTGAACCAGTCTTTCAGCACCGGGAAAATCGCGTCGAGTTTTGCGCGCGGCGTCGATTTGTCGCCGATCGCAGCGACGAACCAGTCGCGCCAGACCCGCCCCTCGGACAACAAGACAGCCTCGACCAGTTCGTTCTTCGAGCCGAACAGCTTGTAGAGCGTGGTTTTCGCGGTGCCCGCCTCAGCGACGATGGCGTCGATGCCGGTGGCATTGATGCCGTGCTTGCAGAACAACCGCGTCGCGGCGTCCATCAACCGCGCGCGCGGCGTCGACTGGCCCTTTACGGGGGCGTCTGACACGGCTTCATGAGCGATCGCATCGGTCATGCATCCTCCATAGGCCCATACCGTGCAACCTCGCAAGCGCTGTTCTGGCTCTGCCCGATATCCGTGCTGCGAAACGTCAGGTTGCCGGTTTGCGCGCCAGTGATGATGGCCTGGAACCCAGCGTCAATTCTTAACAGATTGATAAAACTTGCTTTTCGGTCTGGCTCGCCACTGGCACGCTTTCTGCAAAGCTACAGAACGTTCTGTAGTCTAACATGATGCAGGGAGAAAATGCATGTCAGTCGTCGCCCAGAAGACCGCCCTCACCGGATGCCTCGCGCCGATCGACAAAGGCGGCCTCGATCAGTTGATCGCCAACGGTAAGGCCAATCCGAACGTCATCAAGACGCTGAAGTGCAAAACCGTCGCCGAAGGCAAATTCCGCCACGCCAATTATATCCGCAACCTGCCGCCCTACATCGTCGATGAGCCGCCGGCATTGTTGGGCGACGATACCGCACCGAACCCATCGGAAGCCTCGCTCGCCGCACTCGGCTCCTGCATCGCCGTCGGCCTGCACGCCAATGCCGTCCATCGCGGCTGGACCGTCAACAAGCTCGAGCTGATGCTCGAAGGCGACCTCAACATCACCGGCGTCTGGGGCACCGGCGATCTCGGCGAGAAGCCGGTCGGGTTTACCGATGTCCGCATCAAGGTCGACATGGACTGCGACGGCATCGCCCAAAGCGAGATCGATGACCTCATCACGCATGTGAAGAAGTGGTCGCCGGTCGCCAACACCTTCACTCGGCCGGTCGGCCTCGAAGTTTCCGCGTGATTGATCCGGCGGCTGCGATCCTCGCAGCCGCCGTTTTTCGTTCTCGCGCGGAGAGTTCAATGACTGTTTCGGCCGCCTTACGAAAATCTGACGACATCGACATGGTGCCGCCACTCGGCGAGCGCATCGCAATATTGGCGAGATCCGAGCTGACGCCGATCGCGATGGCGATCGATGAAGGCGAGATCTACCCCGACGCGGCACTGCGGACGTTCGGCGCGGCCGGCGCGTGGTCGGCGCATCTGCCACAAAACGGCCATGTCGAATTAAGCGACACGATCAGCGCCGTTTCCGCCATCGGCGAGACATGCGGCGCGACCGCCTTCATGGCGTGGTGCCAGAACACATTGGTCTGGTATATCGCCAACTCATCCAACGCTGCGTTGAAAGCAAAATACCTCGACCACGCGGCCTCCGGTGCAATGCTCGGCGGAACGGGTCTTTCAAATCCGATGAAGAGCTTTTTCGGAATCGAAAAACTCAAACTGAAAGGCAAAAAAGTCGAAGGCGGTTATACGGTGCGCGGCGCGCTGCCATGGGTCTCCAATCTTGGCCCCGATCATGTGTTCGGCACGATCTTCGAAGTCGAGGCAGACAATAAAGACGACCCCGGCGAGAAGGTGATGTTTCTCGCAGACTGCGCCGCCGCTGATGTCACATTGACGCCGTGCAAACCGTTTCTTGCGATGGATGGCACCGGTACCTATGCCGTACAATTCCGCGATGCCTTCATTCCCGACGACCAAATTCTCGCCGCGCCCGCGATGCCATTCATCAAGCAGATTCGCGCCGGCTTCATCCTGATGCAGAACGGCATGGGCCTTGGTCTTATTCGCGATTGCATCGCGGTGATGCAGAGCGTGCGGCCGTCGCTCGAACACGTGAACCGCTATCTGCCGCAGCAGCCTGAAAATTTTTCGCATTTGCTGGCTGCCCTCGAACACGAAACGATGCGGCTCGCGCAAACGCCCTACGACACCAGCAACGCCTATTGGCGGCGCGTCGTCGACCTGCGTCTCAAGATCGGCGATGCCAGTGTCGCCGCCGCCCATGCCGCGATGCTTCATTGCGGCGCGCGCGGCTATCTCAAAACGCATCGTGCGCAACGCCGTCTGCGTGAAGCCTATTTCGTGGCGATCGTCACGCCCGCGACCAAGCAACTCAGAAAAATGCTCGCAGACAATGCGCGCGAATACCCGGGAATAACCGCTCAAGGTGCAATCTGATTTTCGCAAACGTAACTCGGCAACATAAATTGGAGGCTCGACGATGGCTGAAATTCTGATGTCCGCAGACGAACTGGTTGCTTTCAAAAACACGGAGCCTTGTGTCATTATCGACACGCGCAACCCCGACGCCTACGCGGCGGGGCATATCCCCGGCGCAGTCAATCTCCATGAGATTTTCACCTTCCTCGCCACGTCCACACCGGAAGGCATGGACGAGTTGAAAAAGAAATTCGCCGGTGCATTCGGCTCGGCCGGTCTTTCGGGCAAAGAGACTGCAGTGATCTACGAACAGTCGATGAATTCCGGTTTCGGCCAGTCCTGCCGCGGCTATTTCTTGCTAGAATTTTTGGGATATCCGAAAATCAAAGTGCTCGACGGCGGCTATGACGCCTGGACCATGAAGGGCCTGCCGACCACGACCGAAGTGCCGACGCCTGTGGCGGCATCCTTCGCGATCGTGCCCGAGGCAGGTTCAATCTTGATCGACGCCAAGACGATGCAGGCCGCGATCGGTTCGCAGATCGCCTTGCTCGACGTCCGCGATGTCGACGAATGGATTGGCGAAAGCAGCTCGCCCTACGGCAAGGATTTCTGCCCGCGCATGGGCCGCATTCCCGGTGCCGTCTGGATCGAATGGTATCGCATGATGAAGCCGACCGGCGAAGGCCCGCGCTTTAAATCCAAAAACGAAATTCTCGCCGAATGCGCGACGGTCGGTATCACGCCGGACACCACCGTCTATCTCTATTGCTTCAAGGGCGCGCGCGCATCGAACACGTTCCTCGCGTTGAAGAATGCGGGCGTGAAGGACGTGCGGATGTATTTCGGATCGTGGAACGAATGGTCGCGCGACGTGAAGTACCCGATCGAAGAAGGGTTGCCGAGCGTCGGCATGGCGCAGGCCAAAGCGGCGTAAGTCAAAACAAAGCGCCGTCATTCTGAGCCTGTCCCACACATCGGCTTATGCCGACAGTGGTCCATCCCGAAATGACGGCGCTTTTGCTTCTAACCTTTCAGCTTCTCGATCAGCGTCTTGCCTAGTCGCGCAGGTGACGGCGAGACAGAAATGCCCGCCGCTTCCATCGCCGCGCTCTTCGACGCCGCATCGCCCTTGCCGCCGGAAATGATCGCGCCGGCATGGCCCATGCGACGACCGGGAGGTGCCGTGACGCCCGCGATGAAGCCGACCATCGGCTTCTTGCGGCCACGCTTGGCCTCGTCGATCAAAAATTGCGCCGCATCTTCTTCGGCCGAGCCGCCGATTTCGCCGATCATGACAATCGACTCGGTTTTCGGATCGGCCAAGAACATCTCCAGCACGTCGATGAACTCGGTGCCCTTGACGGGATCGCCGCCGATGCCGACCGCCGTGGTCTGGCCGAGGCCTTCCTGCGTCGTCTGGAACACCGCTTCATAGGTCAGCGTGCCGGAGCGCGACACGATGCCGACGTTGCCCGGACGGAAGATGTTGCCCGGCATGATGCCGATTTTGCATTCGCCAGCGGTCATCACACCCGGACAATTC
>JAYUEY010000107.1:0-7901 GCA_043739005.1 Tardiphaga sp.
GGTCCGCGGACTTCGCCGACGATGATGCGCTCGGGCCGCATACGCAGGCAGTTGCGGACCAGCTCGCGCATGGTGACCTGGCCCTCGCCCTCGATGTTGGGAGGACGGGTTTCCAGCCGCACCACATGCGGCTGCTGCAGCTGAAGTTCGGCCGCGTCTTCGCAGGTGATGACGCGTTCCTCGTCGTCGATGTAATTCGTGAGACAATTCAGCAGCGTCGTCTTGCCGGAGCCGGTACCGCCGGAGATCAGGACGTTGGCGCGGCAGCGCCCGATAATCTGCAGAATTTCCGCGCCTTCCGGCGTGATCGCGCCGAACTTGACCAACTGGTCCAGCGTCAGCTTGTCCTTCTTGAATTTGCGGATGGTCAATGCCGGACCGTCGATCGCCAGCGGCGGCACGATGGCGTTGACACGCGAACCGTCGGCGAGGCGCGCGTCGACGATCGGCGACGATTCATCGACGCGGCGGCCGACCTGGCTGACGATGCGCTGGCAGATGTTTAACAATTGCTGATTGTCGCGAAACCGAATGCTGGTTTTCTGGATGCGACCTGCGACCTCGATGAACACCGTTCCCGCACCATTGACCATGATGTCGGAGATATCGTCACGCGCCAGCAGCGGCTCCAGCGGACCATAGCCGAGCACGTCGTTGCAGATGTCGTCGAGCAATTCTTCTTGCTCGGCGATCGACATCACGATGTTCTTGATCGCGATGATCTCGTTGACGATATCGCGGATTTCCTCGCGCGCGGACTCGCCATCCAGCTTGGCGAGCTGCGCCAGATCGATCGCCTCGATCAGCGCACCGAAGATGGTCGCCTTGACCTGATAATAGCTCTCGGAGCGGCGGGCCTCGACGACAGGCGCAGGCGCGCGCGCAGGTGACAGCGGCGGCGATGCGACCTTTGCTACAGCCGTTTGCGCCGCAGCGGCGGGAGCCTGTTGCGGGGCTGCGGCCGTGACGGGCCTGGTGTCAGTTTCTGATCCGCTACGCTTACCAAACACAATGACGCTCCGAGCGGCCCGTTACCGGGCCCGCAATTTTTCGAGGAGTGGTGACAGGAAGGAGGATCGCGGCTTCTTGGTTTCGCCGCGGCCGGTCAGCCGCTGTGCGATCTGCAGAAAGATTTCCGTCGTGCGATGTCCGGCCGCGACTTCGGCGATCATCTGGCCATTATTGGCGGCCAGGCCGAACATCTGCGGATCGAACGGGATCGTCGCGATCGGATCGCATTCGATCGCTTTTGCGAATTCCTTCGCAGCGATTTCCGGGCGCTTCGGCACGCCGACCTGATTGAGGCAGTAAAGCGGAGCGCGGTCGTTCGGCCGCGATGTCTTGAGCAGATCGTAAATATTCTTGGTGTTGCGCAGATTGGCGAGGTCCGGTGAGGCGACGATCAAGATGTCGTCCGCTCCGATCAGCGCACGCTTGGTCCAGCCGGACCATTGATGCGGCACGTCGAGCACGATGCAGGGCATCGTGGTGCGCAGCGTGTCGAAGATCGAGTCAAAGGCTTCGACGCCAAAATCATAGACGCGCTCGAGCGTCGCGGGTGCCGCGAGCAGGCTGAGATGGTCGGTGCATTTCGACAGCAGACGGTCGATGAAGGCGGTATCGACGCGATCCGGCGAGAACACAGCGTCGGCGATGCCTTGCGGCGGATCCTGATTGTAGTCGAGGCCGGCGGTCCCGAAAGCGAGGTCGAGATCGGCGACGACGGAATCCAGCGACAGATCTCGTGCGATCGCCCAGGCGACATTATGCGCGATGGTCGATGCGCCGACGCCGCCTTTGGCTCCGACGACGGCGATGATGCGGCCGACGGCTTTCGCCTCAGGCGTGGAGAACAAGCCGCAGACGGCACGCACGACATCAAGGGGCGCGATCGGCCCGATCATGTAGTCGCTTACGCCGCGGCGCACGAGTTCGCGATACAGCGTGACGTCGTTGAGCTTGCCGATGACAACAACACGGCTGCCCGCGTCGCAGACGGATGCGAGCTGGTCGAGGCCGGCGAGGATGTCGGTGCGGCCTTCGGTTTCCAGAATGATGACGTTCGGTGTCGGCGCCGTGCGGTAGGCTTCGATCGCCGCTGCCATGCCACCCATCTGGATCTTCAGATGGGCCTTGCCGAGCCTGCGGTCTTCGCCAGCCGATTGCACGGCTGCTGCGGTTTCCACGGTTTCGCAGAACGCCTGCACCGACACGCGAGGTGCTGGCGCAATATGTTCATCCGGTGCCGGGATCGCCGAGGCGGGATCGTCCTGGTTCTGGCGCGCGTAACTGATCATTGGCCCACACTGCTGATTTTGCCCTTATCGGCATCCGGATTGATGGTCGCCGTGGACAGGCCCTGACGATATTTTTCGAGCATGTAAGTGCGCCGCGCGGCATAGGCCGGCCCTTCTGCGTGCGGCTGCACGAGGTCGGACGGGTTGGCCACCATCGCGGCAAGGTTGCGCTGCTGCGAGCAGCCGAGGTTGAAATAGGGTTTGTTGTCCAGATAAGTGCGGTTCTTGATCGACGGGCCGAGGTCTTCCGGCCATGTGCCGCACGGTCCGGCTGTCGCGGTGATCTTCGGATAGTTGAGCCGGATGGTTGCGAACAAGCGCGGATCGTCCGGCGTGTAACTGCGCATTGCAATGCCGCGCGCCGGGACACCGGCGGCCACCAGCAAAGCATGGACCTCGCGATAGGAATCCCTAGCGGCTTTGGCGTTGGGCGTGCGGGCCGGCACCTCGGCGGTAATGATGCCGGTCCCTTCGCGCAGCCACGCATTCGCAAGGGCGACGACATCGTCGCGTTGCGTCGCGGACAGGCCGCCGCGCGCCGTGCCGACGAATATTTCAGTTTTCTGGCTGCCTTCCTGAATGGCGATCGGATGGCGCAGCCGGTAGTCATCCGGCACGCTGGCCGTAAACTCTTCGGACGTATGCGTGCAGCCGCCGAGCGCCATAGTCAGTCCGAGCAATGCGCCGGCAATGACGAGGCCGCGCGGAAGGCGGACGGGTGGTTGGGTGGTCATGGTCAATTCCTCGTCCCGTCTCAGTCCGTGATGAATCCGAAAGTGCCGCTATAGCTGCGTGCCGGCTCGACACGGCCGGGCACCCCGTAGATGCGATTGACGCTACCGAGCAGATCGGCCTGCGGATCGGACGAGGCGGCGAAACCGTCATCTGGTCGCGATAGGTCTTTCTGGGCGACTGCGCGCACGATGTAGGGCGTCACCAGAACCATCAGTTCGGTGGCGTTGTTGACGAAGTCGCGGCTGCGGAACAGAGAGCCGAGCACCGGCAATTGCGCCATGCCGGGCAGGCCGCTAATGGCCTGTTTGGTCTGTTGCCGGATCAGTCCGGCCATCACCATCGAACCGCCCGACGGAATTTCGAGCGTGGTATCGGCGCGGTTGGTCTTGAGGCCGGGGATCGAGACGCCGCTGAGCGTGACGGAAGTTTCCGTGGAAAGTTCGGAGACTTCGGTCGCGACGCGCAGGCTGATACGACCTTCGCTCAGCACGACCGGCGTGAAGCCGAGCGAGATGCCGAATTTCTTGAACTGGATCGACGTCGTACAGATGCGCGTCGTCGGATCGCAGGTATTGCCGCCGGGCACCGGGAATTCGCCGCCGGCTAGGAAGTTCGCGGTTTCTCCGGAGAGCGCGGTCAGGCTCGGTTCGGCCAGCGTGCGGATGATGCCGGCGTTTTCCATGGCTTTCAGCGTCGCCGTCACTGATGGCAGCGAGCCGAACGAGGTCGTCGCGCGGTTGCCGTCGACGAGGTTTCGGCCGAGCGCCGTGAAAGGATTGGAATTGTTGAAGTCCACGACGGCGGTGCCGTAAGACAGTTTCGCCGACAGATCGACGCCCAACTGCTTGACGATATTGCGCTGAACTTCGGCGACGGTGACTTTCAGCATTACCTGATCGCGGCCGCGCACCGAAATGCTGTTGACGACCTTTTCCGGTCCGCCAACCAGCCGCGCGGCCAAATCGGCCGCCTGCTGCGACTCGATCTGGCTTGATGCGGTGCCGGAGAGCACGACGCCTTCGCCAATGCCTTCGACGCGAATATCCGCGCCTGGCAGCGTCTGGCGCAAGGCACCGCGAATGCCGTTGAGGTCGCGCGTGACGGCGATGTCATAGGCCGCGATCTGCTGGCCCGCCGCATCGAAGAACACGATATTGGTTTGGCCGACGGCGGCGCCGATGAGATAAGCGCGCTGTGCCGACCGCACGACCGCATTTGCGATCTTGGGGTCCGCGACGAGCACGTCCTTAATATCGCGCGGCAGGTCGATCACGATCGACTTGCCGATACCGAGCGGCAGGAAGCGCGCATTCATCTGGCCCGTGCCGCCAAGGGCGGCCCCGGCCACGGGATATTCGGCGGCCAGCACCGGCGCGACAGGCTGCAACGTCAACGCCAAAGCGGCACTGAACGAGAGCGAGCGGACCAAAGCGGCCTTGACCGGGCGAATCAGCATCTTGCGGAACATTGCGTGCGTCCTCATCACTTCGTCGTCGTGGTGGTCTGCACGCCGTAGCGGACCACATTGATCGTGTTGCTCTTGCTGCCGTCGTCGATCGGGCGCGTGTCGGGCGCGTTGGCGTCGGCCAAGGCGCGCAAAGCGAGCGACAGCGTACCGCTCTGCCGCGCTCGGGCGAGGTTTTCGGATTGCTCAGGTTTCAGTTCGAGCGTCGCGGTCTTTCCGACCACGACCTTTTGGCCGTTCTTTTCCTCGATCGTCTGATCGATCGCGAGAACGCGGATATTGTTGAGAATGATTTCCGAAACGACGCCGTCAGTACCCGCCTGACCGCGATCAGCATTTTTTTCGCGCTTCGACAGGATCACATCGACGCGGTCGTTCGGCAGGATGAAGCCGCCGGCACCGGTTTCGGGCGAGATTTCGGTCGAGACCGCGCGCATGCCGGTCGGAAGAATGGCAGCCATGAAACCGGAGCCGTTGGCACGCACGAGCTTCTGCTCGCGCATCGGCTCACCAGCGATAAACGGAGACCGCGCGATCGATCCGGCGATCTGGGCGGCAGCGTCGGGGCGCTCGGCGCGGCGAATGAAACTGCCGCTCGCGGTCGCGGCGGGCCATGTCTGCCACTGCACATCGTCCGGTCCGACAGACTGGCCGAGACCGATGTCACCCTTGGCGATCAGCACGTCAACCGTCTGCAGTTGCGCGACAGGCTCTTTGATGACGACGGGTGTGCGGTCCGATCCGCTGGCGAGATAGGCCGCGATGCCGCCAGCGCCGAGGGCAATCGTCAGGACCACGATGCGTGCGGTATTCATTACGCTTCAACTTTCCACCAAACGACGCGACGCTCACGTCGCCGTATGGGGCAGTTGACCAGCTATTCGTCAAAGCATGGTTAATTGGTCGTATCTAATTCAAGTTAACGACGTATGAGTGTGCTCAGTGCAGCGTGAAGCTTGCAAGATCGACAGCCTTGATCCAGTCGGTCTGCGGATAGATCAGCAGCGCGCCGAACGCCAAAGCGATGCCGTAGGGAATGCCGGTCTCTTTGTGATGGAGATGCAGCAGCCAGCCCTGTTTGCACAACGTCGCGGGCAACGGCCATTGCCGCGCTTGCAGCAGCAACAGCGTCAAGGCACCGCCAAACAAAGAAGAATAGAGCAGGAAGTCGAGCAGATGGTCGAAGCCGAACCACAGGCCGACAGCAGCTGCGATCTTGGCGTCGCCGCCACCCATCCAGCCAAACGCGAAACAGGCAAAGGCGACCACAAGGATCAATGCGCCAGCAGCGACATGCATGCCTATCATCGCCAGCGGCATGCCGCTGGCGACCGCCAAGACGGCAAAGCCTGCTAGCAGGATCAGCGATATCCGGTTGGAAATCGTCATCGTGAACAGGTCGCTCGCGGCCGCATAGGCCATCAGGGCAGGAAACAGCGCGAGGCGCAGGCTATCGAGGATCATGGCAGCAAGGCCCGGTCTGACAATGATAAGTGTGACGTCGCACGACGCTAACGCGCAGACGTAAAGGATTGGCGAATAACCGCGCGTTTACCAGAAGCTGACGATCCGCATCGCCAGCACAACAACGGCGAGCGCCAGTGCGGCGCAGACCAGTGTCGTTGGATCGCTGAAGCGACTGAGGTCGCCGTAGCGATTGATATCGGGGGTGCCGGGTTTCGCCGGTCGATCGAACTGACGCATGACGTACTCGGTACAAACACAAGCCATGAGACAAATAGATGAGACAAAAAGGGCCCCGGTTGTGCCGGGGCCCTGTTTGCAGTGATCGTCCCGTCGCTTACTTGAGCGAGGTGTTGATCGACGTGAACTTGGTGTTCAGCGTGCCGCCGAGCGTGTTGACGACCGTGATGATCGCCAGCGAAATGCCGGCGGCAATCAGACCGTACTCGATCGCGGTCGCACCGGATTCGTCCTTCACAAAACGCGCAATGATCTTCTTCATAATAGACTCCATATGTGCACGAGGCTGTCGAACTAAAGTTTGGTCTCGCCGGCGTTCTCAGCACCGTGACCATGGGTGAAACTTAAGCGCGGGACGTTGCGACGCAGTTAATTCCATTACCGAAACTCACGTCGAAACTGGTGTTTTTTCACACGGTAAACATTGGCTTACTAAGACATGAGCAATGTGGAGATATCGGCTTCGCGTCCGGCCGGTGGGAGCCGCGATCGCGTTGATCGCAAGCGAAATGCCGACGGCAATCAGGCCATCCTCATCGCGGTCGCGCCTGATTTGTCGTTCATCTCAGACGCAATCAAATTTGTCACATTGAATTGCCGCCCTATGCACACAGCGAGACACCGGCAGCAGCCAGCGCTGGAGAAGTCGCTCTTGCGGCGACGGTGGAACTTCATGGTCCTTTAAGCATGACGCGGTAACACTCGCGGCGACTGCACGCATAATGCAAATCGCCGCATAAGGGATGTCATGCCAGATCCGATGCCCATCCAAGTCGCCTACATGCTCGGTGAGACGATCATCAAGGTCGTACCGATCACCGCTGCGGTCGCCGTCGTTTTTACGGTGCTGTGCCATTTCTGGGCGTGCAATCCGGGCAAGCCGTGGTGGCGCAAGAGCGAGATCGTCACAGACATCTGCTATTGGTTCTTCGTGCCGGTCATCTGCCGCGTGGTGCGGATCAGCCTGCTCGTTACCGGAGGCATCCTGATCTTCAACATCAAGGATGCGGATGATCTGATTGCCTTTTATGATAACGGCCATGGTCCGCTGGCGACCTTGCCGTTGTGGGTGCAGGCAATCCTGTTCCTCGTTCTCTCCGATTTTATGCTGTACTGGACTCACCGCACTTTCCACAGCGGCGATTTCTGGAAATATCACGCCGTCCATCATTCGTCCGAAGAGGTAGAGTGGATCTCTGCGGCGCGGTTTCATCCCATCAACCTGTTTCTCGGCACTGTCGCGGTCGATGTCATCCTGCTGATGGCCGGCATTTCGCCGAACATCATGCTGTGGATCGGACCCTTCACGACGTTCCATTCAGCGTTCGTGCACGCCAATCTGAACTGGACGCTCGGCCCGCTTAAATATGTGCTGGCGACGCCGGTGTTTCACCGCTGGCACCACACCTCGCTCGAAGCGGGTGGCAATACCAATTTTTCCGGTACGTTTCCGATCTGGGACATTCTGTTCGGCACGTTCCGCATGCCTGAAGGCGTCTTGCCGGACAATTATGGCGTTGATGGTGAGCCTTTGCCGGATGGGATCGGCGGACAGTTGATCTATCCGTTCAAGTCACAGGCCAAGGCGTAAAACTTCATTCATCAATTAACGTCACATTTGCCAAGTTAGAGAAAATGATCGGATGCCAGCTCCGTCGTTCAAGCTGGCTCGTAGTGTCACAAAGTAGAGTATGTCGATG
>JAYUEY010000108.1:0-12630 GCA_043739005.1 Tardiphaga sp.
GCGGTGACGGCCGAAGCGGGTGCGTCTGACGACGACGTCGTCGAGCCGAAATCCACCGCCTCGCTGCTGCCCGACATCGCCTTCGCGCCGCCGGTCGAGGCTGAAATCGCGCAAGCATCGGCACCCGCTGAATTGCAGCCCGATCCAGCTGTCGCCGACGAATCGTCCGCGCCCGTAACTGAAACCGAATCAACACCGGCCGAATCAACACAGGCCGTTGCGGAGACGGCGTCTTCTGAAGAGACCCCATCTTCCGACGAGAGTTCATCTTCCGAAAAGACTTCGTCCTCTGAAGAGACCGTGTCCGAAGCTGGTGCGGAGACGTCCGCTCCGGCCGATGCTGCTGTCGTTGCCGAGCCGGTCGTTGCCGAACAAGTGATGGTCGAGGTCTGGCGGCCCGGTGGCCGTGCCGATGAGCAGCGCCGTCCGCGTCATGATCGCAACCGTCAGCCCAATCGTGCGCAGGCAACCCCTGCCGCAACCGAAGGCGGCGAGGCGGCCAATACCGGCCGCCCAAATAACAACCGGAATGATCGCAACAACCGCGACCGCAATCGCCGGCCTGATTTCCGTAAGCCGCGCAGCGATGCGCCGGCGACTGCTCAAGCTGCGCCTGCGGCCGATGGAGCCGCGCCGCAGCAGGCCAATCGCCCGCCACGCGACGCCTTCAAAGGCCCGCGCGACAATAACCGCGACGGCGCCAAAGGCGGCGATCGCTTCAAGGGCAAACCTCAGGGCGATTCCCGCGACAAATTCAAAGGCAATCGCGACCGCGATGGCGGCCGCCGCGACGATCGCGGGGGTGGGGCGGCACTTCGACAATACGCATCGAGCGCGCCGCCGCAGCGCGAACGCGATCGGCCTGCCGATCCGAATTCGCCGTTCGCCAAGCTCGCGGCTCTGAAAGAGCAGTTGGCGGCAGGCCGCAAAGACAACTGACAAGCACAACTGACGGACCTTCGATCCAACATGTCACGCGAGCTGCCAGCGGAGCGTCAGCGCCTGGACAAATGGCTCTGGCATGCGCGCGTCGTGAAAGCCCGCAGCAGCGCGGTGGACTTGGTCGAGCGCGGCCGTGTCCGCATCAATGGCGAGCGCCAGAAGTCACCAGGCCACGGCGTCAAGGTTGGCGATGTGCTCACGATTACGCTCGATCGCATCGTGCGCGTGATGAAGGTGACGGGGTTTGCCGAGCGTCGCGGCGACTCCGAGGCGGCGCGTCTGCTGTATGAGGATTTGCAGACGACGCCGGATGCCTGAATTGACACCGCCAAACAGCAAACCCATCTCTTGCAGGGGCGCATCTCCTGCGCTACGCACACGTGGAATTGGGCGCATCGCGTCTGCTGAAATGAATTGTTCGGAGCCATTGCTCGGAGTTATGGATGACTTACGTCGTCACTGAAGCCTGTATCAAGTGCAAGTATACCGATTGCGTCGAGGTCTGTCCCGTAGATTGCTTCTACGAAGGCGACAACATGCTTGTGATCCATCCGGACGAATGCATCGATTGCGGCGTGTGTGAGCCGGAATGCCCGGCCGACGCGATCAAGCCGGATACTGAACCGGGCCTCGAAAAATGGCTTGAGGTGAATACCGAATACGCAAAATCCTGGCCGAACATCACGCAGAAAAAAGATGCGCCCGATGACGCCAAGGATTTCGAGGGCATGGACGGCAAGTTCGAGAAGTTCTTCTCGCCGGCCCCGGGAACTGGTGATTAACCGGCCACCGTTCGGCAGATTTCCTAACAAAGCGCTACGCATCTTAACCCTAACCCTGCATCGGCCGGTATAACCGACCATGCGGGGCGTAAATTGTTGATTTTTGCGAAAAATGTGCTATTTTAGGCACATTCAATGAGCTGGACCTGCTGGTGCCCTGTTGAACGGCCCCACTGGGTTCCCGTAAAAACAACAAACAGGGGCGTGGCGGTTCCGCGCACAGGGCTGTGTCACAGAAAACGCGTAAAAAGAGTGCTTCCAAGGGCGTGTCATCCGACAAGTCCAAGGATTCGAAGAAGGCCGGTTCGAAAGCCGCTGCCGTCAAGCATGCTGCGAAATCGGCGTCCGCCGTTCGCGGTGCAACCAAAGCTCACGGCAAAACTTCTCTCAAGGAGAAGGCGTCTCTCAAAGATAAGCCGTCTTCGCGAGATAAACATTCGACCAAGCCCGCACGTCCTGCCGCAAAAATTGTGGTGGCGGCGAAAGCTGCAAAAAAATTAGTGACCGGCAAAACAGCGGCAAGCAAACCTGCCGCTAAGACTTTGCCGGGTAAGATTGCGATTCCGAAGCCGTCGATGGCGATATCGACGGATGCGTCCTCGAAGAAAAGAAGTGTAATGCCCAGCAAGACTGCAAAAACGCCTGCAAAGGCCACCACTGCAAAGCCGACCGCCGTCAAGGCAGCCCCTTCGAAAGCCGCAGCGCCTAAAGCGGCAACTGAGCCAAAGGTCGCGGTCAAAGTCGCGCCGAAGGCCGTCGAGACGCCCGTGGCAAAAGTTGCTGCGGCAAAGCCCGAGGCAAAAGCGCCGGTCGCGGCTGCAAAACCCGTTGTCGCCGCGAAGCCTGTCATCGCAGAGAAACCCGTGGTCGCCGCGAAGCCGGTTGTTGCTGCGAAGCCGGTTGTTGCTGCGAAGCCAGTTGTTGCTGCAAAGCCAGTTGTTGCTGCAAAGCCAGTTGTTGCCGCGAAGCCGGTTGTCGCAGCGCCGGTTGCTCAAGAGCCGAAGAAGCCTTTGACCCAGCGTCAGGGCTTCAAAACCAATGAATTCGTCGTCTATCCCGCTCACGGCGTTGGCCAGATTCTGGCGATCGAAGAGCAGGAGATTGCCGGCGCGAAGTTGGAATTGTTCGTCATCAACTTCATGAAGGACAAGATGACGCTCCGCGTTCCGACCGCCAAGGTCGCGAATGTCGGCATGCGCAAGCTGTCCGAGCCGGCGCTCGTCAAGCGCGCACTTGAAACACTCAAGGGCCGCGCTCGCATCAAGCGCACGATGTGGTCGCGTCGCGCGCAGGAATATGAAGCGAAGATCAATTCCGGCGACATCGTCGCCATCGCGGAAGTCGTGCGCGATCTCTATCGCTCCGATTCGCAGCCCGAGCAGTCCTACAGCGAACGTCAATTGTATGAAGCGGCGCTCGATCGCCTGTCGCGCGAAATCGCGGTCGTGCAGCACGTCACCGAGACCGAAGCGGTCAAGGAGATTGAAGGCCAACTCGCCAAGAGTCCGCGTCGTGGTGCCAAGACCGAAGGCGGTACCGAGGTTGAGGTCGACGGCGATGCGGATTCCGATGACGATGCAGCCGTCACGGACGCGGCTGCGTAAGCAACTCGTTTCGATCTGAGAGTTACAAAAAGCCCGGCAGCGATGCCGGGCTTTTTTGTATTTGTTGCCTGGATGAGCGCGGCGATAATGGGGACCGCGCGGCGCGGCTATCCCGAATACATTTGCTCTGTAGGCGTCATGGATTCCAGGCCTACGTCCCGTATGTCGGCTGATGCCGCCAGCGTGACCCATCCGAATAATAACTCTGAAAGCCATCGCGCCTCTTGACAAAATTCCTATAGGACAATATACCCGTTGTTGTTCTGGTCATGAGGGGCGCTTCGCGAGGCGTTCATGAAGTGGATCGGAATGCGGCGCCCGCGGTCCTGCCTCGCAAGCAGGCGCTCCGGGAGGCCGGGGGCCCTTCGTCCGTCCCTACTATGAGGGACTGCCTTCAATGGCTGGACTGGGACAGGCGAGCGGCGGGGAAACCTGCCGCGCTCATCCGGCGAATAGCCGGTGCCACGTCCCAGGAAGTACGGAGCCCCGGTCCGAAATCGCCGTGGGTGGAGCGCTGCAAGGCGTTGCGCCGCTTGCGTTCGGGTTCGCAGCCCGGATGGTCGCGGCGTCACAGAACACAAGTTGCGCCTCGCGGCGCTCCATCACCCCTCATCGTCGAGGGGGACGCCTCAGACCTCGGGCACGTCGTGCCGCGAGATCGCAGAAGCGTGCCATGGGTTGTTTGAAATGAAAGGCTAAGGCTTGCGCAATTCACTTTCGAAATCACGCCCGCCATAGGCGATGCTGATAATCTCAACGTGAGTGTCGAAAACGCGATAGGCGATCGTTGCTCGCCGCTCAAAGCCGATGGTTCGCAGACCGGGCAGAATATCGTCGCGACGGCGGCCGCGTTTTGGGAAGACCGTCAAGGCCATGCAGGCGGCATGGATACGGTCGAGATAGCCGTTGGCGACGGCGGAAGTTGCTTCGCGGGCGATATACTCACCGAGTTCGGCAAGCCGCGTGGCCGCGCGTTCGCTGAAGATGACCCTAAGTGTCACGTCCGTTGGCTTTTGCATATTGGGCAATGCGCGCCCTTGCCCGCTTGAATGCTTCGTCGATCGGAATGCCCGGCCGATCGTTGTCCATCGAAGCCTTCACATCGGCCCGCAACTGTGCGTCCAACATCGCGTCACGTTCATCGAGCGCGTGCAGCGCATCCCGGATCACGTCGCTGGCGTCTTCGTAATCACCCGATGCGATGCGACGCTGGACGTCGGCCTGTTGTGCGCCGAGCGCCACTTCAATCGTCTTGCTGACTGCCATGATGCGCCTCCGAAATCATAATATAGCACCAAAATAAAGCGTCTGCAGCCTTCCGCGCGCGACCGAATGCCTTGCCTGTTGTGGCCTCAATCCACCACGATCTTCACTTTGTCGCGCGGCTTGAGGGTGCTTTTCGCATCAAGCCCGTTCAGCACACGAAAGCGATCGACGGGACGATCGACGCCGGCCATCTTCGCTGCCAGCGTCTCGACGCTGTCGCCGGCTTTCACGGTCAATATCTTGATCCGTAAAGGCCGTGCCTGCTGGATTTCCGTCAGTGTCAGGCGACGAAACGAGTTCACCGTGTCGCGGGCGTTGCGTTCACTCTCCGTCGTCTTCTGCTTGGTCGCGAAGATGAAGCGATAGACATCGCTGCCAAATCGAAGCGCATAGATTTTGAACTGCCATTGGTCGCCGCTCGCGGTCGCGGACGCAGCCGGAAAGCCGTTAATGGTCACGTCTTCGGTGGAAGCCTTGTCGACGCCTTCCATCCAGCCGGAATTGAGATAGTCTGCCAGCGTCTGTTCGGCGGGTACGCGGACGACGTCGAAGCGCATCGCCTGATTGCCGCCTTCGCGGGCGCCGATCACGGCCTGCGCGGTGTTTTCCAGCGTGTAGGCCTCCGGTGCTTGAAAGGTGAAGCCGAGTTTCGGGTGCAGAAACCGACGACCGCGCACGAAGCCTTCGCTTGGGTCCTCGCCGTAGACGATGTTGTCGATCGCGGCCAGATAGGTGTCGCGGTCGCGCTCGCCGGAATCGGGCGAGGAATATTGCCGCGCATTAACCTGCGCATTTTGCACGCGCTCGGGCGTCGCCGGATGCGACGACAGAAAGTCCTGCGAGCGCGGATCAAGCGGCGAGCGGCCTGCTTTCAGTGCGGCGTTGCGCTCCATCGCGGCGAGAAACCGTGAGGCACCGAAGGGATCGAAGTTGGCGCGTGCGGAAATGCCGACGCCGATGCCATCGGCCTCGAATTCCTGCGCGCGCGAAAACCCTGCCAGTGTGAGCTTTGATTTCGCCAGCGCCAGCGCTTGCATGTCGGGATCATTGCCCATTTCGGTCACGACGCGGGTGACGATGGCGGCCTTGCGTGCCTCGTTCTCCCGGATGGCGGCGTGTTTGGCCAGCACATGCGCCATTTCATGCGACAGCACGGAGGACAATTCGGACGTATCGCTGGCCAGTGCGATCAGGCCGCGCGTGACATAGAGCTGGCCGGTCGGCAGCGCGAAGGCATTGACCGCGCCGGAGTTCAGGATCGTGACCTTGTAGGCGAGGTCCGGTCGCTCGGATGCGGCGACCAGCCGGTCGACCGTCTTGGTGATGAGCGCTTCAATGCGCGGATCGTCATAGGAGCCGCCATAAGATGACAGGATCCGCTCATGCTCGCGATCGGCGGCTGAGGTCTGCGCGACACTGTTTTTCTGTTTGATCGGCGCCGGCAGCGAGATCGACGCAGTTTCGAAGCGACCCATATCGGCGCAGCCGGCCAGCATCAAGCCGGCGCACAGCATGGCCGCGCGCCAGAGCGCCGACGAAGCCGAGGCTCGCATGAAGCTCTGCACCAAGCCTCGCTGATCCCGCGTGCCGTTCTGCCGTCGAACCATCGTCAAATGTTCACTCGCAAGCCGTCATTTGCAAATCTTCATTGGCTTGAGCTTACCACATCGTCCGCACCGACGATCTCGATCTGCCCCGGCCGAGCCGCTTCGATCCTCGGACCGCTATTCGGACCGCTACGCCGTTCGAGAAACCCGCGAATGCGCAGCCGTTGGCCCGCAAAGGCTTTCGGGGACATGCCTGCAACCTCGAATAACGGTAGCGCCCTGCTTGGCATAGTCACCGCAAAGTCCCGTGTCCAGCGTCGCCCAAAATTGACGTAAGTCACAGACCCTGATTGCCGCACAGACAGAACTTGCCCCTCGACGATGGTAAAATGCCCGACCCCAGTCAGAATATCGTCGGAACTTTCCGCGTTTTTTATGACCGTGCGATCTGCCCAGACGCCTAGTCGGCCGCGGCGCGCGCTCGCCTCCGCAATCCGGAAGGATGTTGCGCAGGCGGGCAGCGTCAGGTCGGCGAGCGCGTCGCCTTTGGCCAGTAACTCGGCCTGGATCGATTGCGTCGTGTCGGCGCGCGTCGCAAGCAGCGATTGCCGGCCATAGCGATCCGGTGCGTCGGTTTCGCCATTCAGGCCGATGCTTTGGCCGACAAGTTTGTTCAACGCTGTTATTGCGCGAGCCGCATGGTCGCGCGGCACTGGCGCGAGACCAGACAGACGAAGCTCGCGCCCGTCATCGAGCCGCAACGTCCGCGCGTCGATCACGGCAGCGATGCGGGCCTCGCCTTGCGACGGCAATGCGCAGGTGTCCGCAAGCGCCGGTGTTGCTCCGAACAAAAGTGCCAGACCAAATTGCAATCGCATCGGCGTCTCATGCGGATCGAGAGTGTCCGTATCGCGGGTAACGAAGTCAGTTTGCGACCAAGGTAGGTTCTTCTGATTTCGAGTGTAGCGAGCACGCACCGTCAAACGCAATCGCACATCATTCCGTTTTGCGGAAAGCGCTCTACGCGCTCTCGTCTTGCTGCTCACCGGCTGTTCCGGCATGATCGCTCTTAAGATCGCGCGCCGCAAAAGCGGCTGCGCAAGGTTTTCAGGGAGGTTTCGTTGAAGAGATTTGTATCCGGTCTGCTTGCGTCGGTTCTGGCCGTCACGGCGACATCGGCCGTCGCCCAGACCAAGCCGCCTTTCAAGCTCGGCTACATCCTCGATATGTCCGGGCTGTATGCCGACATTACCGGTCCTGGCAGCGAGACTGCCGCCAAGATGGCGGCCGAGGATTTCGGCGGCGAGGTGCTTGGCCGCAAGATTCAGATCGTCGCGGCGGACCATCTCAACAAGGCTGACAACGCGGCGAATATCGCGCGTGACATGCTCGACAATCAGGGCGTCGAAGCGATCCTCGACGTCGCGGCTTCGGCGACCGCCCTCGCTGCTGGGGAAATAGCGAAGGCGCGCAACAAGATCATTCTGTTCGCCGGTCCGGGGTCGATCCGCCTCAGCAATGAGGCCTGCGGTCCCTACACCGTGCATTACGTATTCGATACGTTCGCGCAGGCTAACGTCACGGGTCTCGCGACCGTCAAGCAGGGCCTCGACACCTGGTTCTTCATCACCGCCGATTACGCTTTCGGGCAGGATCTTGAAAAGGACACCGCCGCCGTCATCTTGAAATCCGGCGGCAAGGTGCTCGGCAGCGTCAAGCACCCGCTCAATTCGTCGGATTTTTCATCCTATCTGCTGCAGGCGCAGAGCTCCGGCGCGAAGGTGATTGGTCTGGCCAATGCCGGCGGCGACACCATCACCGCGATCAAGCAGGCCGCCGAATTTGGCCTGACGCGCAAGGGTGGCCAGAAATTGTCACCGCTACTGGCCTTCATCAGCGACATCGACAGTGTCGGGCTTGAGACTGCGCAAGGCCTCATTCTCGCCGAAGCGTTCTACTGGGACTTGAATGATGAGACCCGCGCCTTCTCGAAGCGATTTATGGAGCGCACCAAGCGCGTGCCGACGTCGGCACAGGCCGGCGTCTATTCATCGACCTTGCATTATCTAAAAGCCGTCAAGGCCGCCGGCACGCCGGATGCTGCCCCCGTCATGAAGCTGATGAAGGATACGCCGATCAACGACATGTTCGCGAAAAACGGCAAGATTCGCGAAGACGGTCGCATGGTGCACGACATGTATCTGTTCGAGGTCAAGAAGCCTTCGGAATCAAAGGGGCGCTGGGATGACTACAAGCTGATCGCCACGGTGCCGGGTGAAGAGGCGTTTCAGCCGCTGGCGGCATCGCGTTGCCCGCTGGTGAAAAAATAAGAAGTAAATAGCCGTCATCCCAGCAAAGACGTGGATGACGGCCGACAACTCGTAAAAATAACAAAAGGAAACGCACCGATGAACGACATGGTCCTGCAATCGCTCGACAACGGCTTGCTCACCATCACGATGAATCGTCCGGACCGGCGCAACGCGCTGAATCCTGAGATGACGCGCGGGCTGGTCGAAGCGGCGCGGCGTGCAGCAGAAGACCACGAGGTGCGAGCGGTGTTATTAAAAGGCGCGGGCGGCACGTTCTGTGTTGGCGGCGATGTCAAATCGATGGCGGCGAATACCGCGCCGCCGACTCTCGAAGTGAAGCGTACCGATCTGCGGCGCGGGATGGAGGTCTCGCGCACTTTGCATGAGATGCCGAAGCCGGTGGTTGCACAGATCGACGGCGCAGCGGCAGGTGCGGGTCTGTCGATAGCACTCGCTTGCGACATCCGCATCGCATCTGAAAGTGCGAAGATCACCACGGCCTTTGCAAAAGTCGGCCTCTCCGGCGATTACGGCGGCACCTATTTCCTCACCCGCATGATCGGCAGCGCGCGAGCGCGCGAACTTTATCTGATGTCGCCGGTCTTGACCGCGAAAGAGGCGCATGCGCTTGGCATCGTTACGCGCGTGGTGCCCGATGCGGACGTTGAGAAAGCGGCCCATGAAGTGGCGATGTCGCTGGCGCAGGGACCGAGCGTGACGTTGGGCTATATTAAGACCAACATCAATAACGCCGAGGATCAGTCGCTCGAAGCCTGCTTCGACGCGGAAGCCATTCACCACTCGCGCTCTGGTGAAACCGCCGACCACAAGGAAGCTTCGAAGGCCTTTGTCGAGAAACGAAAGCCGATATTCGTCGGACATTGATCGGTAGCGTCACGCTCGCCGAAAAACGGCGGGCGTCTCAATAAAAATAAGAACAGAGACGGCCCATGACCGATCAACTGACGACTCATCCGCTCGATTCATTTTTCGCGCCGCGAAGCATTGCCGTCATTGGCGCGTCGCGCGACACGACGAAAATTCCCGGCACGCTCCTTTCATTTCTGCGCAAGAACGGGTTTCCTGGTGCGCTTTATCCGATCAATCCGAATTATGATGAGATCGACGGCTTGACGTGTTGGCCGTCAGTCGCAGCTGTTGGTGGGCCGATCGATCTCGCCGTTTTCGTCATCCCTGCGAAGACGGTCCTTCCCGCGCTTGAGGACTGCGCTGCGGCTGGCGTCAAGAATTGCATCATCATCTCGTCAGGATTCGCGGAAGAGGGCGGCGAGTCCGCAGAAATCCAGCACAAGATCACTGCGCTTGCCAAACGGACCGGCATGCGCATCTGCGGTCCGAACGCACAGGGTTATTTCAACGAGCCCTTGAAGATCGCGGCGACATTCTCTCCGACGGTCGAGGTCAAACCGGGCGCGACGAAACTCATTGCGACCCACAAGCGCGTCGGCGTCGCGGCGCAATCCGGCGGGATCGGCTTTGCGATCGGTCACCGCGCGCAAGCTATCGGTCTTCCGCTATCGATCGTCATTTCGACTGGCAATGAGAGCGATCTCGGCGCGGGCGAGGTGCTCGATTACATGGTGCAAGACGTCAACACAGACGTCATTCTGCTGTTCATCGAAGGTATTCGCGACGCGGAGAAATTCAATGCGGCGGCCAAGCGTGCTGCCGCGATGGGCAAGCCGATTATCGCGATCAAAGTGGGTCGCTCGCCGGTCGGCGCGCGCGCGTCGGCGTTACACACGGCAAGCGTCGCAGGCTCGCCTGCAGCTTATGATGCGATGTTCGCTCGACACGGATTTATCGTCACGGACGACATTGATGAAGCCGTGACGATCGCGGCGCTCCTGACGACGGCTCCTGCGCCGAAGGGCGATCGCGTCGCCATCGTCACGACGTCGGGCGGCGGCGGAATTTGGGCGGCGGATGCTTTGTCGATGGCGGGGCTGCGGCTGCCGGAATTGTCCGAGCCGATGCAATCCGCGATCCGCAAGCTAATCCCATCTTATGGCGCGGCGCGTAATCCAGTCGATGTGACTGCGCAGGCCGTACATAGCGGCGGTCTGCAAAAGACGCTGGACATGCTGACCGCGTCTGATGAAGTGGACTCGATCGTGGTCGTGATTTCGCTGTCGAACGAAACGCGGATTCCTTTCAAGACGCTTGAATTGAAACCCCTGCTCGAAGCACAACAAAAGCCGGTCCTGTTCTGGACGTATACGCTGCCGTCGGCCTTTGCGCGAACCGGCTTCGCGGAATCCGGCGCCGTTGTGTTGTCGAACCTGTCACAGCTTGCAACCGCATTGCGGAAAGTCACATCGCGCAGTCTCACGAAAGGTGCGGGCGACTGGCTCAGATTGAACACTTGATAAGCCCAACAAAAAGGCCCGGAGCTTGTGTCCGGGCCTTCGACTTGGGGTAAATGATAACGCGACTTATCGACCCCTGAAATTAGCCGCGCGCCGCTCTTCCGTTGCCTTGACGCCTTCCTTGAAGTCTTCCGTCGCACGCAACCGGGTCTGCTCGGCGAGTTCATGCTCGGTCGCTTTGTGGACGCGGTCGGCAAGATTGCCGCGCATCGTCGCGCGCGTGGAGAGAAGCCCAAGCGGCGAACATTCGGCGATTTCCTCGGCGAGCTTGATCGCAGCATTGCGGACTTCGGCCTGCGGCACGCAGAGGTTGGCGAGGCCCATCTTCAGGGCCTCTTCGCCGCCAACCCGGCGCGAGGTGTAGAACATCAACTCGGCATTGTTCTTGCCGATCACCTCCGGCAACGCGACCGTGAGGCCGAAGCCGGGATGGAAACCGAGCTTGGTGAAATTCGCGGCGAAACGCGCTTCAGGGCATGTGACGCGGAAATCCGCCGATACTGCGAGACCAAGTCCGCCGCCGATCGCAGCACCTTGCACGGCGGCGACGATCGGCTTCTTTGCGCGAAAAATACGCACCGCCTCGATGTAGAGATGACCGATCGAGCCGAGATTGTCAGCTGGGTCGTTGCTCTTGGTCGCGGCAACGGTTTCCTTGCGGTTCGGATCGCCGAAATCGGCACCGGCGCAAAACGCTTTACCTTGCGCGGCCAGAACAGTGGCGCGAATTTCGGGATTGGCATCGATCTCGTCGAGCGCATTGGCGATCTGCTGAATCAGCAGGATGTCGAAGAAATTGAAGGGTGGCTTGCGGATCTCGATGATCGCGATATGGCCCTTGGTCTCGACAGCGATGTCTTTGTAGGCGGTCATGGGTGTCCTCGGTTGTTTCTTGTTGTTGTTGAACGTCAGCGCAGCCCGAGCCCGCGCGCGATGATGCCGCGCAGCACTTCGGTGGTGCCACCCTGGATCGTCAGCTTCGGCGCGGTCTTCAATGCAAACGACAATTGCTCGTCGAGCGTGGCGTGGTTGGAGTCCTCGACATCATCGACGAAGGCCGCGAGTTCGCGCACGCGCTGCGGCAATTGCTGCTCCCAGATGGTGCCGATGTCCTTGACGATCGAGGCTTCGACGACAGGCTCTTTGCCGGCCTGCAACATGCCCGCAACCGACACGGACATGCGGCGCATCGTATGCAACTGCGCGACGAGGCGACCGATGCCTTCGGCGCTGCGGGTATCCGGATTTTTGCCGACTGCGCGCACCAGTTCGGTGAGCACATAATAGGTTTCCAGAAACCGTTCCGGCCCGGAGCGCTCATAGGCCAGTTCGCTCGTTGCCTGTTTCCATGCGCCGTCGATTTCGCCGAGCATATAGTCGTCGGGAATGAAGACGTCTTTGAAGACGACCTCGTTGAATTCTTTCTGCCCGGTGATCTGCATGATGGGATTCACGCTGATCCCCGGCGTCTTCATGTCGACCAGGAATTGCGTAAGGCCGTGGCGGCGATTTTCCTTGGTCGATGGCGAGGTCCGGAAGATCGCGATCATGTAATCGGCGATATGCGCCGACGAAGTCCAGATTTTGGTGCCGTTGATGAGGAACCCGCCATCAGTCTTGGTCGCCTTGGTCGAGGCGGCGAACAGGTCGGAGCCCGAGTTGGGCTCACTCATGCCGATGGCGAAGCAAACCTCGCCACGGCAGATGCGCGGCAGGATGTCCATCTTCACATGCTCGGGCGCATATTTCAGAAGCACCGGACCACTTTGACGATCCGCGACGAAAAG
>JAYUEY010000109.1:0-4243 GCA_043739005.1 Tardiphaga sp.
TGACGAAATCGCTCGGCAAGGAATTGGCCGCGTATGACATCGCCGTCAACGCCGTGACGCCTGCGGCGGCGAAAACCGCGATCTTCGACCAGATGACGCGACAGCATATCGACTTCATGCTGGCGAAAATTCCGAAAGGCCGCTTCGTGCTGGTGGAAGAACTCGCCGCCATGGTGGCGTGGCTGTCATCGGCGGATTGCGCGTTCTCGACCGGCGCGGTGTTCGATATTTCGGGTGGCCGCGCGACGTATTGAGTTCGTCATTCCGGGATGGGGTGGCTACCGGCAAAGCCGGTTGCCGGCGCAGGCCCGGAATCCATACCCTCTATCGCTACGACGGTCGAATACATTCAAACCAACTTCGAAAATTGGCACAGGGCGTATGGATTCCGGGCTCGCATTCACCGCACGCAAGCGTGCGGCTCACGCGCCCCGGCATGACACTCTACCCCTTCGCGTTCTTCACACGAAAAATCACCGGCAATGTAAAACTCAAGCCTTCATCCGCGATCAAAGGCGGTGGCGCGGGGACAGGATCGGAGCGACGCACCATCGCCATCGCCGCCTCGTCAAACGCTGCATCGCCTGAGCTTTTGACGATGCTGGTCGATTGAACATGACCCAACCTATCGATCGTGAAGTTGACGACGATCTCAGCGGTCTTCTGCTGGCGTGCCGACGGATATTTCTTGTGCTTGTCGAGATGCGCGACAAGTTCTTTCTGCCAGGTCACGCGCATCCGTTGCGCCGCCTGCCCCGTGCCCTGCGCCGGCGCGACTGATTTCGGCGCGTCCAGCGCAGCCTCCGAACTCGGCATCGCGGTCGCTTCGGCGGCAATCGATTCCGTCGAGGCGGATTGCTGGACGACGGCCTTTTCGGTTGTGTCCTCGACCGGCTTCTTGCTGTCGTCCGGCGTCACGACGCGGTCCGGCGGCTCTTCGGTTTCGGTCGGAATGGCTTTCGGCAGATCGGTGTCCTTGACCTCGGCCTTTTGCTCCTGAACCGCAGGCGATGCCACGGAGGCTTCGGTGTCCGGCCCCGGCGGCAGGTCGGTTGCTTCGTTACGGGGCGCGGTCATTTCGAGGCCGATCTCGATCGCAGGCGCGCCCATCGAATCGGACTCATCCTCCGCCTGCATTTTGGCGACCGCGAACACGACACCGCCGACATGAAGCGCCAGCACGACGACCGCCGCCGTGATCCAAAGCCGCCGCGACGGCGTATGCGAGTCAAGATCGCTCATATTAGGGATTCGGCAATGCAGTCGCGGGCGCAGTCCCTAGCGACGGTGCAGCCTGCATCGCGCCGTCCGGCACGCCTTCAAGGGCCACAAGCTTCATTTTTGTGTAGCCACCCGCGCGCAAAATTTCGAGCACGTCCATCAACTCGCCATAGGGCACGACACGGTCGGAGCGCACGAAGATCGGATTGTCCTTGCTGATCGTCGGCGTCGCATCGAGCAAACGAATGAGATCGACGCGCTTCACCATCTGCTCGCCGATCGCCAGCGACAGATCAGGCTTAATGCTCACATAGGTCGGCTTGTCCGGCTTCTTCTGCGGTGTCGCAGTCGAGGACGGAAGATCGATCGGCAGATCGACGGTCGAGAGCGGCGCAGCCACCATGAAAATGATGAGCAGCACGAGGATGACGTCAATGAACGGCGTGACGTTGATGTCATGGTTCTCGGCGAAATCATCGTCGTCGTCGGAGCCCTCGGAAAAGGAGACGCCCATCCGCCTACTCCGCCGCGCGCGAATGCACGCCTGAATGCGAGCGATCGAGATCGCGTGACAGCAGACGACCTGCCGCACCCGAACCACGGCTGACCAATTCCATGTAGCCCTTCGTCACGCGCGCAAAATGATTGTAGATGATGACGGCCGGGATCGCGGCGACGAGGCCGATCGCGGTCGCGAGCAAGGCTTCGGCGATGCCGGGTGCGACCACCGCGAGGTTCGTGGTCTGCGATTTCGAAATGCCGATGAACGCATTCATGATGCCCCACACGGTACCGAACAGACCGACGAAGGGCGACGTCGCGCCGATCGTGGCGAGCGCGCCCATGCCAAGGCGAATACTGCGGCCTTCGGCGCGGACGATTTCCGAGAAGCTCGACGCCGCGCGCTCCTTGATACCGACGTCGCTGCCGAGCCCGACCGACATCCGCGCTTCGCGCATCGCGGCCGCCAGCAGCGAGGCCAGCACGCTCTCCTTGTCGCCGAGGGCCAGTTGCGCTTCGGCGAGCGAACGGGACTCGGAAATTTTGCGCAGGCCACTGGTCAGCCGGCGCTGCATCGTCGTCAGTTCGATCAGCTTCGCGATCAGAATCGTCCAGGTGATGACCGAGGCAAAAGCCAGGCCGATCATCACGGCCTTCACCACCCAATCGGCCGACATGAACATCGACCATGGCGAGAGGTCGTGCAGCATCGCGCCGGTGGTCCTGCCGGCCGGCGGCGTCAACGACTGTGCGACCTCTGGCGCGGAGGGCAGCACCAGCGGCTGGGTCGCGGCCCGAGCTGGGGTTTGGATTTGAGCTGGTGCGGTAACCGGCGCGGCGGGAGCCGGCGTCTGCTGCGCGAAAACCGGAGCCGATGCCGTGACAATCGCTGCGAGAAGCACCGCAAGGCGCATCACACGGCGCATCATTGGATCCATTTTAAATGTCATACATCAGCCCAGTAACGAATGAGGTTGTGATAGATGCCCGTCAATTTGACCGTTTCAGGGTCGTCGCGGCCAAGCCTGTCGACAAGGCTCTGAATCGCGCTGTCGAGATCGAAGATCATGCTGCGGGCGTGTGCATCCCGTATCATGCTCTGCAGCCAGAAAAAAGACGCGACACGGACACCGCGTGTCACCGGCGTGACCATGTGCAAGCTTGATGCCGGATAGAGCACGAGGCTTCCCGCCGCCAGCTTGATCTCATGAGAGCCATAATTGTCTTCGATGACGAGTTCGCCGCCGTCATATTCATCGGGCTCCGACAGAAACAGCGTCACCGACAGGTCGGTCCGGATGCGCAGCCCCGTCAGATGATCGCCGCGCACCGCATTGTCGACATGAATGCCGAAATGATGGCCGTCATTCGCCGCATAGCGATTGAACAGCGGCGGAAAGATCTGCAACGGGATGGCGGCTGAAATGAATCGCGGGCTGCCGGTCAGGGCCGACAGGACGCGGCGGCCGAGCGCCCGCGAGACGTCGCTATCCGGCGGCAATTGCTGGTTCTTTTTGACCAGCGCCGATTGCGCCCCGGCGGTGGAGCGGCCATCTTCCCAGTCTGCGGCAGCCATGATGCGGCGGAAATCCGCGACATCGGCCTGACTGAGAATGTCGTCCACACAGATCAGCATGATGGTCCGTTACCGGCGGCCTAAATCGCGAGGCGTCCAAGATCAGCGCCATCGGAGTGTGCCGGATATATTTCGCGCGTCAGTACTGCACTGCGCACCGAGCGGTGGGATTTGTATCCGCGCTCGTGCCGCACCGGTCAATTGGATTTGGTCCAATCAGCGAGGAACTTGTCTTGAATCGGTCCAGATCACAACGGTTCTAAACTACATCGTGACGAACGGCTCTGCTCCGGCTGTCATGACGGAGCAGAAGGGTCCTCAGAACCGCGCCGACACAACCAAGGATACCGAGCGACCCGGCGCGACGAGAACAAACGGCGTCGCGCTTTGGTAGAGGCCGTCATAATAGAGCTTGTTGGTGATGTTGTTCACGAACAGCTTGGCGCGCCAGTTCTGGTTGACCTTGGCTTCCACGAAGGCATCGAAGCGCCAGTAATCCGGGATCGACGTGCCCTGATTGGCGGCAAGATAAGTCCCGCCATAGACCTTCGAGCGATATGTCGCCTGCCCGCCCAGCTCCCACACATCGGTGAACTGGTATTTCGCGAGCACGTTGAACGACTGGTGCGCGACGTTGGCCAGTTGAAGACCGACATTGGTTGCAAACAGGGCCGTATTCGCCGGCGGGATCAGTGATTTGGTAACTTCCGATTTCATCAGCACGAGGCCAGCAAAAATGCTAAGCTTGTCGGTGACCTTGCCGCCCGCGCCGAGATCGATGCCCTGAATGCGATAAGCGGCCCCTGCAGTAATCACCGGCACAGTTCCGACGGTACCGGCAACGGTCGTGTTGCGGAGTTCGCGGGCATTTTCTTTCTCGGTCTGGAAAAGAGCAGTGGTCACCAGCAAGCGACGCTCGAACAACTCAACCTTGCTGCCGACTTC
>JAYUEY010000110.1:0-9022 GCA_043739005.1 Tardiphaga sp.
CGATGCGATCATTCAGGCCTTGAAACATGCCGGCGTGCCTGTCGCCGGCGCGGACCGTTTACGGTTGACCGAGCACATCGCGATCATCGATTTAATGAACCTCGCCGATGCGCTGTTGCTGCCGCAAGACGATCTGGCATTGGCGACCGTGTTGAAGTCGCCGCTGTTCGGTCTCGACGATGACGATCTGTTCAAGATGGCGTGGCAGCGCAAGGGATCGCTGCGCGAAGCGCTGACGCAGCACGCCAGAGACGATGCGAAACTGGCCACTGCGTTGAAGCGGTTACGTCTCTGCGAGGACCGCGCGACGCATGAGACGCCCTTCGCGTTTTATGCGTGGCTGCTCGGTGGCGAGGAATTTCAAGACGGTGGCCGCGCGCGGATGCTCAAGCGGCTCGGCTATGAAGCCAACGATGCGCTTGATGAATTCCTCGAACTCGCGATCGGCTATGAGCGTCGCGCGCCGGCGTCGCTGCAGGGATTTATGGCGTGGCTGCGCGCGGCCGACACCGAGGTGAAGCGGGACATGGCCATAACGCGCGACGAGGTGCGCGTGATGACCGTGCACGGCGCAAAGGGGCTGGAAGCGCCGGTCGTGTTTCTGGTCGATACCACGACCTCGCCGGCCGATAGCGCGCGACTCAATTTGATTCATTTGCCGCAGGGCGATACCGGCGCGGGTGTCGTCGTCTGGGCCGGACGCAAGAGCGACGATCCGCCGGTTGTCGTGGCCGCCCGCGCGGCGATGATCGAAGAGACCGAGGATGAATATCGCAGGCTATTATATGTGGCGATGACGCGCGCGGCCGACCGGCTGATCGTTGGCGGCTGCATGCCCGGCAATCGCAACGCTGTGCGGCCCTTGTCCTGGTATGATCTGATCGCCAAGGGACTGGAGAAAGCGTTCGAGGCGTCCGTGTTGCACATGGAGGCCGTGCCGCCACCCGACGGCGTCGTGAAACGCTACACCCGCCGCGACGATGTGATGCCGCTGCCGGCGTCGATTGCCGCGTCGCCAGTCGCCGCGATGCCCGCGCTGCCGTCATGGTTGCGCGTGAAAGCCGCGCGTGCGCCGCTTGCCGAGGCTGTGTTGCGGCCGTCCGAGGGATCGGATGATGATGGCTTTCGGCTGCGCGGTGATCAATCGCCCGAGATGCGCGCGAAGGCGTTGCAGCGCGGATCGCTGGTGCATCGGCTGTTGCAATCGCTGCCTGACATTCCGGTCGCACGCCGCGCGGCGGCGGCGACCGGTTACCTGGCTCGCAATGCCATCGCTTGGAACGCCGACGAGCGGGCCGCGCTGGTGACGCAAGTGCTGGCGATCATCGCGGATGCACGCTTCGCGGCGTTGTTCGCCGCCGGCAGCCGCGCCGAAGTCGCGATCGTCGGCCGCGTGGCGCAACCCGGCGGCCGGACGGCCTTGGTGTCCGGCCAGATTGATCGGCTTGTTGTCACACCGCGCGAAGTGCTGATCATCGATTACAAGACCAACCACACGCCGCCGCGCGATCTCGCGGGTGTGCCGCAGGCCTATGTCCGGCAATTGGCGCTCTATCGCGCGGTGCTGATGAAACTGCATCCGGACCGGCCGATCCGCGCCGCGCTGCTTTGGACCGAAACGCCTGAGATGATGGAGCTTTCCACGAAAGCTCTGGACGGCGCGCGGGATGCGCTCATGTCGCCGTGACTGCGCTTGACCGGGCGGGACAGGGTTCCTACGTTAGCTAAGACAAATCAGGGCGAAACGCCCATAATTGACGCAAAGGAATACCGTCATGGCCGTTGGCAAAGTGTCTGATGCTGATTTCGAGGCCGAAGTCCTCAAGGCGACCGGACCTGTCGTGGTGGATTTCTGGGCCGAATGGTGCGGTCCCTGCCGCATGATCGCGCCGGCGCTGGACGAAATTTCCGGCGTGATGGGCGACAAGGTGAAAATCCTCAAGCTCAATGTTGATGAAAATCCGCAGACCGCGTCGAAATACGGCGTGATGTCGATCCCAACCTTGATGATCTTCAAGGGTGGCGAGATGGCCTCGCGTCAGGTCGGTGCCGCGCCGAAGCAGAAGTTGCAGCAGTGGATTTCCGCTGCGGTGTGATGGTGCTTCGATCAGTTTCAAAAAGCCGGCGATGATCTCGCCGGCTTTTTTGTTGAGCTGGAAAACCGTACATCGTTCGGAGCGGCAAAATTCTGGCTCCCTCTCTCACGACGCGATGCAAACACATTGCTCGGAATGTTCTTCCGCTATGAACTTATTGGGCTCTACCTGATCCGACCCGTCGCCAGGGCGCTGGCCCATTCCGGCCGTTCGTGCTGCCGCGCGAGCGCTGCCATGGCGGCGTGATCGTAAGGCACGTGACGCAAGGCGACCTGCCATCGGTCGTCGCGGCGCTCAAGGATGGCGTAACTTGCATCGGGCAAACCCGTTTCCATCAGATGCGGAAACGGCGTGACGTCGCGATAGCCGGGGCAGCCGACGCTGCCGGGATTGACGATCATGCGGCCGTCACGAAGCCTGACGGCGCGGGGAATATGCGTGTGCGCGCAGAGAATGAGTGATTGCGTGATGCCTTGCGCGCTCGCCTCAATGGCTTCGATGTCAGCCAAATGAATTACGCCGTCGGGCGTCACGGCGTCCAGCCAGTAGGTGTTGTCGTCATTAGGCGTCGCGTGACAGAGATAAACATCGTCGCGATAGATCGCCGAGAAAGGTAGCGCACGCAGCCAGTCGAGATGCGCTTGATCGAGTTGGCCATGTGCCAGACGATCGGAAGGATACATGTCGTCGGGGTTGTCGTCCGTCAAATAGCGATCATGGTTGCCGCGCACGCAGGTCGCGTTCATAGCCATCATGATCTCGATCGTGCGCCGCGCATCGAGCGGGCCGCTCGCCATGTCGCCGAGATTGACGATGTCGGTGATGCCTTGAGTGCCGATGTCGGCCAGCACGGCTTCGAGCGCGAGGTAATTGCCGTGAACGTCGGCGATGGCGGCGAAACGCATGGGCACTCCTAGCTTGGCAATTTCGGACTGAGTTGACGGAGGATTCGGGTCACGAGAGTCCGTTAATTGTTGAACTGGGCGTGCAACGTCATTCGTCTCAATCCGATTTGCCCTAGGTCGGCAATGTCCCGTTGATATCCAGCACATGGCCGGCGAGATAGAGCGAGCCGGTGATGAGAATGCGCGGCGGCACCTCGTAGGCGAGCGCCGCCAGCGCCTGCAACGCTGCCGGCACGGAAGCCGCGAGATCGACACGCAGGCCGAGGCTTCGCGCGGCATCCGCCAGTGCTTCGCGTGGCATCGCGCCTTGTCGGGCAGAACCTTGACCATCCGGAATTTGTACCGCGATGACGTGCCGCGTGAGGCCCGTGAAATTTGCAAGAAATCCGGCAGCGTCCTTGTTCGCCATCATGGCTGCGATGATGACCAGTGGACGCGGCGCGCGCTCTTCGAGATCGCCCAATGCCGCTGCGATGACGCGGCCGCCATCGGCATTATGGCCGCCATCGAGCCAAAGTTCTGCGCCCGCAGGGGCAGCCGCCAGGAGCGCGCCGTGGCTGAGACGCTGCATCCGTGCCGGCCACTCGGCGCCAACGATGCCGCGTTCATAGGCTGAGGTTTCTATACTGAAAAGTTTGACGGCGCGAAGTGTCGCGATCGCGAGACCTGCATTGTCGATCTGGTGACGACCGAACAAGCGCGGCGCGGTGAGATCGAGCAGACCGAGATCGTCTTGATAGACCAGTCGGCCGTTCTCAAGCCCGACATGCCATTGCTCGCCAGCCGTATGCAACGTCGCACGCGCGCGCTTCGCAGCCTGTTCGATCGCGGCCATCGCTTCGGGCGCCTGCTCGGCGCAGATCGCCTGCGCGCCACGCTTGATGATACCGGCTTTCTCGGCGGCGATGCCTGCGAGCGTCGGGCCGAGAAATTCGACGTGGTCGATGCTGATCGGCGTCAGCACGCAGGCAGCAGGCGTCTCGATCACATTGGTGGAATCGAGCCTTCCGCCGAGACCGACTTCGAGCAGCACCACGTCGGCCGGATGCTTCGCGAACAAAACGAACGCCGCAGCGGTCTGCATCTCGAACAGCGTGATCGGCATGTCGCCATTCACTTGCGTGCAATGCGCCAGCGTCGCCATCAATTCGTCATCGCCGACAAGTTTGCCCGCAAGACGAAAACTTTCATTGATCCGCACCAGATGCGGCGACGTGAACGCATGGACACGTAAGCCTGCGGCTTCACAAATCGCGCGCAGATAGGCTGTTGTTGAACCCTTGCCGTTGGTGCCGGCAATATGGATGACCGGCGGCAGGCGTTGCTCAGGATGTCCGAGATCCGCCAGCAACCGATGCATTCGATCGAGCGACAGATCGATCGTGTTCGGATGCAATTGGGAGATGCGCGCGAGCAAAGCGCCGAGCGCAGGCGGCTCTGCCGCGCTCACGAATGCGGCGCGGCCGGCGCGAGGTTCGACCCAGTGTTGTGCCCAAGGTTTGAAGCAAGCGTGACTTCCGCGGGGATCGTGATCGTTTCGATGTCCGCTTGCGGCATCACTACGGATTCGACCGCCGGCGACTTGGTCAGTAGCCGGCACAGCCTTGCTAAAGTCGGCCGCAGGTCATGGCGATGCACGACCATGTCGATCATGCCATGGTCCTTCAGATATTCCGCACGCTGAAAGCCTTCCGGCAGTTTCTCGCGGATCGTCTGTTCGATCACGCGCGCGCCGGCAAATCCGATCAGGGCACCTGGCTCGGCGATCTGCACGTCACCGAGCATCGCATAGGATGCCGTGACGCCGCCGGTGGTTGGGTTGGTCAGCACGACGATATAGGGCAACTTGGCCTCGCGCAGCATCTGCACGCCGACCGTGGTGCGCGGCAATTGCATCAGCGAGAGAATGCCTTCTTGCATGCGCGCGCCGCCCGACGCTGCGAACATGATGAATGGTGATTTCTTTTCGAGCGCCAGTTCGAGCCCACGCACGATCGCCTCGCCGGCGGCCATGCCGAGCGAGCCGCCCATGAAATCGAAATCCTGCACGGCAATGACGACGCCGGCACCTTCGAGCTTGCCGAAGCCGACCTTTACCGCCTCGTTCATGCCCGTCTTGGTGCGCGCATCCTTGATGCGATCGACATATTTGCGCTCGTCGCGGAATTTCAGCGGGTCTGCGGTGACGCTCGGCAGTGCGATGTCATACCAGGTCTCGTTGTCGAACACCGACTTCAGCCGCGCATCGGCGGTCATCCGCATGTGATAATTCGAGCCGGGAATCACAAACTGGTTTTGCTCGACATCCTTGTAGAAGACGAGCTGTCCGGAATCCGGGCACTTGATCCAGAGGTTTTCCGGCGTATCGCGGCGTAGGATGCTGCGAATTTTCGGCCGGACGACGTTGGTCAACCAGTTCATGAATAGCTCCGAAATTTTCTGCCGTCGAGATATGGCGACCGGCGAGAGACGCGGCAACCGCCCGATGGGCCTGTCTCGCCTGAAATTGTGGCTTATTCCGCAGCCTGTTTTGCGCCCCGGACACCCTGCGCGAGTGCGGCGACAAGATCAGCGACGGCGCTAACTGTTGTTGGCGTCGCGTTGCCGTCCGCGTCCAGCGAGGCTTGCAGCGCATCGACCAGCGCCGAGCCGACCACTGCGCCGGAGGCATGTTGCGCGATCTCGCGCGCTGCTTCAGGGGTCCGGATGCCGAAGCCAACGCAGACGGGCAAATTCGTGTGGCGCTTGATCCGCGCGACGGCCGCGCCGACATCGGACGATTTCGCGCTGGCCGAGCCGGTGATGCCGGTGATCGAGACGTAATAAACGAAACCCGAGGTATTTTCGAGCACGGCCGGCAGCCGCTTGTCGTCGGTCGTCGGCGTCGCCAAGCGGATGAAATTCAATCCAGCCTTCATCGCCGGAATGCACAGCTCGCTGTCTTCCTCCGGCGGCAGATCGACGATGATGAGGCCGTCGACACCGGCCTGCTTGGCATCAATGAGGAATTGATCGACGCCATAAATATAGATCGGGTTGAAATATCCCATCAACACGATCGGCGTCGCGTCGTCGCCTTTGCGAAACGCAGCAACCAGGTCGAGCGTCTTGTGCAACGTCATGCCGGCTTTCAACGCGCGGATGCCGGCGGCCTGGACAGCCGGGCCGTCGGCCATCGGATCGGTGAAGGGCATGCCGATCTCGATCATGTCCGCGCCAGCATTGGGCAGCGCTTTGATGATCTCAAGCGAGGTTGTCAGGTCCGGGTCGCCGGCCATCAAAAAGGTGACGAAGGCCGCGCGGCCTTCGGTCTTCAGTGCGGCAAAGCGGGCGTCGATGCGGGTCGTCATGACGCTTTCGCCTTCTTCAAGATCTCGGCGACTTGCGGGATGTCCTTGTCGCCACGTCCCGACAAATTGACCACCATCAGATGATCCTTCGGCCGCGTAGGGGCCAATTCCAACACCTTGGCAATGGCGTGCGCAGGCTCCAATGCCGGGATGATGCCTTCCAGCTTCGACAGCAGCTTGAAAGCGTCGAGCGCTTCGTCATCGGTGGCGCTGAGATATTGCACGCGCTTCATCTCATGCAGCCACGCATGCTCCGGCCCGATGCCGGGATAATCCAGACCGGCTGAGATCGAATGGCCTTCCTCGATCTGTCCGTCTTTATCCATCAAGAGGTAGGTCCGATTGCCGTGCAGCACGCCGGCGCGGCCACCCGCGATCGAGGCGGCATGCAATTGCGTGAGACCATGACCGGCCGCTTCGACGCCGAAAATTTCAACAGATGGATCATCGAGGAACGGATGAAACATCCCCATCGCATTGGAGCCGCCGCCGATGCAGGCGACCAGCGAATCCGGCAACCGGCCTTCGATCTCCTGCATTTGAGCTTTGGTCTCGACGCCGATGATCGACTGAAAATCGCGCACCATCATCGGATAGGGATGCGGGCCGGCGACGGTGCCGATGCAATAGAAGGTGTCGCTGACATTCGTCACCCAGTCGCGCATCGCCTCGTTCATCGCATCCTTGAGCGTGCGCGCACCCACTTGAACCGGCACGACTGTCGCGCCGAGCATCTCCATGCGGATCACATTCGGCTGCTGACGCTCGACATCGACCGCGCCCATGAACACGATGCATTCGAGCCCGAAGCGGGCGCAAAGCGTTGCAGTTGCGACACCATGCTGGCCCGCGCCTGTTTCTGCGATGATTCTTTTTTTGCCCATGCGGCGCGCGACCATGATCTGGCCGAGCACATTGTTCACCTTGTGCGAACCGGTGTGGTTCAGTTCTTCGCGCTTGAAGTAGATTTTCGCGCCGCCCAAATGTTGCGTCAGGCGCTCGGCGTAATACAGCGGCGAGGGACGGCCGACATAGTCTTTCAGGTAGCCGTTCATCTCGACCTGAAACGCCGGATCGGCTTTGGCGTCATGATATGCCTGCTCCAAATCGAGGATCAGCGGCATCAACGTTTCGGCGACGAATCGACCGCCGAAAATGCCGAAATGACCACGATCATCGGGACCGCTGCGGAAAGAATTTGGCAATTGCGAATTCATCAGGTCATCACTTTGCATGTCTTCACTTCGTCTGTGGCGCGCGCGGCGCGAATGAATGCGTGGATCATCTCGGCGTCTTTCACGCCGGGCGCGGATTCGACGCCGGAGGAGACATCGACGCCGCCGGCGCGCGTGACGCGAACGGCCTCGGCGATATTGCCCGCATGCAGTCCGCCAGAAACCATATATGGGATGGCAAGACTGATTTTCGACAGCAGCGTCCAGTCGAACACGTCGCCGAGACCGCCGGGGCGCGTCGCGTCCTTCGGCGGCTTGGCGTCGAATAAAATGCGATCGGCCACGGCGGCGGTGCCCGGCAACACCGCGAGATCCGAAGCAGTCTCGACTGCCAGCGCCTTCATCACCGGCAGACCGAAAGTCCGCTTGATGTCGCGCATGCGCCCAACGCTCTCATGTCCGTGCAGTTGTAGGATATCGGGCCGCAGTGTCTCGATGATGTTTTCGAGAAGCGCATCGTCGGCATCGACAGATAGCGCGACCTTGAGGGCACGACCTTTGACCATGCCACCGAATTCGCGCGCGCGTGTCAAATCGATATGGCGCGGCGACGGTGGAAAAAACACGAAGCCCACCATGTCAGCACCAGCATCCAGCGCCGCTGTGAGCGTCGCCGGCGTGGACAGGCCGCAGATTTTGACGAGCAGAGACATCGGGTTCGAAGAGTCCGTCACAGACATTTGACGTCGTCATTGCGAGGAGCAAGCCGCTCATCTTCGGAGCGGCGTGGCGACGAAGCAGTCCATTCTCGACGACGAAAATGGCCTGCTCCTCGCAATGACGATCAGGGTTGCTTGCGTTCTACAACGTCAAACGCGGTCTGTCTCGCTCGACGGCACCATAGCTGCCGACCGGCTGAAGCAGAGCCGGCAGCCGCTGCGACGACGCAGGTTGTGCGCTGGCATTGCGGGCGCGCGTCTCGTCGAGTTGCCGGCGGGCGCGGTCGGCCTCCGCCTCGTGGCGGCGCGAGGCGCGTCGCCAGCGTCCCTGGCTGAACCAGGTCGCGACGCTGCCGGCCATCACGCCGAAGATGGCCGATCCGATGATGACCACGAACAGCGGTAACGTGACGCCGACCGAGGGGTCGACCGTATTGAAGGGATCAAAGGAGACGGTGACGCCGTGGCGATTGGCCACCGCGAAGACGATGAAGACGAGTCCAAGCGGGATCACGATCAGCGCGGTCAGGAATTTTCGCATGTCACCTCCTGCGCACGCGGCACCATCAGGATGCGCCGGCGTCGGCCGCAGCGCGACCGGAGTCGGCGGCCGTTCCGTCGCGGTTTAATCGCTCGCGCATTTCCTTGCCGGTCTTGAAAAACGGCACACTCTTCTGATCGACCGGCACATGCGCGCCGGTTCGCGGATTACGTCCGGCGCGGGCCGGGCGATGCTTGACCGAGAACGCGCCGAAGCCGCGCAATTCAACGCGATCG
>JAYUEY010000111.1:0-12447 GCA_043739005.1 Tardiphaga sp.
ACGGGGTCGGCGGCCTTGGCGATGGCGGTGTTCAGCAGCACGGCGTCATAGCCGAGTTCGAGCGCCTGTGCGGCGTGTGAGGGTGCGCCCAGTCCCGCGTCGACGACGAGCGTGATGTCGGGCAGGCGGTCGCGCAGCAGCGCGAGGGCGTCGCGGCTGACGATGCCTTTTGCGCTGCCGATGGGAGACGCCCACGGCATCACCACCTTGCAACCGGCATCGACAAGGCGCAACGCGACGCCGAGGTCTTCGGTGCAATAGGGAAAAACCTCGAAACCGTCTTTGATCAGGATTGAGGCCGCTTCGACAAGGCCGATCACATCCGGCTGCAGCGTGTCGGTGTCGGCGATGACTTCAAGCTTGATCCAGTTGGTAGCGAACAATTCGCGCGCGAGCTTCGCAGTGGTCACGGCCTCGCGCACCGAGCGGCAGCCGGCGGTGTTCGGCAAAACCGTAACGTTTAATTCGGAGATCAGCGACCAGAACGAATTGCCGACTTTCGCGCCGGCGGTCTCGCGGCGTAGCGACACCGTCACGATCTCGCTGCCGGCGGCGCGGATCGCGTCCTGCATGATCTTCGGCGACGGATACAGCGCGGAGCCGATCAGTAGCCGCGACGTGAAGGGTTTGCCGTAGAAATCGATCAAGCTACCCTCCCTGCCGCGGCGTGATGATCTCGATCTCGTCGCCTGAGTTCAGCGCGGCCGCCGCCCATTGCGATTTCGGGATCACGTCGAAATTCACGGCGACGGCGAAATGATTGCCGGCGTAATCAAGTTCGCCGAGCAGCGCAGCCACGGTTGCGGCCTGAACCTCGCAATGTTCGCCGTTGACGATCACGCGCATTGCATTACCTCATTGTCGATCTCGCCGCGTGCGACATAACCGAGCGTGAGTTCGGCCAGTGCTGGCGCCAGCAGAAAGCCATGTCGATAAAGCCCGTTCACCGACAGGCGTTGCTGTTGAATGGCGATACGCGGCAGATTGTCGGGAAATGCCGGGCGAAGCCCCGAGCCGATCTCGACAATGCGCGCTTCGGCAAAGGCCGGATGCACGGCATAAGCGGCGCTCAGCAATTCGAGAGCCGAGCGCACGCTGACGCCGGAATCTTCGCGCTCGATCGTTGTCGCGCCGATCATGAACTGGTTGTTGTCGCGCGGGATAATATACAGCGGCCAGCGCGGATGGATCAGCCGCACGGGGCGCGCGAGTGAGACTTCGTCGGTCTCGACGATCACCATCTCGCCTTTGACGCCGCGCAGTTGGGGCAGCGTATCGCGCGCGAACAAGCCCCGGCAATCGATCACGACGCCTTTGATCTCTTCGGGTGCAACGTCGCTGTTGAAACGAATGTCGCCGCCGGCCTGTACGATCTTGTCGTGCAGTTGCGGCAGCACGCGGCGCGGCTCGACATGGCCTTCATCGGCAAAGAACAGGCCATCGCGGAAACGTTGATCGAGCGAGGGTTCGAGGGCGACCAGCGCCTGCGCATCGAGCCGTTCGTGGCCGGATGTCATGCGCGCAAAGCGATCATAGTCATTACGATCGCGCGCATGCGCGACGACGAGCGAGCCGTTGAACGGCGTTTCGGGCAGCGCCTCGCGCCACAGATCGAGCGAGCGCAAACCGAGGCGGGTGATGACAGGCTCGGACGCTTCGGCTTCGCAATAGGGTGCGAGCATGCCGCCGGCCCAATGCGAGGTCGCCGATGTCATCGCCGCATCGCTGCGCTCATGCAGCGTCACGGCAAAACCAGCGCGCGCGAAAACGAGCGCCTGCCAGGCACCGCAAATGCCCGCACCAATGATCGATATCTCTCCTTGCGGAGATTTCCCTCGCGGGACGTGTGTCGTTAACTGCATCCCTGTCCCTTCGCCGGCATGACCCGGATCAGGTTCAAAGGGTCACCGCGGTCTCGCGTTCCATCTTCCGATAATCTGGATGCGAGTGTGCGGTATCTCAGCTCCTCGTCGGAGCCCCCCTCGGAACTTCCTTAATGTAGGCCGATGAGGGGTTGTGTCAACGCGCGGTGCAGCATGCGACCCTCTGCGGGGCGCAACAATCAAAACCAAATCTTCAAGGCAACGAAAAACCCGACCGCACGAGCGACCGGGTTTCGTTTAATTTTCCTTGCGGCAATCTTGATCGGCTTAGTTGCAGACCTCGACGCGGCGGACGCGCTCATAGCCGTCCCGGTCGATGAAGCGCTGACGGACCAAACGGCAGGCCGGCTCTTCCTCGACATAAACAGGAGCCGGTGCGGCGTAGCCGTAAGCCGGGGCGGGACGGGAGCCAGCGAGCGCGCCGCCGAGCAATGCGCCACCGATCAGGCCACCAGCGACGCCAGCGGCGATACGGCCACCTTCGGCCTTGGCAGCAGGCACAGCGGTCGCAAGAGAACCGGCGACTGTCGCAGCGGCCAACATCAGCGAAATTGTTGTCTTCATCTCAGTATCTCCCCTCAGGCGCCGATGCGGCGCAGATTGCCTTGAAAGATTGATGTGTCGTGTCCGAAACCGCGCCATCCCGCACGAAACCCCGGAATCGTTACCGTAAGATCATCTTATATCGTAATTCACTGCGAAAAACGGTTTTTTCAGGCCGCATTCGATCACAAGGTACGGTCGTCGCAAATAAAACGGTCCGGCGATGACAAATCATCGCCGGACCGTTCGGTTGTCGTCTGGCTAACCGTTCAGGTCAGTTGCCCAACATCCCGTTCCTCGCCTCAGGTGCAAAGACTTAATTGCAGACCCGGACGCGGCGGATGCGGTAGCCGTAACCGTCCCAGAAACGCTGACGCTGAATATAGCAGTCGCTGTCATAGCCGGGACCGGCGACATAGGCCGGGCCGCCGTAGCCATAACGTGGGCCGTAGCCATATCCGGGGCCGTATCCGTAGCCGTTACCATTGGCGATCGCGCCGCCAACAATAGCGCCACCGAGCAGGCCGGCGGCAATGCCGACGCCGAGACCGCGCTGGGCGTGAGCAGGTGCGGGGGCCGCGAGAGACGTCACAGCCAAAGTGGCGGCGGCGGCAAGGGCCATCATGGTTGTCTTCATCGCTTCACCTCGTTGCAGTTTGTATCAGCATATATCGCTGCTAGCGGCATAAGGTTTCATACCGCAGTTGAACGTCTCATGAACGGAACATCCGCATAATGTCGCTTTCATGATCGGTTAGGTTCAACGCGCAGGCACCGAGCGCAGTTTGGAATCGCTTGAAATTGCCGTTTTTCCTTTTGCCTCGTTCGTACCGGCCGATTATCGATAGAGCGTTCCGGCTAGAGAGCGCGCAATCGTCCCATGATCGTTTGTTCCTGTAACGTTTTTTCCGACCATGATGTGCGCAAGGCCTGCAGCAATGCGCAGCGTCCGCCACGGACGCCGGGTCAAGTCTATGGATGTTTGGGATGCAGCGCCCAGTGCGGGCGCTGTGCACTGACGATCCGCAAGATCATGGATGAGGCGCTAGGGGCCTGTGCGAAATCTTGCTGCTCAGGCTGTCCGCATACGAACACAGCCGCCAAACCGGTGGACGATCTGGGTGTCACCACCGAAGCGCCGGTCGAATTCGCCGCCGCTGCTGCCTGATTTTCAAATCATATCAGAGATATAGACCAAAGACGCGCACTGCGGCGTTAAAAGTCTTGTCGTCATTTGGAATCTGATTTAGAAGCATTCTAAATTGGATTTGGAAGCTGCATCGGCTTCGGAAGCGGAGATTGATCATGAAGGGTGACCCAAAGGTCGTCGACTATCTCAACAAGGGTCTACGCAGCGAGCTGACCGCGATCAGCCAATACTGGCTGCATTTCCGCTTGTTGAACCATTGGGGCCTGCTTGAAATGGCCAAGCAGTGGCGCAAGGAATCCATCGAAGAGATGGTGCATGCTGACAAGTTCACCGACCGCATCCTGTTTTTGGACGGTTTCCCGAACATGCAGGTGCTCGACCCCTTGCGCATCGGCCAGAACGTCAAGGAAATCCTGGAATGCGATCTCGCCGCCGAAATCGGCGCGCGCACGCTCTATCAGGAAGCGGCGACTTACTGCCACAGCGTCGGCGATTACGTCTCGCGCGACCTGTTCGAAAGCTTGATGAAGGATGAGGAACACCACATCGACTTCCTCGAAACCCAGATGCACGTCATCGAGCGCATCGGCCTTGAGCTTTACACGCAGAAGCACGTCGGCGGCCTTGAGAGCGAGTATTGAGATAATATGTGCCGGACGCGCTTGACCGCGTCCGGCACGTATTACGACACCCGCTTTTTGGCGAGTGATGCCGGTGCCACTGCAGGCAGCGGGCAATCCGCGAAGGCAGACCGCACCGCCGGCTCTGATCCGTCGAGCTTATATTCGGCCGTCGTTCGGCCCTGCGTGATCGAGCGAATGCGCAGATACAGCAGGCGCGATTCTCTCAGGTCATTGACGAACTGCACAACGTCGGATGTCTCCTCGATCACCACCATGCGTTCGTCCTGCATGAAGCGGACGCCGGGCACATTATCGCGACCGGGCTTGTCGTCGAAGCGATAGCCGAGCGTGGTGTTGACGTCCGCGCCGATTTTCCATTCAAACGAAAAACGCACCAGTGGCTTGCCGTCGAAACAGGTCATCTGCATCATCGAAGGCTTGGGAAAGTCGTTATAGGTGTTGGAGGCCTGCGCCATCAGCGCGGCGCTGGGCAGATTGGCACCGGTGACGCGGTCTTTCTGTTGCGAGATGCGCCAATCGCCGGACGTGAATTCGCCGGCAGAGGTGACATAGGGATCGCGCGCGCAGCCACCCAAGATACCGCCCAGCACCAGCGCGACACCGACACTCAACTTCAACGCAACATGACCTGACGCAAGATAACCTAACGCAATATTGCGAGACGCAAAATAACGCACGCCGCCTCTCCCCCGAAAGACATAACGAGAGGATCATGCAACCTGAAGGTGTCTCAGGCAAGCGCGAAATCGGCCGCTATAATTGCGTGCGGTAGCGGGCCTCGACGGCGTTTTGCGTCTCGGGGTCGCCCAGTCCGGTCTGGTCATGAATAATCTCGGCGACGCTCGGCATGGTCCCACGCGCGACATGCGAGTCCTTCGACCACAGATTTGCGCGCATCAGCGCCTTGCCGCAATGGAAATAGGCCTCGGCGACCGCGACGTGCAGCACGGCGCGCGGCGGCTTGCCGAACTCTTTCATCGTCGCCAGCAAATCCGGATCGGCTGACAGCGTGCCGCGTCCGCCAACGCGCAAGGTCTCGTCGATCCCAGGCACGAAGAAGATCAGTTGCAGCAGTCCGCTGCCGGCGACGATGTTGGTGAAGCTGTTGATGCGGTTGTTGCCGGAGCGGTCCGGCATCAGCAGCGCGTTCGGCCCGGTGACATGGACGAAGCCGGGCGTGCCGCCGCGCGGCGAGGCATCGACGCTGCCGTCCTTGCCCGACGTGGCGAACACACAGAACGGCGACATCGCGATAAATTTTCTGGCGTGCGCGTCGATTTCTGGTCGCGCCTTGGCGATCACGCGCGGCGTGGGCGGCGGATAGAGTGTCGACAGGTGATCGGCGTCGATGTCGCTCATGATGCGCTCCGCTTTAGTCCGTGCAAACTAACATCTGCATGGTCGGTCGCAAAGCACCTCAGGATGTCGTCTTTTTCATCCCGAATGGCCAGTCGATGACATACGCGCAGTATAGCGCCCACCAGATGATGACCGGCTGAAACGCCAGACGCGGGCCGTGATAGAGCCAACTCGAACTCACATAAGGCAAATCGATCGCATCCATCGCGTGCTTGAAATTCGCCGGCCAGACGCACAACGCATAAATTGCCATTGCAACGCCGGCCCACCAGCGCAGCGGCTTCGTCACCAGCGCGAGCGACGCCAAGATTTCAAAGACGCCTGTCAAGAGCACCACTTGCATTGGAAACGGCACCCAAGCCGGCGTGATCGACAGCAACTTGTCCGGCGCGATCAGATGCGCGATCCCGGCAGCCACGTAAAATAGCGCGATGGCCCAACGCATCGCTGCGCGGACCATCGCATGATCTGTCTCGGACGGCATGACGGCTACCATCAGGCCTTGTCGACCACTTCCGTTTTTGGCCGGTCATTGCCGCGCGCGGTTTCCTCGTGCCACTTGCCTTTGGAATCTTCGAACTGGATCACTTCCGTCTCGCCCGGTGCCTGCTGATGCGCGGCGGCGCGCTTAGCGGCGGCAGAGGCAGCCACATGCGTCGGATGCGGTTCGGAGAACACGCCGTTGACCTTGTAGGCCCAGCCGCCATCATGCTCGACGACTTCATAAACGACATTTGCCATGGGCATATTCCTGCTTTGAGCGGGCTGCGGCATCTGCCTTAGCCTGACTGATCGATTGGTGAGCGCCAACGTGCCGAAGGTAATGAAGGTTCCGACATGTTGGAACTGCTTGCACGGCCTTCGCACCTTCGAAATAGATGACAGATTGAAACGGGGCGCAAATGTTACAGACCAAAACTCATATCACGCTGGCCTGCCTGTTAAGCGGCCTCGCCGGCTATGTCGACGGAATCGGCTTCATTCACCTCGGCGGGCTGTTTGTCTCCTTCATGAGCGGCAACTCGACCCGCATGGGCGTGTCGCTGGCCGATGGTCATTATCAGAATGCCATGGAAGCGCTCGGGCTGATTGCATTATTCGTAGGCGGGGCAGGAATCGGCAGTCTGATCGCCTTCAGCAAAGGCCGCTATCGGCAGGCGTCGATCCTGCTAGCCGAGGCGCTGCTGCTGGCGGCTGCCGCCGTCGCATACACGCAGGGCTGGCCGAATTGGGCGATCGTTTCCATCGTGCTGGCAATGGGGTTGGAGAACTCCGTGTTTCAGGTTGGCGGCGGTGCCGGTATCGGGCTGACTTACATGACCGGTGCGCTGGTCAAGGTCGGGCAGGGCCTCGCAGCCGCTCTGACCGGCGGCGCACGCTGGAGTTGGGTTCCGAATCTGCTGCTCTGGGCGGCGCTCGTTATTGGTTCACTGCTGGGCGCGATCGCCTATCACAAGATCAATCTGCTCGCGATCTGGTTCGCTGCCGGGGCCACGCTGTTGCTGAGTATCGTGCTGGCCATCGCGCAATGGCGCATCGGCCGCCGCGAACTGACAGCCTAGCGCGTCGAATTCGAAAGCACACGAGCAAGCATATATTTCCAGTGTGGTTTGGTTCAGATGTTCTCTGAACGCAATTGCAGCAACCATACAACGAACGTCCGAGCCACCATACGCGCGCGGCGTGGTGTGAGCGGGTCAAGACACAAAGAGGGCGGACAATGGCGCAGCCAACCCAACCACGCGCGACGTGCCTGATCGGCTGGCCGGCAGCGCATTCGCGCTCGCCGCTGATCCATCACCATTGGCTGCGTGAACTGCACATCGATGGTGGCTACAGCATCGAAGCCGTACCACCCGAGGGCTTTGCGGAATTCGCGATGAACCTCGCGCATCACGGCTATATCGGCGGCAATGTCACGATTCCGCACAAGGAGCGTGTGCTGCAACTGGCCCGCTGCGACGACCGCGCCAAGGCCGTGGGTGCAGCTAACACGCTGTATTACGTCGACGACGTTTTGCATGCGACCAACACAGATGTGGAAGGCTTCATCGGCAATCTCGATGCGGCCTCGCCCGGTTGGAGCGTGGCGACCGAAGCGCTCGTGCTCGGTGCCGGCGGATCGTCGCGTGCGGTGGTATTCGGATTGCTGGAGCGCGGCATTGCGCGCATTCACCTCGCCAATCGTAGCCTCGATCGCGCGCAAGCGCTCGCCACTCAATTCGGCGAGCGTGTTGTCCCGATCGCATGGGATGGTGTTCCAGCGGCGATGCGCAATGCAGGCCTTCTGGTCAACACGACATCGCTCGGCATGACGGGGCAGCCGGACTTGGTGATCGATCTCGCCGCCTTGCCTGCGACTGCTGTCGTTGCTGATTTGGTCTATGTGCCGCTGGTGACGCCACTGCTTGCCGCTGCGACCGCGCGCGGTCTCAAGACCGCCGATGGCCTCGGCATGCTGCTGCATCAGGCGGTGCGCGGGTTTGAATTATGGTTTGGGCACCGGCCGCAGGTGACAGCGGAATTGCGTGCCATCGTCGAGCGCGATCTCAAGCCGCACACGGTTACGTGACCGATGCAATTTATCGGCCTGTCGAACGTTAGCTCGATATGGCCGTGCATCTTCGCGCGGCTTTTTTTCGGAGATCACATGATAAATCGTATTTCATCTGCACTTGCTGCATCGGCGCTTGCGCTTACTTTCGCGACCGCCGCTGTCGCCCAACAACCGCAGCCCGTCCGTATTCGTGGCACGATCGAAAAGATCGACGGCAACATTCTGACGATCAAGGCCCGCGAAGGCGACGACAAAATGGTGAAGATGACCGACAACATCATCGTCACCGCGATCGCCAAGACGGCGCTGGCCGATATCAAGCCGGGCTCCTATATCGGCGTCTCCGCGATGCCGAAGCAGGATGGCGTGCAGAGTGCGCTCGCGATTCATATTTTTCCGGAAGCCCAGCGTGGCACAGGAGAAGGTTTTCGTCCGTGGGATCTGAAGCCCGGCAGCACCATGACCAATGCGACGGTGGCCGAGAAGGTCGCCGGGACCTCGGGTGATACCATCACTGTGAAATACAAGGACGGCGAGAAGACTGTCGAGGTCAAGCCCGACACGCCGATCGTGACGTTCCTGCCGGGAGAGAAGTCTGAATTGAAGCCCGGCGTAAAGGTGATTGTCTTCGGCGCGACCAAGATGGCAGATGGTGGTCTCGAAGCCGGCCGCATCGGCGTCGGCCGCGACGGCATCACACCGCCCATGTAACAAAGCCTCTCTAATAGAGGCGTATTTTCACACTGAGATGCATTCGCGACGACGTACTTGTTTGTCGCGAATGCATCGAAGGATGAATCACGAGCGTATGCGGCTATCCTTCGAGGCTCATTCTCCAATGCGCGATGTATTGGAGAATGAGCCTCTCAAGATGTCGCAGCGCAATGGCGCTTCTAGTAATTTTTAGTCGCCGGTTGTCCCGGTGTCGCGATGACCCGCCTGTCGATATCGGCGATGTTTGCAACGCCGCACAGTCCCATCGTCACGCTCAATTCCTGCCTGATGATGTCGATCGCCTTGCGCACGCCCTGCTCGCCATAAGCGCCAAGGCCGTGAATATAGGCTCGCCCGATCATGCAAGATTTGGCACCGAGCGCCAGCGCCCGCATCACATCCTGACCCGAGCGGATGCCGCCATCGAACATGATCTCGATCTGGTCACCGACCGCATCGGCGATTTCCGGCAACACGGCGATGGAGGACGGCGCGCCGTCGAGTTGGCGACCGCCATGATTCGACACCACCATTGCCTGCGCGCCGCAGGCGACCGCCTCTTTGGCGTCGGCAATGTCGAGAATGCCCTTGATGATGAGCTTGCCCGGCCAGATGCTGCGGATCCATTCGAGATCCTTCCAGCTCAGCGACGGATCGAATTGCGACGCCACCCACGCCGACACCGAACCGAGCGAATTGGTCTGAGGCATATGGCCGGCGATGTTGCCGAAGTTGCGCCGCTTGCCTTGTAAAATGCCGCGCAGCCAGTTCGGCCGGATCGCGATTTCAGCGATGTTGCGCGGGGTGAACAGTTGCGGCGGCACCGACAGGCCGTTCTTGATGTCGGCATGGCGCTGCCCGATCACTTGCAGATCGACGGTTAGCACCAGCGCACTGCATTTTGCGGCGATGGCGCGCTCGATCAGTGCTTTCGCAAAGCCGCGATCTTTCATCACATACAGCTGAAACCAGAATGGCTTATCGACATTGGCCGCAACGTCTTCGATCGAACAGATCGACATCGTCGATAAAGTGTATGGAATGCCTTCAGCCTGCGCCGCGCGGCAGGCCAAAATCTCGCCGTCGCCGATCTGCATGCCAGTGGAGCCGACCGGGGCCAGCGCGATCGGCAGCGTCGATTTTTCGCCGATGATCGTCGTGCTGAGATCGCGGGTCGAGATATCGACCAGAATACGCTGGCGGAATTTGATCGCCTTCATGTCGTCGCGGTTGGCGCGGAGTGTGTCCTCGGCATAGGAGCCGCCATCGACATAATCGAAGAACGCCTTGGGCGTGTTGCGCTTATGGACGACGCGCAGGTCATCGATCGTGGTGATATGCTTCATTGACATGTTCCGGCCCCGGCGTGTCTGGTTACCCCTCGTCTAGCACGGTTACGGGAAGGGCCAAACGAAGCTTGGCGCGCGAGGCACAAGCAAGAATGCGAGAATGCGAGCGGTTCTTTGCTCCCCTCGGTAATGATTCATCATATTTTTTGAACTGGTTTTAGGCCCCGCGGCCCTATAAGCGCTGTGATCGCGGGTGGCCGCGCGCCTCGCGCGCCGCTTTGCAGCCAATTCAGGGGACTTCCATGAGCCGCAAATATTTCGGGACCGACGGCATTCGCGGCCGCGCCAATGGCCTGATCACGCCGGATCTGGCGATGAAGGTCGGGCAGGCGGCCGGTCTGGCGTTCCAGCGTGGCGACCATCGTCATCGCGTGGTGATCGGCAAGGACACCCGGCTGTCGGGCTATATGATCGAGAATGCGATGGTTGCAGGCTTCACCTCGGTCGGCATGGATGTGATGCTGGTCGGCCCGATGCCAACGCCGGCCGTGGCGATGCTGACGAAATCAATGCGCGCCGATCTGGGTGTCATGATTTCGGCCTCGCATAACCTTTACGAGGACAATGGCATCAAGTTGTTCGGGCCGCTCGGCTACAAGCTTTCCGACGAGATCGAAATGCAGATCGAGCAATTGCTTGATGATGATCTCGGCAAGAAGCTCGCCAAAAGCGAGAGCCTCGGCCGTGCCCGCCGCATCGACGGCGTCCATGATCGCTACATCGAATTCGCCAAGCGCACGCTACCGCGCGATCTCAGCCTCGACGGCCTGCGCGTGGTGATCGATTGCGCCAATGGCGCGGCCTACAAGGTCGTCCCCGAGGCGCTGTGGGAATTGGGTGCGGAAGTCATCTCGATCGGCGTTGAGCCGGATGGCTTCAACATCAACAAGGAATGCGGCTCGACCTCGCCAGATGCGCTGAGCCGCAAGGTGCGCGAGATGCGCGCCGATATTGGGATTGCGCTGGACGGCGACGCCGATCGCGTCATCATCGTCAACGAACTCGGTCAGGTCGTCGATGGCGATCAATTACTCGCGGTGATTGCTCAAAGCTGGAAGGAAGACGGCCGGCTCGCCAAGCCGGGCATCGTCTCGACTGTGATGTCGAATCTCGGACTTGAGCGATTTCTCAACGAGCAAGGCATCGATCTGGTGCGCACGGCGGTCGGCGACCGCTACGTGCTCGAACAGATGCTCGCGCACGGCTACAATGTCGGCGGCGAACCTTCCGGCCACATCATTCTGTCGGATTACGCGACCACCGGCGATGGCTTCGTCTCGGCGTTGCAGGTGCTGGCTGTGGTGCAGAAACTTGGCCGCCCGGTCTCGGAGGTCTGCCACAAGTTCGAGCCGATGCCGCAGATTTTGAAGAACTTCCGCTACCGCAGCGGCAAGCCGCTCGACAATAGCGACGTCAAATCCGCGATCCATGCGGCCGAGCAGCGTCTCAACGGCCATGGTCGCCTGCTGGTGCGATCCTCCGGCACCGAGCCGGTGATTCGCGTGATGGGCGAGGGCGACGATCGCAATCTGGTCGAGGAGGTCGTCGATCAGGTCGTCGATGCGCTGGGGCATGCGGCTGCGGCATGAGGCGTCTGCCGCGCATCACAGCCATATGCGATCGGCATTTGTCGAACGCACGTCGATAAAGTAGGAGTTCCGTCATTCCGGGCCTGCACCACAGCCGTCGGTTAACGCCAACGCCTCAATGGCGCATCCGGAATGACAAGGAAACGCCGTGAACAAGCCGGTCATCATCACCGAGGACGTTTTGACCGCGCCAGTTGTGGTCGAAGCGCCGACCATGCCGCCGAGCGCGCTTGCGCCGGGCGACAAGCAAATGCTTGCGCCGGACGACAAGCAAACGCTTGCGCCGGTGTATTCGATGATCTTCGCGATCAGCCTGTCGCATTTCCTCAACGATCTGATGCAGTCGCTGATCCCGTCGCTGTATCCGATCCTGAAAACAAATTACGCGCTCGATTTCGGCCAGATCGGTATGATCACGCTGGCGTTCCAGTTCACCTCGTCGCTGCTGCAGCCGCTGGTCGGCATCTATACCGACCGCAATCCGCGCCCCTATTCGCTGCCGATCGGCATGACCGTGACGTTGTCGCCGGGCTGTTCGGCGGCGTCCTGGACGCGGTCGAAGAGGGCCTTAACCTCCGCCCTGGACGGGGCGGGCATTTCGCTCAGCTCCGCCTCAACGACGGTGTTGGCATCGACGTAGAGTGACTGTCCGTCTCGAT
>JAYUEY010000112.1:0-13225 GCA_043739005.1 Tardiphaga sp.
CCACCTTCTCGCAGGCACGGTCACCACCGCCGCGGTCGCAGCCATGCCCGCCGTTGCGATCGCTGCGTTGGAGACGGCGGGGCCGCTGTCCGGCGGGCGTTCGCTGCTCTCCGGATCGTTCGCGCCGGGTGGGATGCCCGCTATCGACGGCGACTTTTATGCCGACATCGCCACCGGTGACATGTGGCACCGTGCGTCCGGTGCATGGAAGCGTATCTTTGACTGCGCGAGATCAGAGATGGAGCGCGTCGATGCCTTGGTGTGAACCCTGCCATAACACTGGGGAACTGGACTGCAATTGCGCAGAGGATGCCGCGTGATGCCCGTCCCCACCACCGCCGTCCCCGTGCCCGCACGACACCTATGGCATCTCTTGTTCGATCGCGTGACGTGCCGCGTCTGCGGCGTCGATCACACCGATGACGACGAAGATGCGCCGTGCAAGGTCGCGCCGAAGATTCGGCCGATCGCAGGTTTCAGGCAGCAACAGGAAGGGAGAGCGTGATGGCGACAGAAGTAAAACGGATCCCGTTGGCGGACATGCAGGCTTGGGAGCCCGGTGTCCCGTACGAAGTCGGCGACGTCGTCGCGGCTCTGAATCCGCCGACGTTGTGGGACCGCATCCGCATGATGGTTGGGCTGCGTCGATCTTCGCCGGCGACGCGCGAGATGCAGTGCGTGGCAAGTTCAGACGGCCGCAACTAGAGGATAGAGCGTGATGCCCGAGATCACTCGACAATTGCGCATCACGTTCTCGAAGGATGAGATCAAAGAAATTCTAGCCGAGCGTGCGAAGGCGCTCGTTCTTAAGCGGAAGGAAGTGCCCTGTGTGGAGCTAACGCAGGTCGAGGACCTCCAGGGTGAGGCCACTGTTGTTCTGATCGTAGGCAACAAGCCGATCGACACGACTGACCGAGACAAGTTGATCAACGCACGCGATGCGCTGCTCGCGGAGGTCGAGTCCCTGGAAGACCAGCTCGACGGCCGCATCCCGATGATGCCTGTTCCGCAACTCAAGAAAGCGAAGAGGAGATCGTGATGGCGATGAAAGAATGCGGTGTCGTGAACCCGCTTCTCAACAGCGGCGGACGCGCGCCTGGGACGATCCGTTTTGTTCTTGATCCTGAGCTTCCGTCAGGTTGGTGTCGATACACCGGTAAAGACGGCGCTGAGTACATCATGCCGTTAGATGCCATTCCGAAAGGCACAGTGGTTAGCGACATGACGATCGCCAGCGACATTTGGGTTAGCCTTCATCGCTACGTTCAGGAGGCTTCTGAAGGAGCGAGCGGCAAGCCTTCGCTCACGCCCTGAAAAAAGGCCAGCATCCGTCTGAATCCCGATTGCCCGTCCTGGCGGTGCAGCCCTCCTCCAGGAGCCTCATCGCGACGTCCTTCCATATCGCATGCGGGCCGCACAGCCGGATGGCGTCAGCGGTCTGGATCTCGACGGCACGAAGGCATTTGTCGCAGTCGACGCGCAGCAGATGCCGCGGGATCTCCGACAGGCGCCTCTGCTCGATCGGCAGCGGCGGCCGGCCACGGGCGCGAGGGTCCGCCAGCAACGCATCCCAGTAGGAATCCGGAATCGGCTCGGCGGGCGCCGGATCCGGCGGGGCGACGGATGCATGAAGCCGCTGCGCCATCTCCTCGGCCTTGGCCTGTCGAGGTGTCGGGAATTGCCAGTCTGCTGTTCGTCGATTTGACATGCGTCGCTCTCACTCGTCAAAAGAACAAATAGAGAACACACTCGATGTGAGTCAATGAGAATGGTGGCGCATGATCAGGCGCTCATGACACCTACGGATCGAACCGCTGCTACGGATTTGCTACGAGATATTTACCGTCAACTCACCGCGCGGGTGAGCCCGACAAGTGCTTGTAATTTATGACGATTATGGTAGCAGGAGAGGGACTCGAACCCCCGACCCCAGGATTATGATTCCCGTGCTCTAACCAGCTGAGCTACCCTGCCAGAGCGTCGATGATCAAAGGCCGAAAGCCTTTGTCTCGAACGCGCGGCATATAAGGATTCGCGTTGCCGCCTGTCAAGCGAGCCGGCCGCATCGCAACAGGCTGATCGGATTATTTTGGCTGGACCGACGGATCGGCATCGGGCGGCACCACGACCGGCATATTGCTACCCGTACGCGGCACCGGCACATGGATGTCGGAATCGACCGCAGGCGGTGGACACAATACGCCGCCGGACTCGGCGAGCTTTTCCGTCAGCGGCCGGTCGCCGGTCGCCCGAACGCCATTGGGATCATTCGGTGTGGCTTGGGTCGGCGCGCAATCGGCCTTTCCAGCAGCCTGTCCAGAAAGCGCTGGTGCAACGGCCTGAGCCGAAGCCAATCCGGGCAGTGCCAGCATGCTGGCAGCAATAATGAGTGATTTAATCTGCATGGGAAACAAACCGCTGTGGCGACGGCCAGTTCCCGGTGAGAAAAGTCGCAGGTTAATTCTTGCGATACAGGTCAGTCTTTGCGATAGCGGATCAGCGAAAAATGCCCCATCGGTGGCATCGGCCGGCGTTCGGCGAGCGTCACGCCGCCATGCGCCGCCGCCCAATCGACCAGCCGCTGCCACGGGAACTCCGGCCGCCAGCCGAGCCGTCGCGCCAATGGCGCGAACGCCAGTTCGAAAATCTTGCGCGGTCCGCTTTCCGCGCCGATGTGATTGACGAGGATCAACTCGCCCCCCGGCTTCAGCACGCGGATGAAATCGTCCAGCGTCGCTTCCGGGTCCGGCACTGCGGTGATGACATATTGCGCGACGACCGCATCGAAGGCCGAATCCGGGAATGCCAGATTTTTGGCGTCCATCACCGACAGCGATTCGACATTGGTGAGGTTCTGGGCGCGGACGCGCTCCTGCGCCTTTCTCAGCATCGGCAGCGAAATATCGACGCCGCAGAGTTTGGTCGTGCGCGCATAGTCGGACAGCGACAGACCCGTGCCGACGCCGACATCGAGCACGCGGCCGCCGATTTTGTCAGCCTCGATGATCGTCGCCTGCCGACCGGAATCGAACACCTTCCCGAACACGATGTCATAAATCGGTGCCCACAGCCCATAGGCTTTGGCGACTCCCGCCCGGTCGATGTCTCCCATAACCCCGCCCTGACTTGTCTTGAGAACTGCTTGTGTTGTTAGCCGCGCGCTGCCGCGAGCGCAGGCCGATTTTGGGTCGTGTCGATATCACGACCGGGTCTTGCACGGGCGCTGACGATGAAGCCGCCGCCGAGCACGCGCGCCTGTCCGTCCGGCGCGTTATAGAAAACGCACGCCTGTCCCGGCGACACGCCTTCTTCGCCGCCGGCGAGTTCGATCTCATAGCGGCCATCGATCAGGCGCAGCCATGCGGGCTGCGGCGCGCGGGTCGAGCGGACCTTGACGAACAGCTCCAGCCCATCGCCGACCGCCGTCTCGACAGACCCGCCGCCAATCCAGTTGATGTCGCGCAATGCGATGCGATGCATCCGCAGCGCCTCGCGCGGGCCGACAATGACGCGGCGCTGCGCGGCGTCGATACCAACCACATAGAGAGGCGCGTCGGACGAAATGCCGAGGCCACGACGCTGGCCGATGGTGAAATGCACGATGCCGGCATGCGCGCCAAGCACACGGCCGTCGCGATCGACAATGTCGCCCGGCTCCATCGCATGCGGTCGTAGCTTCGCGATGATGTCGGTATAGCGGCCGGTCGGCACGAAGCAGATGTCCTGGCTGTCCTGCTTGTCGGCGACGGCGAGATCGAAACGCCGCGCCAGGTCGCGCGCCTGCGGCTTGGTCATGTCGCCAAGCGGAAAACGCAGGAAGTCGAGTTGGTCTTGCGTGGTCGCGAAAAGAAAGTAGCTCTGGTCGCGATCGGCATCCGCCGCACAGATCAGCGCGCGCGATCCATCATCGCGGCGGCGCGAGGCAACATAATGCCCGGTCGCCAAAGCCTGCGCGCCGAGTTCGCGCGCGGTCTTTAAGAGATCGCGAAACTTCACCGAGCGATTGCATTCGATGCAGGGCACCGGCGTTTCACCGGCGGCATAGCTCGCCGCGAAATTGTCGATCACGGATTCGCGGAAGCGGCTTTCGTAATCGAGCACGTAATGCGGAATGCCCAGGCGTTCGGCGACGTCGCGCGCATCATGGATGTCGCGCCCGGCACAGCACGCACCCTTGCGATGCGTTGCCGCGCCGTGATCGTACAACTGCAGCGTAATGCCGACGACGTCATAGCCCTCGGCCTTCAGAAGCGCCGCCGTTGCCGACGAATCCACGCCGCCGGACATCGCGACGACGACGCGCGTGTCTTCCGGGCGACCCGGCAGGTCGAGGCTGTTCAGAATGGGGGCTGACATGACGTTTACATATCGTCGCCACCCGCTTGAGGCAATCGCGCGGCGGCGGATTTGACTCAACCGGCGCGGCAAAATCTGCCGCCGGGCAGATTTGCGCGAGGCGTTTAGCGCTTGTTCTAAATCTATCTCATTGATTTAATTAATTATTTTGTGTGGCCCGGTCCTTGCTATTTATCTGAAGCAATTAGTCAAAGGCCGCCCGTGACCAAAGTTTTCGTCGAATCGACCAACCCACTCCCGGCTCCGGCTTCGGTGACGCGCAGCAAATCCGCGCGCGACGACGCAGCTCCACCGCGCGATCATTTTTCGGCGTTGGTCAATGACAATGCGCCGCGTGCGCCGGAACCGGCAAAAGCCAACTCCAGCGACAAAGCAGATCGCGCTAAAGCCCAAGAGTCGCGTGGAGAGTCGCGTGCAGATTCGCGTGGAGGTCCGCGCGGCGACACGCGCAGCGATGCGCCCGCACAAACCGAGACAAGCGCAAAAACAGAGACAAGTCCCAAAACCGAGACAAGTGCCAAAACAGAGACGAGTGCCAAAACCGAGGCGAGCGCAAAAACCGGAACAAAGGCAACAATCGAGACAAGCGCGCAGACAGCCACTGTAACCGCGGCCCCGGCTGCCAATGACGTGGTGCCGACCTCGCCTGCGATTGCCGAGATCGCAACATCCGCGACCAAGCCAGTCGACGCCAAACCAGCCGCCAAGATCAAGCCCGACGCCGACGCCTTGACGGCGACCACCGACGCGCCCGCAGCAGATGTCGCGGCCGTGCCGGCCGCGCCTGTCATTGCCGTCGTGTCCGTCGTACCTGTCCCCTTGGCACCGATCATCGTGCCGCAAATCGCCGTCGCGCCGCTCGCTGTTCAAACACCAGCCCCAGCCGAGCAGGCCGGGCCGCTCTCGATTGCCGCCGCCGCCTTGGCTGCGACTGCTGCGACGCTCGACGCGGTCAAGCCGCAAAAAACCGCCACGCTTGCAACCACCACGGATGCCACGGCCCCTGCCGATGCAACGGCGACAGCCCTGCTCGCCGCATCGACAGTCGCGCCGAAGCCGTCGGCCAAATCCGCGACGACGAAACCCGACGCGACGCCTGCCACCGACGCCGTCGTCAAGTCGGATGCCGCGCCGACAGACGCCACGGCCGCCGCACCTGCTGCGGCCGCTGCGAATCCGGAGCCGACCTCGACCGCCGCAAAGCCCCACGTCACGCCGACCGAAACGCAGGCCGAAACGCCGATCGCGCCTGCGTCGCGCGAGCATCACGCCGCGATCGCACCGCCAACGACGCTCGATGCGACGGCACAAACATTCACGCCCACGCTGTCAGCAACCCACAGCGCGACGACTGCAGCAGCCACAATGCCCCAACAAAGCGTCGTCGCCTCGCAGACCGCCGCCGTTCCCTTGAATGGCCTCGCGATGCAGATCGCAGCCACTGCGATCAGCGGCAAGACCAGCTTCGATATCCGGCTCGATCCAGCCGAACTCGGCCGCATCGACGTTCGTCTCGAAGTCGATCGCCACGGCAATGTGACCTCGCATCTCACCGTCGAGAAGCCGGAAACGCTGGCGATGCTGCGGCAGGACGCGCCGCAATTGCAGCGCGCGCTCAATGACGCCGGTTTGCAGACCTCTGATAAGGGCCTGCAGTTCAGCCTCAGCGATCAGTCGCTGTCGGGCCAGAACAACAATCAAAGCGGCAATCATGACAATGGCCGCGCGATGCAGCGCCTCGTGATCGCCGACGACGACAATCTGTCGATAGCTTCGGCGGGACGCAGTTATGGCCGCATGCTGGCATCCAGCAGCGGCGTCGACATCAGGGTTTAAGGAGCACGCCATGACAACAACAGCCCCCGTCGCAGGCGCCGTCATTTCCGGCACCACTCCGCTTCCCGCCGCAACGAGCACATCGCCGGCCGCAGCGGCGAACGGCACGCTGGCCGGCAATTTCCAGACGTTTCTGACACTGCTGACCACGCAGTTGAAGAACCAGAACCCGCTTGATCCGCTCGATACCAACCAGTTCACACAGCAACTCGTTCAGTTCGCCGGCGTCGAGCAACAGTTGAAGTCGAACGACCAGCTCTCGACGCTGGTTTCGTTGCAGAAGACCGCGCAATCGACGCAGGCGCTTGGCTTCGTCGGCAAGACCGCCATCGTCGATGGCACGACCGCGACGCTGGCAAACGGCACGGCAAGCTGGAATCTCGACGTCCCCAAGGATTCGACGATCGATGTCACGATCTCCAATGCTAGCGGGCAGAGTGTCTTCACCGGCAGCTACGCAGCCGCCGCCGGCAGCAATCAGCCCTTTACCTGGGACGGCAAGGGCACAGGCGGCACGCAATGGCCGCCGGGTAAATATACGCTGGGCGCAACGGCGAAGGATGCATCCGGCGCAACGGTGGGCGTCACCACGCAGGTGCAGGGCGCGGTGAGTTCGGTGGACCTGACATCGACCCCGCCGTTGCTGACGATCGGCGGCGAGAAATACACAGTCGCCCAGATCAAGGGCATCGTCGGCTAAGCAAAGAGAAGCAACCACCGTCTTCCCTCGTCCACGGCAAAGCGCTGCTTTGACACGGTGGAAGCGGGCGGCTTCGCGCAGCGAAGCCGAGTGGAGGGGTCCGTCAGGCGCTGCGACCACATCGCATCCCCATCCCCGACCGCCCATTCGCACTGAAACGGGACAAGGCCACCCGCTCAATCAAAGCAAATTCAAGGAGATTCTTATTGCAACGTTCCGCTTAGCTAAATTTTAAGCCGGCGCGCGTAGGGTATCTGAAGTGAGTAGTGGTTGTTGAGTTTGTGAGTACGCCATGACAGAACCCCATCGCCCGAGGGTAAAATACGTCATCGGGCCTGACGGCAGTCCGTTGACGATTGCAGATCTGCCCGCACCCGGCACCAAGCGCTGGGTGATCCGCCGCAAGGCTGAAGTTGTCGCCGCTGTTCGCGGTGGGCTTCTGTCCCTTGAGGAAGCCTGCAGCCGTTATACGCTGACGGTTGACGAATTCCTCTCCTGGCAGTTCTCGATCGACCAGCATGGCCTTGCCGGCCTGCGCACGACGCGCATCCAGCAATATCGCCAGTAATCAACGGCAATTTCGTTAACGCTGATTTACGCCTTTCGCGTTAAGACGCCGTTAATTCCGATTAATTTGATCTTACGACGACCGGCGTCTCTTCGGAGGCCGCCGGACGGACGTGTTTTTACAAATCTTTCCGGCTGTTAACCAAAATTAACCATATGGAAACCATCCCTAGGCAATTCTTGCCCAGTCGGCATGTCTCCCGAATCTTCGGGTGCCGAATCTGACGGGGCTGTTGCGTGCAGGGTCTGGCAAGTTTCCTCAAGGGATTGGGCGCATCGCGCGTGATGGCGATGGTCGCCGTCACCACCGCGCTGATCGGCTTTTTCGGATTTGTCATCATGCGCGCCACCGCGCCGCAGATGACGACGCTGTTTACCGACCTCTCCAGCGAGGATTCGTCCGGCATCATCAAGGATCTGGAACGCCAGGCGATTCCGTTCGAACTGCGCAACGAAGGCGCGGTTATCATGGTGCCGAAGGATAAGGTCACCCGGCTGCGCATGAAGCTCGCCGAATCCGGCCTGCCCAAGGGCGGCGGCGTCGGCTATGAAATCTTCGACAAGTCCGACGCGCTCGGCACCACCAGCTTCGTCCAGAACATCAATCATCTGCGCGCTTTGGAAGGCGAACTCGCCCGCACCATCCGCGCGATCGACCGGATTCAGGCTGCCCGCGTCCATCTGGTGCTGCCGGAACGGCCGCTGTTTTCGCGCGAAACGCCGGAGCCGTCGGCCTCGATCGTTGTCCGCGTCCACGGCACGCTCGATGCGCAGCAGGTCCGCGCTATCCGCCATGTCGTCGCTTCGGCGGTGAACGGCCTGAAGCCGCAGCGCGTCTCGATCGTCGATGAAGCCGGTCAGTTACTGGCGGACGGCGCTGCCGGCGAAAACAATGCTGAAGGCGGCGGCGACGAACGCCGTGCGGCGTTCGAAAAGCGCATGCGCAATCAGGTCGAAGCAATCGTTTCATCGGTCGTCGGCGTCGGCCGTGCCCGCGTCCAGCTCTCGGCGGATTTCGACTACAACAAGGTGACGCAGACGTCCGACAAGTTCGATCCGGAAGGCCGCGTGCTTCGTTCGAGCCAATCCCGCGACGAATCCTCCGCCACCGCCGACAACAAGGACGGCCAGGTCTCGGTCGCCAATGAATTGCCGGGCGCACAAGGCGGCGGTGGTGCGACCGCGCGCGACCAGAGTAAGAAGAGCGAAGAGATCAACAATTACGAAATCTCTCGCGTTACCAAGACCGAAGTCACTGAAGCCGGTCGCGTCAACCGCATCTCGGTCGCCGTATTGGTCGATGGCATTTACGGCAAGAACGAAAAAGGCGAGGTCGTCTATCAGGAGCGCAGCAAGGACCAGATCGACCGTATCGCGGCGCTGGTACGATCGGCGATCGGCTTCGAACAAAAGCGCGGCGATCAGGTCGAGGTCGTCAATCTGAAATTTGCCGAAGCCCCGGCTGCGGTGGCGCTGCCCGACGCGCCGACCGGCCTGCTCTCGATGCTGCAGTTCAACAAGGACGATATCATGTACGGCATCGAACTTGCCGTCATGCTGCTGCTCGGCCTCGTCGTGCTGTTCATGGTGATCCGCCCGCTGATGAAGCGCATCCTCGCCTCCGATCAGGCGCAGCAGGTCGCGCTCGGCCATGCCGGCGCGCTGCCCGCACTCGCCTCCGATGGCATCGCTCAGCAATATCAACAGATTCAGCAGCAACCCGGCATGATGCTGACACCCACGGGCCAGACGCCGACCGCCACACACGCCGGCACCCAAATGGGTAACCAAATGGGCACCCACGCCAGCATGATTAACGTCGCGCAGATCCAGGGCCGGGTGAACGCCCAGTCGATCCATCGCGTCGGCGAACTCGCTGAAAGCAATCCGTCCGAAACTGCTTCGATCATCCGTCAATGGCTCTCAGAGCCCGCGTGAGCTGATATGGCCGATTCACTACAACCCGATATGAGCGGCGTCCTCTCGGCGCTGGCGCAAGCCCCCGGCGCGCAGGCGAAAGGCACGGCATTGAGCGGGCCGAAGCGCGCTGCCGTGCTGATGCTTGCCCTCGGCGAACAATATGGCGGCAAGGTCTGGGCCCTGCTCGACGATGACGAGGTGCGGGATTTATCGATGGCGATGTCGACGCTCGGGACCATTCCAGCCAATGTGATCGAGGAATTGATGCTCGAATTTGCCTCGCGCATGTCGGCGTCCGGCGCGCTGAACGGCAATTTCGACGCAACGCAGCGCCTCTTGCAGCAATATCTCCCCACCGACCGCGTCAGCGCGATCATGGAGCAGATCAGCGGTCCTGCCGGCCGGAACATGTGGGAAAAGCTTTCCAACGTGCAGGAAGAGGTTCTCGCCAACTATCTCAAGAACGAATATCCGCAGACCACCGCCGTCGTGTTGTCGAAGCTGAAGCCGGAACAGGCTGCGCGCGTGCTCGGCATCCTGCCCGAAGAGATGGCGCTCGACGTCATCGGCCGCATGCTGAAGATGGAAGCGGTGCAGAAGGAAGTCATCGAGCGTGTCGAGCAGACGCTGCGCACCGAATTCATGTCGAACCTGTCGCAGACCCGCCGCCGCGACGCGCACGAAGTGATGGCCGAAATCTTCAACAATTTCGATCGCCAGACCGAGACCCGCTTCATCACCTCGCTGGAAGAAGACAATCGCGAATCGGCCGAGCGCATCAAGGCGCTGATGTTCACCTTCGACGACCTCATCAAGCTCGATGCCGGCTCCGCGCAGACGCTGATGCGCAGCGTGGACAAGGACAAATTGGGCATCGCGTTGAAGAGCGCCAATGAAGAAGTGCGCGCATTCTTCCTCGGCAACATGTCAACCCGCGCTGCCAAGATGTTGACGGACGACATGGCGGCGCTCGGCCCGGTGCGGCTGCGCGATGTCGATGAAGCGCAGGCACAGATGGTCAATCTCGCCAAGGATCTCGCCGCCAAGGGTGAGATCATGCTGTCGAAAAACAAGGCCGATGACGAGTTGGTGTATTGATGGGCGCGCCCGCGAAATTTCTGTTCGATCTTGATTTCTCAGCGCCGGAGAAAGGCACCCCGCACGCGCCGAGCGCCGCCGAGATGGCCGAGCAGATCGCCAGCGCCGAAGCGCGCGGCTATCGCAACGGTTTCGAGGCCGCGCAGCGCGAAGCCAGCATCGCCACGGAACGCCGCGTCGCGCAGGCGCTCGGCGATATCGGCGAAGCCATGAATTTGGTCGCCGCGCGCTTCGGCGGCGTCGAAACACGGATGGAGACCGAGGCGGTCGAGGTTGCTGTTGCGGTGGCGCGAAAACTGACCGGCGAATTGCTGGCGGGCGAACCGCTTGCCGCCGTCGCAGCATTGGTCAGCGATTGTTTTCGCCATCTCGTGGCGACACCGCATCTCGTCGTCCGCGTCAATGACGCGCTCTACGACACCGCCCGCGTGGAGATCGAGAAACTGTCAAAGCAAAGCGGCTTTCAGGGCCGCCTCGTGATTCTCGCCGAGCCGGATATTGCCGGCGGCGACTGCAAGATCGAATGGGCCGATGGCGGCGTCGTGCTGGAACGCGCCGCCACCGAAGCCAAGATCAACGAACTCGTCGGGCGCTACATGGCGTCGCGCAACACGGCCTGAGGACAAGACCATGACCATCGATACACACATGCCGTTGCCCGATCTGAACGAACCGCCGGGCGGCGTGTTTGACGATTTCACGGAGGACACCGGCGAACAGGTCGCGCGCATCGCTGCCGATCTGGAAGCCGTGTTCGACGTGCCGGTTCAGGTCTCGGCCGTGCTCGGCCGCTCGAAAATGGATATCGGCGAATTGCTCAAGCTTGGGCCCGGCAGCGTGCTCGAACTCGACCGCCGCGTCGGCGAAGCAATCGACATCTACGTCAATAACCGTCTGGTCGCACGCGGCGAGGTCGTTCTCGTCGAGGACAAGCTCGGCGTCACCATGACCGAAATCATCAAAGCCGATCGCGATTAAGCGCGCGCTAACCCGATCAATAGGAGCAAGACATGCGGCTTCTCATCGTTGGCACCCTGAAGGGCCAACTGACCACTGCCACCAAGATCGCGATGGACAATGGTGCGTCCGTCGTTCACGCCGAGGATCACGACCAGGCGATGCGCGTGCTGCGCGGCGGCAAGGGCGCGGACCTGTTGCTTGTCGATGTTGCGCTCGACATCCGCGACCTCGTGATGCGGCTCGAAGCCGAGCACATCCATGTGCCGATCGTCGCTTGCGGCATCACCACCGATGCCCGCGCGGCTGTCGCAGCCATCCATGCCGGTGCTAAAGAATACATTCCGCTGCCGCCCGATCCGGAACTGATCGCAGCCGTGCTCGCTGCCGTCGCCAATGATGCGCGCGATTTGATTTACCGCGACGAAGCGATGGCAAAAGTCATCAAGCTGGCGCAGCAGATCGCCGGCTCCGACGCCTCCGTGATGATTACCGGCGAAAGCGGCACCGGCAAGGAAGTGCTGGCCCGCCACGTCCACAGCCGATCAAACCGCGCCAAGAAGCCGTTCATTTCGATCAACTGCGCGGCGATCCCTGAGCATCTGCTGGAATCCGAATTGTTCGGCCATGAGAAGGGGGCTTTCACGGGTGCGATCGCGCGCCGCATCGGCAAGTTCGAGGAAGCCACCGGCGGCACGCTATTGCTAGATGAAATTTCCGAGATGGACGTGCGGTTGCAGTCGAAACTGCTGCGCGCGATTCAGGAGCGTGTCATCGATCGCGTCGGCGGCACCCGCCCTGTGCCGGTCGATATCCGCATCATCGCGACTTCGAACCGCAATCTGGTCGAGGCCGTTCGCGAGGGGACGTTTCGCGAGGATCTGCTGTTTCGGCTCAACGTCGTCAATCTCAAGATTCCGCCGCTGCGCGATCGCCCTGCCGATATCACCGAATTGGCGTCGCATTTCGCCAAGAAATACGCCGAAGCCAATGGTGTGCCGCTGCGACCCGTGTCGGCCGAAGCGCGCCGCGTGCTGACCACCAACCGCTGGCCGGGCAATGTCCGCGAACTCGAAAACACGATTCATCGCGCGGTGCTGATGGCTGTGGGCGACGAGATCGGCGCGGATGCGATCCTCACGCCGGACGGCGATCGCCTCGATCTCGCCAAAACGGCTCCAGCCGTCGCGCATGCCACGTTTGCCGCCGAGCAGGTGACGCGCGCGCTGGTCGGCCGCACCGTGGCCGATGTTGAACGCGATCTCATTCTGGAGACGTTGAAACATTGCCTCGGCAACCGCACCCACGCGGCGAATATTCTCGGCATTTCGATCCGCACATTGCGCAACAAGCTGAACGAATATGCCGATGGCGGGCTGCCGATCACCCCTGCCGGTCTGGGGATGGGCATCGGCGGTGCTGCGGATTATCGCGCTGTCGCTGCGAGTGCGTGAGAGGTGAAAGCGGCAGCACTGCATCACCTCGAAGTTTGCCGTCATGCCCGGACTTGATCCGGGCATCCATCAATCGTCGCAAGATTTCATTGAGCGGATGGATCACCGGATCGAGCCCGGTGATGACGGCAGTGCGTACTGCATCGCTCACGAATAGCTCGGCGCGTCCTGTTTCCTGAAAATCTTGATCGGATCGCCTGGCTCCAGGCCCGTGCTCGTCATCCTCGTATAGGCGTAAAGCGCCAGATAACCGATCGACAGCGCGCCGACGAGATAGACCAACCAGACGCCCGCGCGTTTCATCACCTTCATCCTCGTCTCGACCGGAATGGGTCTC
>JAYUEY010000113.1:0-5262 GCA_043739005.1 Tardiphaga sp.
ATTGGTGTAGCGTTTCCGCTCGAAATCGCCCATCTGTGGCCGCACCTGGTCCAGCGTCAGCCCCATGATGGCCGCCAGTGCACCGGGACCGCAGTTGCAACCCCACTCATCATAAGCGCGGTTGGCGGCTTCCAGCGAAATGCTGATCGGGAGCGTCATGCCAGCGGCTTTGTCGCTCATGGCTTTCGATCCCTGAGCATCCGGAGCAGCGTCTCTTCCATCGCGAACCGCTGTTCCGGCGTTTGCGCCGATCGAAGCGTTTCGACGAGTGCGAGCGCGACATCGTAAGGATCGAACTTGTGACGATTGGCTGCGCTGAAAAATCCGGCGCTGATCGCGATCGAAGCCGCCACCGCCGCAATTGCTATTTGGAATTTATCGAAGGGATCATCGACAATGCCGGTCATCGAATAGATCGTCGTGCCGATGCGTTCGAACAGTTCGCGATTGAGATCCGTGATGATCTCGGCCGGAAGACGGTCTGTGCCTGGCTGCTGTGTCATGCCGGCACCTCGCAGATCGACATGGTTTCTTCGTTCTCGTCTTCTTCGTGGTCAGGCGTTGCGTCGCAGGAAGCGGCTTCCGCCGCCTTCTCGTTTTCCGCGGTGACGAGATAGTGTCGCTCCACAATCGCGCGCGTGACGACGCGCCATTTTCGCTGGCGAGGCGAAAACAGATCGGCAATGTAGCGGCACACCCGCGTCGCCGAGGCATCCTTCACGCCGTCCCAGTCGCCGGCGAAATCAGGCCCCGCGCCGCGCGCGGCGGTGTGAAAGGAAACCTGGCCGTTCGGCAAGTCGACGTAGAGCACCCAGTTATGAAATTCCTGCTTCGGATCGAGCTTCCAGCCCCACGGCAGCGCGCCGAGCTCAGTGAGCGCGCGAGCGAGGTTGTCCATCGCCCATTGCTTTTTATCGTACGCCTTGCCCCTGAACCCGCCGCCCCGGTAGACTTTGGCGCGCGACGATGATTTCTGCGCCCGAAACAATTCGAGCGCGACCGTGCCGGCCGGCCCGAGCCCGCGCAGCTCGTCATAGAGCGCGATCGTGGCGTCGCCGCTGGAGCCTTGGAAGACGGACAGGATGTTGGCGAGATCGCGGGTCATGATGGCTTCACCACAACATCAGACGGCTGTGGCTTCCGTTGCCAGTTGTCCCTGACGCTCTGCTTGATGAGATATCCGACGTGGTCGGCAAGGGCCTCGGCCCGATCCAGTTCCAATCCCTTCTGTTTGGCCATCACGCCGATCGCCGCGGCCACCAGCTGCAGCGAGGCGTTCAGAACGGCGTTGATCGCATAACCGTCAGCACAACGGTTGAACGCCGCAGTGAGCTGCGCGTACTCCGCTGGAAATTCCGGATCGCGGGTGATCATGACGGCTTCACCATGTCAGCCTTCTTCAGTCCATCGAGATAGGCGTCCAGTTCGCGCGCCCAGCTGTCATGATCTATCGAACCGTCTTCCGAGGTAACAATGATGTGGCCGCAGCAATAGCCGCCCGAGATCGACGACGTCGACAGCTTGCCATGGCGGTCTATCTCTCGCGCTAGGTGCTCCAGCTCGTCACGCAGCCGCGGCCAGTTGTCTGCTTCGATCTTCGCGATGAAGACGACGCGCCGGCGCGGTTGGCGGTTGAGTTCGTCGGTCATGGCTGCGGCACCTCACCGACGCGCGCAGCGTCGATCCCGGGCCGCATCGCGTTGTCCGTGCCGGAAAGCTGGCGATGCCAGTTTGCCAGCGCCGCAGCCGTCGAGATGGTGTGATGCTTTACCTTCTCGACGTCTCCGCCGATCGCCGCTGTCGCCGCCTTTTGCGCGAGATAGCCGATCAGCCAGAACCAATCGAGCGGTGCCTTGCCGGCATCATGCGCCGAGCCCCAGCGCTCTCGCTGATGTGCGGCCTCCAACGGAAGGCCTTTGAGAAAATTGCCGGTCTCCGGCGTGTTGATCAGTGCTTCGAGTTCGGCGACGCGCGCTTCCGCTGCGGCCGCCCGCGCCTGTGCGTGACGCAATGGGCTCAACATGCCACCACTCCCGTCCATTCCAGTTCATCGCCCCAGCTGATCCAGTCCGGACGCGGGCGCCGCGCCTGCAGCTCGAGATACGGGCCCTCGACCAGGCGTTCGATTCGCGGATATTGCTCGTCGGGTTTTCGCGAATGCTCCATCACCGGTGCCACGATCAGCTGCTGCACATCGGCATAAAGCCGTTTTGGATTGCCGCGCGTGGCGAAGTAACATTGCTCCGGGTTGGCGCGGCTCCAGTAGCCCTGCCCCATGTGAAAACCTTCACCGCTGGGATTGGTCTTCACCCAGGTGAACAGCGTGGTGATGTGCTTGAAACCGTAATGCGCGATCAGGTCGAGCGCATCCTGCGGGCACCAGTCGACCATCCACATGCCCATGGCACAATCATCGGCCGCCAGCGCCTCGACCGGCAGCTGCTTGATCTTGTCGACCTCCTCGGTCTTGTAATGCACGTTGGCGCTGCGGCCGTCGCCGAGCGGCGACCGCGTCAGGAATTGCCACTGCGGATCCAGCAGCATCATCATGGCGCGATAACCCGACTGCGCCAGTTTGCCGAGATCCTCGACGCAGCCGCCGCCAATCGTGCGCGCGGCGTGGTCGGCGCGGCGCGCTTGCTGCTCGGCGAACTTGCCGGCCTGGTCGACCGGATCGACCAGAATCGCCCGGCCCGCGGCCATCCGCTGCCGCATGCCCTGGACAACTTCCTCGAAGGCATCGGCTTGCAGATTTGCCGCAGCCTTGGCCTTCATCGACAACTTGCGGTCGACGCCGATCTCTTTGAGCGTCGCCGGCGCCGGCATTCCATGATCGGCTTTCGGCCGTCCGCCCTTCTCGGCGAGATGCCCTGCATCCTGTGCCTTCTGCAGCAACACGCCGAGCCAGCGCTCGACCCGCATCTGGAATTCTGTGGCGTCGGCGAGCAGTTCGCGGTTGCGCACCCGTTTGGCGTGAAGCTTGATATGATCGAGTTCGTCCCGGCTCGCCAGCACCACCTCGACCCGCGTCGATTGCAGCGCCACGGCGAGCGCCGACATCGCACGGTCGTAGCTGGCGAGCATGTTCATGCTGCTACCCTGGCGCGCCAAGTCAGGCGCCAACCCTGCCAACGGCGACCTTCAATGACGAAATCGCTGGCAATCAGCTTCTCGTTGATCTTGATCCGCATGACCGAGACGGCCTGGCGCGCATATTCAGGACCACCGTCGATGTCGTCAGCCCAGATAAAATCGATCAATACTTCCTTAGCCAGCCACCGCCCGAAGCATCGTGCTAACCGGCACACCATTCGAAACTCGTTCGGCCCGAGATTGAGCGTCAGCAAGAACGTCGCAAAATCAGGTCGATCGACCGCGTGTCCGCAACACGGACATTTCACCGGCGATATCGGGGCGATGCGGGCGAGCATGTTCACGGCCTCAGAGATCCCGCAGCTGATAGCCGGCGCCCTTGACCAGGCGGAGATCGAGTCCGAGCGGCGAAAGCCCCTTCTGCAGATCCGCCGCCATGGTGCGCAGCTGATCGGCTGCATTGGCCGGCGGCTTGCCATCCCACAACGCACCGATCAAAAACGAATCCGCGACCGGCGCCGGCCGCGGCCGGGCGAGCAGCTGCACAAGTCGGGCCTGGCGCGTGGTGACCTCGGTCGATTTGCCCTTGAACGAAACCGATTCGCTGTCGAGCGTGGTGTCGATGGTGACGCCGTTCAGCGTGACGCCGGCGTCTACAGGTTTTCGGGCGCCCCCCCCCACGGCCGCCGCGTGGTCTTGCCCGCGCACCGGCTCTTGTTCCTTAGCGGTCGCAGCCGCGCTGCCGAAATCGGGAATGTCGACCTCGACCACGCCCGGTTCGATCACCCGCGCGTCGGTGCGAACCCGCCGGTGCGGCGCCGTGCCGATCGCCGGCACGAAGCCGAGGTAAAAGCCAAGTCCCCCGCTCTTTTTGATGACCTGACCGACCAGGCGGCCCGCCGGCGCCGGCACGATGCGCAGTCTGCCGGCATCGTCATCCCTGCCGATCATGATATCGAAGCGGGCCTTGGCCGCATAACCCGCCTTTGCTGCGAGTTCGGGCGTGAGCGACACTTTGACCGAAGGGCGCTTGCCGCGTTTGCTGATGGACATCGAGGCCGGCAGTTTCGGTCCGGCGACCGTCGCGGTACGCAATTCGATCTGCAGCTTTTCAAACGCCATGATTGCCTCCTCTGGTTGGAAATTGATTGTGCAGTTCGCCGTCGAGATGCCGGCCGGCGGCGCTCTTGCCGACGCGGTACAGATCCGGCTGATCCTCGTAATGGCCGCCCTCGCTGGCGAGGTTTTCCTTGTCGAACGACCAGCTGTCGCCGAACCATGTGGCGGTCTCGACAGTGCCGCGCCTGCGCTCGACATTTTCGCCGGGCGTCCACTCGCCCCATTGCTTGAAGAAGAACGGCACCTCTGCAGCGTCGCATTGATCGCGCAGCGACCGCGCCCAGTCCGGATGCATCGGCCGCGCCTCGGCGCCGCTCTCGCCGCCACAGATGATCCAGTCGATCGGCTTGTAAGGGCTAGTCTCGGGCGGCGGATCGAAGGCATTGCCGCAATCGATCGCGCTCAACATTGGTTCGATACTGACGAACCGGATCGCGGCCGGCGTAGCACCCAGCAACTCGACCCGCTCATCCCATTCCTGCTGACGCTCGGCCGAGACGCCGAGCCAGACATTGGGGAGCGGCCACGCGATCTGCCTGCAATATTGGCCCAGCGGAATCATCTTCAGCGCCGGAGCCATCTCTCGGCGCGATGGCGTTGCTGCCAGCGTGGTCACGGCAACGCGAATATCCTCGGCCTCAAATCCGTGCTCATCGCGCACTGACCGGCTTGCAAAATAATCCCGCATCCGCTGCGCGCGCTTGGTCAGCGGCTGATAGGTATGGTGCGGCGTCAGCGCCATCACCGCGAAAATCTTGTCGATCCATTCGTCAGGAACAAACTCCGCGAACAGGTCCGTCATTGAATTCGGAAAAATCATCCGTGGGCGTTTCCAGCGCAGCGGCCGGGTCAGCATCTCTTCATCAAGAAACAGCTCGACATCCTTGCGATGCCCGGGCTTGAACGGCAGGCCGGTGCCGAGCCGCTTGTTAAAATCCTCGGCATAGCAGAACTCGCATCCGGTGGTGGCGTGCTCGCAATGCCAGCCGACCCTGCCGGTTTTCTTGTTGCGCGCCCGGATCGGATTCCAGGTCGCGTCGGTCCATTCGA
>JAYUEY010000114.1:0-15269 GCA_043739005.1 Tardiphaga sp.
AGCGTCTCCTCAATCGTCGCCACCGCCATGCCATGACCTCCGAATCATGGAAGCTCATGGATTCAGATAACGAGACGGTCTGCAACTGTAGTGCTAGCACCACAGTGACCATCGGCGGCGTTATCGCGACGGGCATTGTCGTCGTGAGTACGACGTCCATCACGGCGAATACGCCGGCCTATGTCTCGGGTGCTTTGGCCAAGGACGTCGTCGTCAATAACGGCGGCGGCACAGCGACGCTTGTCGGCGGCTTCATTTATACGGCGGCCGCACCGACGCTGGCCTCGATCGCGCCGAATACGGGAACGATGGCCGGCGGCACCAGCGTCACCCTTACGGGTTCCAATTTCGTGCCTGGCACGACAGTGACCATCGGCGGCATCGCTGCAACGGGGATCACGATTAACAGCGCCACATCCATCACGGCGAATACGCCGGCCTATGTCTCGGGTGCGTTGGCCAAGGACGTCGTCGTCAACAACGGCGCGGGTACCGCGACGCTTGTCGGCGGCTTCACTTACACGGCGGCAGCGCCGACGCTGACGTCGATCGCGCCGAACACGGGGACCACGGCCGGCGGCACCAGCGTTACACTCACCGGCACCAATTTTGTACCTGGCACGACAGTGACGATCGGCGGCATAGCTGCGACAGGCATTGTCGTGGTGAGTACGACATCGATCACGGCGAATACGCCGGCCTATGTGTCGGGCGCGTTGGCCAAGGACGTTGTCGTCAATAACGGCGCGGGCACAGCGACGCTGACGGGCGGCTTCACTTACACGGCGGCCGCGCCGACGCTGGCCTCGATCGCGCCGAATACCGGGACCACGGCCGGCGGTACCAGCGTCACACTCACCGGCACCAATTTTGTGCCGGGGACGACAGTGACCATCGGTGGCATTGCTACGACAGGCGTTATCGTGGTGAGCGCGACATCGATCACGGCGAATACGCCGGCCTATGTGTCGGGCGCGTTGGCGAAGGACGTCGTCGTCAATAACGGTACGGGCACTGCGACGCTTGTCGGCGGCTTCACTTACACGGCGGCAGCGCCGACGCTGGCCTCGATCTCACCGAACACCGGTCCAACGGCAGGTGGCACATCCGTCAGCATCACCGGCATGAACCTAACAGGCGCAACCGCCGTGACGATCGGCGGCACGGCGGCTACCAATGTCAGTGTCGTCAATGCCACGACCATCACCGCAACGACGCCGGCAGGCGCGGCCGGACCGACAAGCGTTCTGGTGACGACGCCGGGCGGCACAAACGCCGCCAACACGCTCTACACCTATGTCGCCCCGACCCCGCCGCCGACCGTGACATCGATCACACCGAACACCGGTCCAACGGCTGGCGGCACATCGGTGACGCTGACCGGCACGAACCTAACAGGCGCAACTGTAGTCACGATCGGCGGTACGGCGGCAACCAATGTCAGTGTCGTCAATGCCACGACGATTTCCGCAGTCACGGCCGCGCATGGTGCGGGCGTCGTTAATGTCGCCGTGATGACGCCTGGCGGGACGGGCACCGGATCCGGTCTCTATACTTACGTGATGCCGACCACGACCACTGCCGTCACATCATCCAAAAATCCGAGCGAGGTCGGACAGGCCGTGACCTTCACCGCGACGGTGAGCAGCACGATCGGCACGCCCACGGGCACCGTCGTGTTCAATGATGGCGGCACCTCGATCGGATCAGCCGGTCTAGCGAATGGCGTCGCAAGCCTGACAACATCCGCGCTGACACTCGGCAGTCATACCATCACGGCGGTCTTTGCCGGCAATAGCAGCTTCGCGGGCAGTACGTCGTCAGCACTGCAGCAATCGGTCGATACTCCGAAAGACAGTCTCAGCCTGAGAGCCCTGCAGATCGCTGCCAGCAAGGTCATCGCGCAAACCTCGGGCGCTGCGATCGCCGGCGCGATCGATACGGCGATCTCCGATGGGTTCGGTGGTGAAGGCGGTTTCATGACGCCGTCCGCCGGCGGCATCCGATTTAATTTCTCGGCCGATCCGGAACAGTCGGACCGTGTTGCCGGTCCGACTGTTGCCAACACGGCCGGCGACCAGTGGTCGGCGATGAATGGCGGCGCTGACTCAGGCCGCGCGCGCGCATCAGATAGTCGATCCCGCGTCGATGATGCGTTCGCCGCGATTGATCGCAAAGCCATGCCAACCAAAGCGTCTCCCATTCGCGCGACTGATCCGCGCGACTGGTTGTTCTGGGCCACGATCCATGGCGCAGGTGTCGGGCAATTCGCATCGTCGGCCGGGCCGTCGGTTCTCTACGGCAATCAGGTCAACCTCCTGCTGGGCGTGACGCGCCGGGTGACGCCTAGTCTCGTCGTCGGTGCGGTTGGCGGTTACGAGACCTTCGATTACAGGTCCGATACGCTGAACGGCCGCCTCAAGGGCGACGGCTGGACGATCGGCTCATACCTCGGCTGGAAGTTCGCGCCAGGGCTTCGCGTCGATGCCGCCGCTGCCTATTCCGGAATTGGCTATGATGGAACGGCCGGCACGGCGAATGGCAGCTTCAGCGGCCGACGCTGGCTGGTGTCCGGTGGCCTGATCGGCAGCACGACGTTTTATGGGCTGGCAGTCGAGCCGTCCGCGAAGATCTATGCGCTGTGGGAAAACGAAAACGCCTACACCGACTCGCTGGGTACGCGGCAGGCAGATCGCACCTTCTTGACCGGACGCGCCTCGGCGGGCGTGAAGGTTGCCTATCCCTGGCTCTATAGCGCCACCGTCGCGCTCTCGCCTTTCGCCGGCCTCTATGGCGATTATTACTTCACTGGCGACAATGCCGGCATCGCGGCCCTTGCTGGCACAGCACCTCTGGCGTCCGTGCCACTTCTCGATGGCTGGTCGGCGCGCGCAGTGGGTGGGATGGCTGCACAATTCGCGAACGGTGCAGCGGTTACGGTTGGGGCCGAACTCGGCGGCCTGGGCAGCAATATCCAGATATGGACCTTCAAGGGTCGGGCGTCGGTGCCGTTCTCCGCGCGGTAATAGCCCTGTTAGCCGGTACAACGTCGCCTGACCTGGCCGGTGTCGATACGTGGCGCGCGTCCCGCAAGTCCAGCGGCGCGGATCACCGCCCCGCGACAGGCGGTGGTGAGGTCGCCCCGCTGCCGAGCGAGCGCTGAACCATGATGGTGTCGGTCCAGCGGCCATGCCGGAAAGCGACGCCCGGCAGAAAGCCGACGCGGGCGAACCCGAAACGCTCATGCAGCCCGAGCGAAGCTGTGTTGTCGGCATCGATATAGCCGATGATTTGCCGAAACCCCGCCGCAGCACATACGTCGATCAATTCCCGCATCAGCACCCGTCCGACACCGCGGCCGATATGGTCGTGGTGGATATAGATCGAGTGTTTTACGGTGTAGCGATAAGCGGGGCGTTTGCGGAACAGCACGACATAAGCGTAGCCGAGAATCTCTCCGCCGCGCGTCGCCACGAGATGCGGGAAGCGACGATTTTTCAGGTTCTTCCGCCGGTCGCGCAAATCATCGGGCTGCGGCATCTCGGCGTCGCCGACGCCTTCCTCGATGCCCTGGCGGATGTGGCGACGATAGATCGCCAGCATCGCATCGACGTCAGTATCGCGCGACGACCGCACGATGATCGGATGTTCGGTTTCAACGGGCAATCCGGCCTCCATTGCGCGTTGCCTATTCGGTGGCGACGTAGGTGTAAAGCCGGATGCGGCCGTTCTCGTCGACCTCGCGATAGACGCCCTGAATTTCGACGTCGAAACCGGGGAAGGTGTTGAAGCAGGTCTCGAACATCTTGAGATAATCGATCATCGGCTGCGCGCGGTCGGTGATGCGCTCGCCCGGCACGATCGTTGCGATGCCCGGCGGATAGACCACGAACGGCGTCGTCGCGACGCGGCCCATGAGTTCGTCGATCGGTAGGAAGTCGACATCGTTGCGGACCAGACACCGCGCGGCGGCGTGCGGCGACATCGCGATCTCCGGCAGATGGTCGGCCGAGAACTGCCTGGTCTGCAAGGCGCTGACATTCGCGTCGCGGAAGAAGCGGTGCATCGCGCCGCACAGATCGCGCAGCCGCACGCCCGCATAGCGGGCCGGGCGGCGTCGTGCGAATTCTGGGATGGCTTCGTCGAGCAGCACATTGTCGTCATGCAGTTTCTTGAAGGCGACGAGCCCGCTGATGAGCGTGCCCGCCTTGCTGGCCTCGACGCCCGGCGTTAGCAGAAACAAAAGCGAATTGAGATCGTTCTTCTCGGCGACAATACGGTTCTCGCGCAGATATTGCGCGACGACCGGCGCAGGGATGCCGTGCTCCTCATAAGCGCCCGTTTTGCGATCGAAGCCGGGCGTCAGCAAGGTCAGTTTGTTCGGATCGGTCATGGCGAAACCCTGCGCCATGTTCGGAAAGCCGTGCCACGCGGCATCGGGCGCGAGCGCCCAGAACGCCGGGTCGGTCGCGAGCTGATCGGTGCCGACGGATTCCCATGCCACATCATGCACCGCGCCTTCGCGCGAGGCGTCAGGAATTGTCACGCGATCGGGTACGAAGGGCTCGAAGAACCAGCGCCTTTCGGCGCGCGTTTCCTTTTCCTCGAACTCGCGGCGCACGGCGCGGATTTTTTTGCGCAGTTCGATGCCGAGCCGGATTGTGTCGCCCCACAGCACTTCGCCGGAGCGGCCCTTCATCATCTGCGCACCGACATCGAGCGAGGCGAACAGCGGATAGAACGGTGACGTCGAGGCGTATTGCATGAAGCTCTCATTGAAACGTCGATGCTCGACCCGGCGCTTCTGGCCTTTGATATGCCTATCCTTCATGTGAATCTGCGACGCCTGCGAAAAGCTCGCTAACTGCTTGTGCGTCGATTGCGTGGCGATGATGCCGGGTGCGTCGGGGCCGAGATCGCCAAGGCCCATCGCGAAGCGTCCCGCATATAATGGGTGGAATTTCATGAACCCCGCCCAAGCCTCATCGAACAGAATGTAATCGCAGAGATGACCGATGCGGCGCAGGATCATCTCTGCGCTGTGGATCGTGCCGTCATAGGTGCATTGCTCGACCACGGCGACGCGGAACGGGCGCGGCTTATTCCAGGCTTCGGGGTCTTTTACCAGCGGATGGGTGCGAATGCGCTCGCGCAGCGCGCCTTCGTCGAAGGAGTCCCACTGCATTGGGCCGATCAGCCCCCATGCATTGCGCTCCGTCGGCAGATAGACGGGAACGCCGCCGCTAATCATCAGCGCGCCGTGATGCGCGGCCTTGTGGTTGTTGCGATCGAACAACACGAGATCGCCATCGGTGACGAGCGCTGCGAGCGCAACCTTATTGGATGTCGATGTGCCGTTGAGCACGAAATAGGTTTTCTCCGCGCCAAAGATTTTTGCTGCCTCTTTTTGCGCGCGCAAAGCAGGGCCTTCATGCGTCAGCAGATCGCCGAGATCGAGCACGGAGTTGTCGAGGTCGTCGCGAAAAACCGCTTCACCGAGATGTTCCATAAACACCCGGCCGATCGGGCTGCGGCTGTAGAACACGCCGCCATTGTGCCCCGGACAGGTCCAGAGCTGGTTGCCCTCTTCGGCGTAGTCGACCAGCGCGCCGAAAAACGGCGTCTTCAGCGTCTCGGCATATTGCTTAAGGCGGCTAATCAGGCTCTTGGCGATGAAGGGTGGCGTTTCTTCGGACAGGAAGATGTAGCCGTCGATGAAATCCAGCACTTCGACCGGCAAATCCTCGAAACGCTTGCGGCGGATCAGCAGGATGATCGGGAAATCCAGCCCGCGACGGCGCATCAAATTGATGAGCGCGGCGGTCTTGCCCTCAAGGCCCTTCTTGCCCCAATCGACCACCATGCAGCCGATCGCGGCGTCGGTCTGTACGGCGATCTCGGCGTCTTCGAGCTTGCGCGCCTTGACGACCTCAAAGCCGGATCGCTCGATCTCATCAACGATCTGGCTGAGGCGAATGCCTTCGAGATCGTCGGCATTGAACGTCGGCATCGCGAACAGGAACGTGAAGCGTCTAAAATAATCCATGGATTCACCGATTGTAGGGCCCGCCCGATCTCTCGCTGGGTACCATGACAATCCGGTGACAAGATATGGTCGAAAGCCGGTCCAGCTGGCGTGGACCTCAGAAAGCAGTTCGGAACTTTTGTGCGGACCACGCATCGTCGTCACTGGGCACATGAGGGGTGGGCGATGAGACAATCTGTAGACGGCGGCTGGACGCGATTTGGAGTGCCGATCGCGGCATCGCTCTTGGTCTTGTCCGCGATTCTCACGATCTGGAATGTCGTCGCCTCGACGTCCGATCGCAGGCAAATCGGCCAGGAAAGTCGCGTCATGCTCGGTTTGGAGCGACTTTTGTCGGCGACACGGGATATCGAGATCGGCAGTCGGGGTTATGCGCTAGCCGGGCAGGACCGTTACCTCGATCCCTATCGCGCGTCGCTCGCCGACCTAACGGCGATTGAAACTGAAGCCAAGAAAGCCTGGGTAGGTAGCGGGCGCGACGCCGAGCGGCTGATGCCCATATTTGCGATGATCGACGACAAGCGGACGCTGGCGGGCGGGCTGGTCGCTGCACGCGAAGTCGGCGGATTGGCTGACGCCGAGCGCTTTGTGGCATCAGGGGATGGCAAGGTGACGATGGACGCCATTCGTCGCGCGGTCCTGTCCTTGCAGACCGAGTCCGCGAACAATGGCCGGGTTCTTGAGCGGACCGAGCGCCTTCGCTCGTTGCTGTTGACGCTGATCGCCTCGGCGGCGGCGCTTGCCGCCTGCGCGTATTTCGGCTGGCTGGCCTTGCATCGACGCCGGCAGGCCGCTCAAGCGTCCGACGAGCTGGCTGGCATGGGCGACCGTTTCCGAACGCTTGCGGACAACATCCCGCAACTGGTGTGGATGGCCGACAAGGATGGCCAGATCTATTGGTACAATCGGCGCTGGTACGATTTCACGGGACTGTCCGATGCTGATTTACGCCGGCGTGACGGGTGGAAGAAAGCGCATGATCCGGAGCTGGTCGATGGTGTCTCCGAGCGATTCGTCGAGGCCATCACCGCGGGCGAAAGCTGGCAGGACACGTTTCCGTTGCGCCGCCATGACGGCGTCTACCGCTGGTTCCTGTCGCTGGCGCAGCCGATCCGCAACACCGATGGTGAGATCGTTCGCTGGTTCGGGACCAATACGGATGTCACCGAACAGCGGCAGCAAGGCGAAGACCTTGCCGCTGCCCGAGACACCGCCGAGGAAGCCAATCGGGCCAAGAGTCAGTTTCTCGCCAATATGAGCCATGAATTGCGTACGCCGCTCAGCGCTGTCATCGGCTACAGCGAAATGCTCGAAGACGAAGTGGAGGACATGGGCGAGAAGCATCTGCTCGCTGATCTTGGGAAGATCAAAACCAATGCGCGGCATTTGCTCAGCCTCATCAACGACGTGCTCGATATTTCGAAGATCGAGGCCAACAAGATGGAGCTTTATGCCGAGACCTTCGACGTCGCGGGAATGACCAATGACGTCGCGGCGACCGTCGGCTCGTTGATGGCCAAAAAAGAAAATAACTTCATCTGCAATCTGTCCGGCGACCTCGGGTCGATGCACAGCGACGTCGTGAAGATTCGTCAGGTGCTCATCAACCTGCTCAGCAACGCCGCCAAGTTTACCGAGAAAGGTGACATTCATCTCGACGTCAAACGGCAAGCCCATGCGGGCGGCGACATGATGGTATTCACCGTGCGTGACACGGGCCTCGGCATGACCGAGGAACAGGTCGCAAAACTGTTTCAGCGCTTCACGCAGGCCGATGTTTCGACCACGCGCCGGTTCGGCGGCACAGGGCTTGGCCTCGCAATCACCAAGGCCTTTACCGACATGCTCGGCGGCGAGATTGCGATCACCAGCCAGCCCGAACACGGCACGACCTTCGACGTTTCGTTTCCGGTCGATGCGACCCGCACGATTGCCGCGGCAGCGGCGGGAGTCGGTGGTCCGGCAAACGCCGAAAGTCATCACGACGACCTCGTTCTGGTGATCGACGACGATCCGGCGACGCGCGATCTTCTATCGCGCTTTCTGACCAAGGAAGGCTTCTCTGTGCGCGTCGCTGAGGACGGCCGCTCGGGTCTGGCGCTCGCCGAAAGCCTCAAGCCTCGCGTCATCTTGCTCGACGTCACGATGCCGCGCATGGATGGCTGGTCGGTGCTGCGCAGCCTGAAGGACAGCCCGCAACTCGCCGCGATCCCGGTGGTGATGTGCACCATCATCGACGAGCAAAATCTCGGTTTCTCGCTCGGCGCATCCGATTACGTGTTGAAGCCGGTGAATTGGGAGCATTTGCGCGAGGTGCTGGCGCGGGTGCAGAAAGACGCCGCAAAGGGCGATGTTTTGATCGTTGAGGATGATGACGACACGCGCGCCCGCGTACGGGGGCTGCTGTCAAAAAATGGATGGACGGTAACCGAGGCCGAGAACGGCCGCGCCGCGCTGGAGGCGGTGAAAAAGCGCGTGCCGTCGGTGGTGCTGCTCGATCTCAATATGCCCGAAATGGACGGCTTCACCTTTCTGCGCCAATTTCGTGCGTCGCCCGAATGGGCCGCCGTACCCGTCATCGTGATGACCGCCCGCGATCTGTCGGTCGGCGAACGGGCCGAACTCAAAGGCGGCGGCGCGCGCATTTTCGAAAAGGGTCAGGTCGGCATGCGTGAACTGGTCGCGCAATTGCGTGCGCTCGATGTCGCCTCCGCCGGTGTGGCGCCTTCTCTCAGCACGGCGGATTAAACCGATGGACCTCGAAATCAACCGTCTTCTCAAGCGCGGCCTGCCGCTATTCATTTTGCTGGCTGGTGCCTTGCTGCTGCTGGCCGTGGCGACCATCCTGCGGCTTGGTCGCGACGTCTTCGTGCCTGTCGCCCTGGCCGTGTTGCTCAGCTTCGTGCTGGCACCCGCCGTTCGCCAGTTGCAACGGATCGCGGTGCCACAGGGCATCGCGGTGTTGGTCACTGTGCTGCTGGCCTTCGCGGTGATCGCTGGCGTGATGGTTGTCGCCGGCAACCAGCTTGCCGGTCTGGGTGCGGAATTGCCGCGCTACCAGACCACGGTCCGCGAAAAGATCGGTAAGCTCGGCAGTGCCGTCGCGCCGAGCGGCACGGTCAACCGCGCGCTCGAAGCGTTCGGAGAAATCGGCACTGAACTCCGCAATCTCAGCGGCCCCGGCGTGCCCGCGACAGGCACTGCAAAAGACGCGGCGCCAAAGCCAATTCCAGTCATCGTGCAGGAGAATACGGGACTATTCGGCACGCTCAGTCTGGTGATCTCGCCCTTGCTGCATCCGCTGGCGACCGGTGGCCTCGTGCTGCTGCTGGTGGTGTTCGTGCTGGCGTCGCGCGAAGACCTTCGCAATCGGCTGGTGCGGCTCGTCGGTACCGACGACATCCAGAGCACGACAATCGTGATCGACGATGCCGCGCGACGACTCAGCCGGTTATTTCTCGCGCAACTTCTGCTCAACACCGGCTTTGGCGCGGTGGTCGCGATCGGCCTGTGGTTGATCGGCATTCCGAGCCCCGTGCTGTGGGGTATCTTCGCCGGCATCATGCGCTTCGTGCCCTATGTCGGCGGCGTCGCCGGCGTCGTGCCGCCGCTGGTGCTGTCGCTGGCCGTCGATCCGACTTGGTCGATGTTCCTCTGGACGGCTGCGTTTTTTCTCGTCATCGAGCCGCTGAGCGGGCAGGTGATCGAACCGCTGCTGGTCGGCCAGCGCACGGGCCTTGCGCCGATCGCGATCGTGCTGTCGGCGACTATTTGGACGTTCCTTTGGGGACCGATCGGCCTGATCCTGTCGACGCCGTTGACCGTATGCCTTGTCGTGCTCGGCCGCCATGTCGGCAATCTCGGCTTCCTCGACGTCATGCTGGGCGATCGGCCCGCACTGTCACCGCCGCAATTGTTCTATCAGCGCATGCTGGCGGGCGATCCGATCGAGGCCGTTATCAAAGCGCGGGAATTCCTGCGCGAACGCGCGCTCGCCACCTATTACGACGAGGTTGCGCTGGAAGGCCTTCGACTGGCGCATCAGGACATCGCGCGCGGACGCATTTCGCCCGAACGTCAGGAGCGGCTTTTGCAGACGACCGAAAGGTTGATCGCGCAACTCGAATCGGTGCGCGATCCCCGGCCGAAAGGCGGCATCGTCAGCGCGGAGGCTGAAGCCGCTGTCATTGCCGCCGGGCCGGATCAGGGTGCGGCGACGCAGGTGCTGTCACGCGCGGAACTAGCGGCCGACTGGCAGGGACAAACGCCCGTGATCTGCTTCGCCAAGCCGGGCACGCTGGACGAGGTCATCGGTCAGATGCTGGCGCAGGTGCTGCAAAAGCATGGCATCAACGCGCAAACAGTCTCGACAGCCGAGCAACTCGATCGGCTGAATACGGTCGATGCCGGCGTGCGGATGGTGTTTCTATCCTTCGTCGAGCCACTCAGCACGCTGCATTTGCGGCATTATGTGCGCATGGCCCGCAAACAGTTTCCGGGCGTGCTGGTCGCGCTCGGCATCTGGCGAGAGCGCGACGTGGCAATGGGAAAGCAGCTCTCTCGCGCGGCGCGGTGCGAGGTGATGGCACCGACGATCGGCGTCGCTTTGTCGGCGGTCGTCGCCGCAGCGCGTCAACCGCAGCCGGCGCAGGATACGCTGCACATCGTCCGGGCTGTGGCTTGAGAGTTTACGCTGCTTCTCCGGCAACGAAAAACGCCTCGATCTGAATCAGCAGCTTGGCGAAGTCGATCGGCTTGGGATGATAGTCGTCGCAGCCGGCGGCGAGCGCTTTTTCCTTGTCGCCTGACATCGCATGTGCCGTCAGCGCGATGATCGGCAATCGCGCGGTTTCTGGCGCGGCCTTCATCATGCCGGCCGCGGTCCAGCCATCCATGATCGGCAGATTCATGTCGAGCAGCACAATGTCCGGCAGCTCCGCACGCGCTTTTTCGACACCCTGCTGACCGTCGGTCGCGATGATCACGTCGTAGCCGCGCCGTTTCAGACGCCTCGATAGGAAGTCCCAGATTTCCTCATGGTCTTCCACAAGCAACACGCGCCTCATTGAAAACTCCGGGACTGTTTTGGTCTGATCGACCAACGGACATAATTGAAGCGAACCGACATTGTTCCCTGAGCAGACACTCTTGACGGCGCGCAGCAGATCGCAGCTCATTCAAACGCGATTTCACGATCGATGGGCGCAAACCGGCGCGTTTTCTGTATGATCAAGCGGGACCACATGACGATCGGTCGGCGTGTATAGTTCAGCAAGGATTGCAGCAAAGATCGCAGCAGGAATCGTAGCAAGGACCGCTAGATGGCGCGAGACCCCGCACCCGTCGAACGCGACGACAAGACGCCGATTAAAGACAAACCGAAAGTGCCAGCAAATCCACCACCAGAGGATGAATTCGGCGGCGGTGACATCTGCTCGCCGGAGCAAACGCCCTCCGCCGAGGACGAAGCGCCGCTGCCATAAAATAACGCGGACACATCCAGCATTAGGCTTTGTTTAATCTCCGGCTGAATGAAGAATCCCGCCCCCTGTTCGTTCTCCGTGAACAGAACAAGGTCATGCTCATGCCGCGCCGCTACACCGCCATCTTGCGATGGCGCACGGGCGTATGCGTCAATCCCTCGACGGCATCGATGATCGCATTGGCATCGAGCCCGTGATGCCGGTAGAGGTCGTCGATCGTGCCGGTCTGACCGAAATGCTCGACGCCGAGCGCTTCGGTGCGATGGCCACAGACACTGCCCATCCAGCCTAATGTCGCCGGATGGCCATCGAGCACGGTGACCAGCACGCAATCACGCGGCAGCACCGACAGCAGCGTCTCGATATGGCTCAGCGGGCGGCCGCGCCGTTCGCGTCGATTTTTACGCGCTGCTGTCCAGCCTGCATGCAAACGATCCGCCGATGTGACCGCCAGCAATCCGACATCGCGGCGGCTGTCGCCCAGCAGGCCGGTCGCTGAAATCGCTTCGGGCGCGACCGCGCCGGTATAGGCGATCACGACTTCGCAATTCGGTCCCGGCGCGCGCAACCAATAGCCGCCATCGATGATGCCTTGCTCAAGTTCGCGCGTCATCGTGCGCTGCGGCTGGTCGATCGTCCGCGTCGAAAGCCGCAGATAGACCGAGCCGCCGCCGCGCATGCCGGACCCCTTGTCGCCGTCGTCCGCATCGCCTTGCATATGCGCGAAGCCCCAGCGCATCGCGACCGCAAGCTCATCGACGAAGGCTGGCTCATAAGCGGCAAGTCCATCCTGCGCGATGCCGATTAACGGCGTTGCGATCGACTGATGCGCGCCGCCTTCGGGCGACAGCGTAATGCCGGACGGCGTCGCCGCGACCATGAAGCGCGCATCCTGATAGCAGGCGTAATTGAGTTGATCGAGACCGCGCTGGATGAACGGATCATACAAAGTCGCGACCGGCAGCAACCGCACGCCGTTGATCGCATGCGACAGGCCCAGCGCCGACATCAGGATGAACAGGTTCGCCTCGGCGATCCCGAGTTCGATGTGCTGGCCCTTCGGCGAAAAATCCCAGTTGAAGGTTGAGGGGATCTTCTCGCTGCGAAACAGATCGGCGGTCTCTGATTTCGCGAACAGCCCGCGCCGATTGACCCATGCGCCAAGATTGGTCGAGACCGTCACGTCGGGCGAGGCCGTCACGATGCGCGCCGCCAACTCAGTGTTGCCGCGCGCGAGTTCGTTAAGCAAGAGTCCGAAGCCTTGCTGCGTCGACATCTGCGCGGACGGTTTGAAGTCCAGCGTTGCGGGCACATCGATGACAGGGGCTGCGAGCCTGCGCATGCCGTCGCGGTTGAATGAAGCGTTTGCCAAAAACGCATCGAGCGCTTCGGCGCTTTGCGCGAGACCCTCATATCTGTCCCACTCATGACCAGCACGTATGTTCTGCGATCCGCGCCATTTTTCCATTTGCGTGGGCGTCATCAGCCCGGCGTGATTGTCCTTGTGGCCCTGAAACGGCAGACCGATGCCTTTGATGGTGTAGGCAATAAAACAAACCGGGCGGTCATGATCGATGCTCTCGAACGCCTCGATCATGGCCGCCATGTCATGGCCACCGAGATTCGACATCAGCGCCAGCAATTGATCGTCGTCGCGCCGCGCGATCAAAGCCGATACGTCACCCTGGTCGCCGATCTCGTCCATCAGGCGCTTGCGAAACGCCGCGCCGCCCTGAAAACACAAAGCCGCATACATCTGGTTCGGACAGTTGTCGATCCAGCGCCGGAGTGCTTCGCCGCCGGGTTCGGCGAAGGCGTCATCCATCAACCGGCCATATTTTACGATCACGACGTCCCAGCCGAAATTGCGGAACATGGATTCGAATTTTTCCCACAGCCCTTCGCGCACGACGGCGTCGAGGCTCTGGCGGTTGTAATCGACGATCCACCATGTGTTACGCAGGCCGTGCTTCCAGCCTTCCAGCAGCGCCTCGAAAATATTGCCCTCATCCATCTCCGCATCGCCGACCAACGCGATCATGCGGCCCTCTGGGCGTTGCTTCATCCAGCCATGGGCCGAGACGTAGTCCTGCACCAGCGACGCAAACAGGGTCTGCGCCACGCCGAGGCCGACCGAGCCGGTCGAGAAATCGACATCGTCGATATCCTTGGTGCGGGACGGATAGGATTGCGCGCCCTTGAAGCCGCGAAAGTTTTCCAGCTTCTCGCGCGTCTGGTGCCCGAACAAATATTGAATGGCGTGAAATATCGGGCTGGCGTGCGGCTTCACCGCGACGCGATCCTCGGGCTTGAGCACCGAGAAATACAACGCAGACATGATCGTCGCGAGTGACGCCGACGAAGCCTGATGGCCGCCGACCTTCAGCCCGTCCGTGTTCGGGCGAATGTGGTTGGCATTGTGAATGGTCCAAGACGACAGCCACAGCGCCTTGCGTGCCAACGCCGTTAACATTTCCAAACGCCCGGAATCGATCGCCATGTGTCGCCTCATGCGCATGCTGGAACGCAGCCCGCGTTCCGAAATCAAACCCTAGCAAAACGGTACGCGGACTGGAAAGCGATCATGCGGCATTCCGCGATGACTGAACTGCCCAAGGTTGGATTGATCTCTGGATTGATCTCTGGATTTAGCAATTGTGAAAATTGTGCTACGGAGCGATTGCAACATCTGGAGCGGCTGACAGCCGCCCGACAACCCCGGAGGAAACGGACGCATGTTCTCGCACATCATGATCGGCACCAACGATCTCGACAAATCCAAGGCGTTCTACGATTCGCTGCTCGGCACGCTCGGCGTCAAGCCAGCCATGATCGATCGGCATCGTATTTTCTATCGCACCAAGACCGGCACCTTCTCCGTGTCGAAGCCGATCGACGGCAAGGACGCGACGCCGGCCAATGGCGGCACTGTCGGCTTCCTCGCAAATTCCAAGGAAGAGGCGGATGCCTGGCACGCGGCGGGTATCGCGGCTGGCGGCACCACCTGTGAGGATCCGCCGGGCGTGCGCGAAGGTCCGGCCGGCAATATGTATCTTGCATATCTACGCGATCCCGACGGCAACAAGATCTGCGCCCTGCATCGCATGGCGTGATGTAACGCGACAGCGAAGGGTCGAGAGACCCTTCGCTGTCGCGTTCTTCATTGCTGGAACATTTTAACCGGATTCATCAGTCCTGCTGGTAATCCCATGACCGCTTGTTCTCGGCAGGCGTTTTCACATCGAGCAGATAGGCAGGCAGCGCCGCGCGATCGTCGATGCGCATGCTCTCGAAACCGAAGGCGTTATCGTCGGTCGGCAGTGCGCCATACCCGGATCGTTGCCGCCTAATAATCATCAGTCCGCTAAACTGTCGAAGCGGGTGACCAGCTTCTGTATCTGGTTGCGGTTGGCCCTCAATCACCAGTCCGCTAAACTCCGCTCCACCAAAGTCAGGTCGCCGTCCTGGTTGCGGTTGGCCCTCAATCACCAGTCCGCTAAACTCGACCACCACAACGGGAGCTGCTGACTCGGGTTGCGGTTGGCCCTCAATCACCAGTCCGCTAAACTCATATCTGGTTCGGATTGATCGCCCCGACCGTTGCGGTTGGCCCTCAATCACCAGTCCGCTAAACTGCCGTAGTTATCAATCCGACGCCCAGGAGAGGTTGCGGTTGGCCCTCAATCACCAGTCCGCTAAACTCTTCGCAGCCGCCTCCAAGCCGTCACGACAGTTGCGGT
>JAYUEY010000115.1:0-7894 GCA_043739005.1 Tardiphaga sp.
GACAGAGGTATTGCGCGGCAACCTATCGGCCGAACGGCGGGAAGATATTCTGCTGTGGCTGTGGCTGTGGCTGTTGCTGCGGACGCGGAGCCTGCCTCGGCGTTGCGCGCTTTTGCGGAGCAACGGGTGCTGGCTTTGCCTCCGGCTGCGCCGACACAACAGTCGTCGCCGGCCCCTTACAATCGGTCAACCAGACATCGTAGATCGGATGTTCGACGCCGTGCAGGCCGGGGCTCGCAGCGAACATCCAGCCTGAGAAGATACGTTTCACTTCACCCTGCAGCGTGATCTCTTCGACCTCGACAAAGGCGTCAGTGTTGGCGGCTTCCGTCGCGGGCCGCGTGTAACAAGCATCGGGCTTGACGCGCAGCGCCCCGAATTGAACCGTCTCTCCGATATCTGCATCGAACGTGATGATGCGGCCGGTGATCTTGTCGAGCCCGCTGAAGGTTGCTTTTTTGTTGACGATCTTTTGCGCGGGCGGCTCGGACACCACCTCGTCGCCGGGCTGCAACGATGCCGGTGCCGGCGGGGCCACGGCAGTTTTGCCGCGCTGTCCCGGTGCCGGAGGCGTGCTGGCAACGGGTGGTGGCGGTGCAGCCGACGGAGGCGCGATTGCTGTTGGCGCATTTTGCGGCGCGTTCTGCGGGATCACAGTCGTGCCGGGCGGCGGCGGAAGCGGCTGCGACTGAAAGCTACCCGGCGGCGGCGCGCTTTGCCCCGGCGGGGGTCGGTTCGGCGCGGGCAGCAAGCGGCCTTGCGGCAACTCCGGAACCTCTTCCTCGTCGTCCTGCTGAACCATGCCGCGCGGCGGGCGCGGCGGATCGTCCCGGAAAATATTGCCAAGCTGAGCCTGCGCCGAACCGATGATAAGCGGCGGCGTCAGCGCTGTGGTGATCACCACGAGACCGGCAAGGGACAAAGTTTTCAGCATGCTCACGCGGCTTTATGAAGATTTCGACGAATCGGGATCACGCCATTTGACAGGCTCACGCCCACTTGCATCGGCCTTCGGTTAACACGGTGATTGAGGCAGCGAAAGGGCGACTGGTCAGGCCGGCGCGACCGTGAAATAGTTCGCGTCGCCAAAAAGCAAAAGCAATAAGAACGGGACCGGAAACACCATGCAAGAACTTCGGACAGACCTTCGCGATGGAATCCGCCTCGACGGCAGAATCGTCGTCGTCACCGGCGCTGCCGGAATGATCGGCGAGGCGACGCTGAAACTGCTCGCTTTGCGCGGTGCAAAACTGGTCGCGGTCGATCGCGATGCCAACGAACTGGACCGCGTGGTGAAGGCCCTGCCCGCCTCGGCCGAGACACTGGCGTTGGTGGCCGACGTGACCGATGAAGATGCCGTCGCAGGATATGTTCGCGGCACCATAGATCGTTTCGGCCGTATCGATGCGTTCTTCAACAATGCCGGGATCGAAGGCGATATCTTGCCGATCACGCGCTATCCGCTCGCGAGTTTTCGCCGCGTCCTGGACGTCAATGTCGTCGGCGTCTTTCTCGGTCTCAAGCATGTGCTGCCGGTGATGATGAAACAGAACGCGGGCAGCATCATCAACACCGCATCGATCGCGGGACTCACGGGTGCCGCCGACGTCGCAGACTATACCGCGAGCAAGCATGCCGTGATCGGCCTCACCAAAAGTGCGGCGATGGAATGCGCGGCCACGAAAGTCCGCGTCAATTGCGTTTGTCCGGGCCTGATCGAAAGCCGGATGCTGAGCGCGATCTTCGACGGCCGCAATCCCGGTGCCGGTCCCGTCTCGGCTGAGACGATCGCCGCCCGCCTGCCCGCACGACGTCTTGGCCGCCCCGACGAAGTGGCACCGATCGTTGCGTTTCTGGCGTCGGATGATGCGAGCTATGTCACCGGCTCGCATTACACCGTCGATGGCGGCCGCACCGCAGCCTGATGGTTTCTTCGCAATAAGGTCTGTCTGAAATGCCCGTCACACTCGACCCAAGCGCCGCCCATATTGTGCAATTGTTTCGCGAGGCCGGACGGCCGCCGCTCGACACGCTGTCGCCTGCGGACGCACGCATCGCATATCTGATGGGTCGCGCTGTGACGCAGCCGGAGCCACCTGAGTTGCAGTCTGTGAAGCCGCTGACGGTGCCCGGTCCTGCCGGTCCCATTCCCCTGCGTATCTACACGCCGAATGGCATCACCGGACAGGATGCGCCGGCACCCGGCCTCGTTTTCTTTCACGGCGGCGGCTGGGTGATTGGCGATCTGGATTCGCATGACACGGTCTGCCGGCAATTGGCAGCGGGTGCGGATCGCATCGTCGTCGCGGTCGATTATCGTCTCGCGCCCGAACACAAATTTCCCGCCGCGATCGACGACGCCATCGCCGCGACCGACTGGATCGCTGCCAATGCGATGCAATTGGGCATCGATGCCAATCGTATCGTGGTCGGTGGCGACAGCGCCGGCGGCAATCTCGCAGCGGCGGTTGCTCTTCACGCGCGCGACCATGGGCCGAAGCTGTCAGGCCAGATGCTGGTCTATCCGGTGACGGAGCTCGCGATGAGCCATCCGTCGCATAGCGAGCCGGAAACGAGCGTGTTGCTGACGCACACCGTCATGCGCTGGTTTCGCGATCACTATGTCAATTCGGACAGCGACCATGCCGACTGGCGCGGCTCACCGTTGCGCGCCGCTGATCTCAAGGGACTTCCTCCCGCCATCGTCGTCACGGCCGGTGCCGATCCGTTGCGCGACGAAGGCAACGAATATGCCGACAAGCTCGAAGCCGCAGGCGTCGAGGTCACGCACAGAAATTGGCCGGGCCAGTTCCATGGATTTTTCACGATGGGTAAGGTGATCCCGGAGGCCAATGCGATGGTCGCGGACGTCTGTGCCTGGCTGAAGGCGTTGTAGAAACGCAAACGGCCACCTTGAAGGGTGGCCGGGTTTGTCGGAAGCCTCGGAGCGTCGAAAGCCTCGGAGCGTTTAAAGCCTCGGAGCGTTTAAAGCCTCGAAGTATTAGGAGCCCGGTGTCCAGGACTGGTAATCGCCGGTCGCTTTGGGCCGCTTGCCACTGGCGAGCGTCGAGCCCGACGGACGATACGCCATCGGTGTACCGGTCAGGTTCGGCTGGTGCGGTTTTTGCCATTCGCGGGGCGTGTAAACTTCTTCGGTCGGCGCGACATCGACGGTGTGATGCAGCCAGCCATGCCAGTCCGCGCCCACTTTTGTCGATTCGGCATAGCCGTTATAGACGACCCAGCGGCGCTGAAAGCCGAGTGTCGGATCGATCGCCCCACCCTTGGTCCGGTAATAGCGATTTCCGCCGGCGTCGGAGCCGACGAACTCGCCGAAGCGCCAGGTCCAGAGCTGCGTGCCGAACGTCTGGCCGCTCCACCAGGTGAAAAACTTCAAAAAGAATAGCTTCATCGGGCGTGCCGGTTCGAGAGGATGCCCCCTGATGCCATCCGGGCTCTGGATTGTCCAGTTGCCAAAGACACCGCTGTGCCAGCGCTGAGCCGACGTCGTGCACATGTGGCGTGTTGTCGCGATTGCTGGCGGAGGCCATAAACCGGGAACATCTGATAGAGGCGCGGGTTGAAACACATCGTTTATGCGGAGAACAACATGACCAATCTGAAGATTCTGGCGGCTGCGGCTATCATCACGCTGGCCGCGCCCTTGATGGCGATGTCGACATCTTACGCGCAGGGCTTTGGCGCTAAGGCAGGTGGCGGTGGCGGCGGCGGCGGTGCTGGATTCGGCGGTGGTCGTGGCGGTGGTGGCGGCGCAGCGATCGGAGGTGGCGGTGGTGCCCGCACCGGCTTCGTTGGTGCCCGCACCGGCTTCGGTGGCGGCGATGCCGGATTTGGCAATGGCGGCGGTCGTGGCCCAGGTGTTGCAATAGGTGGTGGTGGCCAGCGTTTTGGTGGCGGCGGCTTTAACCGTGGTCCGCGGTTCGGTGGCGGTTATGGCTATCGTGGCGGCTATGGACGCGGCCTTGGCTTCGGCGCTGGGCTAGCGCTCGGCGGCCTGGCTTCCAGCGGCTACTACAACAGCTACGGTTACGGTGGCTACGGCAACAGTTACTATGGCTCACAATATGACGACGATTACGATGACACCGGCGTTGTGGCTGTGACGCCCGGCGGCAGCGACAGCGTCGAGGAGTGCGCCGCGCGCTTCAGATCCTATAATCGTCGGACCCAGACCTACACGTCTTACGATGGCGACAAGATTTCCTGCCCGTAAGGCAATGGTGCCAAGACAAAGATCGGGCGGCGCGTCAGGCGCCGCCCGATTTGTTTGGTGAAGACCTTGAGCGCGCCTCGATTTGCTCCGATAAAGAGGCGCGTCGATTAGGCGCTATTGCGGTATGGATCAATTGTTGTGGATGCGTTGAACACCTCACTCGCCGCACCTTTGCACCCGAACGAATCGGAACGGCTGCAGGCGCTGCGCTCTTACGGCATTCTCGATACACCCATTGAACCCGCATTCGACGATATCACACGGCTTGCCAGCTATATCTGCCAGACCCCGATCTCGGTCATCAACCTGATCGATGACGGCCGGCAATGGTTCAAATCCGAAATCGGACTCGGCGTCCGTGAAACACCGATCGACAGTTCGCTGTGCGCGCACGCCATTCTCGAACAGAGTTTCATGGAAATTCCGGATACCACGTTGGATCGGCGCTTCGCCAATAATCCGCTGGTCCTCGGTATCCCCCATCTCAGATTCTATGCCGGCGCACTGCTGCGCACACCCGACGGGCTTCCGCTCGGCACGGTCTGCGTGCTCGACCACCAACCGCGATTGCTCACGCAGGACCAGCGCGACATGCTCGCGGCCTTGGCGCGTCAAGTGTTGTCGCAAATGGAATTGCGCCGATCGCTCGTCGTCTCAGACCGGCTGCAACGCAATGTCAGCCGGCTAATGGCGGTCGCCGGTCATGATCTGAAGCAGCCGCTACAAGTTATGGTGATGGCGATCGATCGCGTCCGGGGCAAGCTGCCGGAGGCGAAGGATCGCGAGCGCCTCGGCCATGCGGTCGATGCCGGAATGCGGATCGCCGAAGATCTCGACCGGTTGGCAGAGATGTCGGCGCTGCAAAATAATGACGGCACGCCGCAACCTGTGACCTTCCCGATTGCCGATGTGTTTCGGTCGATCGTAAATACGTGGCGGATGCATGCCGAAGCCAAGGGCTTGCGACTGACCGTATCGCCCTGCTCCGCGCGCGTGGTCAGCGATCCCTCCATGCTCCGGGCGATCGTCGGCAATCTGGTCGGCAATGCGATCAAATACACCGAACATGGCGGCGTGCTTGTCGGCTGCCGCCGCCGTGGCAACATGCTCTCCATCGAGGTGCTGGATTCCGGAAAGGGAATCGCGGCCGACCAACAAACCGCGATCTTTGACGCCTTCCACCAAATCAATCCGGAGAGCGAGGGTCTCGGGCTCGGCTTGTCGATCGTGCGGCGCACTGCGGAGGCGCTCGGCCACACGATCGAGCTGAAATCCGACTTAAGTCGCGGTACGCATTTCAGTGTCTGTGTGCCGCTCGCGCCGAAAACCTGAGGCATGATCCGGAAAAATGGATGTCCGGTTTTCTGAGGAGATCATGACCTCAATGAACCGACAGATTCGATTGAGCGAAGCTCGATCACATCCTAGGCGTTCTCGCTTTCGGACATGACCGAGCGCGCGCTGACCCCCCAGCCGCTACTGCCGCGCAGAAACGCGATCCAGCCCCATGCGGCACCGGCATGGCGCAACAATTGAAAACTGAAGGGTTCAAGGATCGCAGCCAGAAACGCCGAGGCGAAATTCGCGTTGGTCCGGCCAGCGGTGATCTGCCGATAAAGATGGATGCTCCACATGAAGGCTGTGAAGTCGGTGATGATTTTCGCCACGATCACGCCACCCACAGACAGCGCGATCGCGCCTTTGCCGGTGACGATCAGCAGGACCAACAAAAAGAAAGCCGTGAGACCGTAGATCGGCTGCAACGTATCGAGCGCCTTGATCGGCAGCATGCGTGTGCCGAGCAGCCCGTAGATGCGGTTGCCGGTCATGTCGCTGTTCCAGTATTGTGTTTGAAGGAAGCCCGCAAACCAGCGGCGACGTTGCCGCAAAAAGGCTGTCACGCGCGACGGTGCTTCGGTCCGCGCCAAGGCCCCGCCGACCATGGTCAGCCGCCAGCCGAGATCATGATCGATGCTGTAGCGATGCATACGGTGCGTGAGTTCATAATCCTCGACGAGGCATTTGGGATCGAAACCGCCGACCGCGATCAGCGGCGCGCGGCGAAATGCAGCAAAGGCGCCGGAGATCAGCAGCAGGCTGTTGATCTTCATCCAAGCAAAACGCGAGATGACGTTGCGGATATATTCGTAGGTCTGAAAAAATTCCATCGCGCGCCCGGTCGCGCTGGAATCACAAAACGGCACGAGGATGCCGCCGGCAGCGACGAGTTTGGCGTCGGCGGCAAAAGCGTCGCTGATGCTTTCAAGCGCACCGGCTTCGAGGAACGTGTCGGCATCGAGCGTCAAGACGATATCTGTCTCGATCCTGAGCAGCGCCGCATTGAGCGCTTGCGCCTTGCCCATGCGCGGCAGTTGCAGCCATTGGAGCGTCGGATGCGACGCGCTGCCTTGCGTCGCTGTCAGCCCGTAGCGATCGGCCAGCACCCAAGCCGTATCGTCGGTCGAGCCGTCATCAGCAATCAAAATCGCGTCGGGCTGGATCGACTGCGCGAAGATCGCATCTAATGTCGCCGGCAGATGCAGTGCTTCATTATAGCTGGCGACGAGGATGCCGAGCGTCGGGCGCGGTGACGCCACGACAGGACCGGCATGTGCACCAGAATCAACATGAGCATGGTGAAACGACCAAGTCTGCCACGCTACGAGTGCCATCAAAAACGTGTCGTAAAGAATATAGACGAGCCCGGCCGACCACGCCCAGATGTTGTCCAGCCACAGGGCCCGGCCGAACAGCAGCAACCATGCCGACAGAACAGCCGCGTAAATCAGCAGGCTGAAAAACGGTGTCGGACGCGGCGTCACGCGCGGCGATGCAGCGTCGAAAGCCGCGCGGAGAGAAGTGCTCATGCCAGCATCTATTGCGTCGGATCCGTTACACCTGATTGTTCAGGCGAGATACGTCGTCGCAGCCGTTTCGGTTGCGCAACCATCTCGTCATAGCGCGCGTTGCTGTCGGTTCCGAAACACAAAGACGTCATAGCCGCGCTGATGTGCTGAAGGTATGCTGACGATATGACAGACATCGCTTCCCGCCCCTTCGTCCTGCGCTACACCAAAACCGCCATGGTTCTGCACTGGCTGGTCGCGGCGCTGATCACGATCAATGTCGCGCTGATCCTGCTGGTCGATTATTACCCGGAAGGCTGGGTCCGGCCCGCCGTCGATATGCATAAATCGATCGGTATCACCGTGCTCGGCCTCGTGCTGTTACGGATTTTGTGGCGGATCGCCAACCCGCCGCCGCCGCTGCCCGACGCCTATCCGCAATGGGAAAAAAAGACCTCTCATGTCGCGCATATCGTTTTGTATGCGCTGATCCTGGCGCTGCCGCTATCGGGCTGGATGCATGACTCAGCGTGGAAGGCGGCCGCGCAATTTCCGATGCAACTGTTTTACTTGGTCCCGTGGCCGCGGATATCCTTCATTGCCAATATGGAGCCCGCGGCGAAGGAGCAGTTCCACGCAATCTTAGGCGCGGTGCATGTCTGGCTTGGCTACATCCTCTATGCGCTGTTCGCGTTGCATGTCGGTGCGGCGCTGAAGCATCAATGGATCGACAAGAAGCCCGAAATGGAGCGGATGCTGCCGGGATAGGCGACAAACGTCGACAGAGGCGAGCGCTCTTTCACACCGATCTCAA
>JAYUEY010000116.1:0-6247 GCA_043739005.1 Tardiphaga sp.
CGCGACATTCCATAGCCTTCGCCATACCCATGTCAGCCATCTTATCGCAGCTGGCGTCGATATCCTGACGATCAGCCGTCGGATAGGTCACGCCTCGCCTGCAGTCACACTGTCGGTCTATGGCCACCTGATGCCACAAACTGACGAGCGAGCCGCAGCAGCGATCGATCTGGCGTTGGCGATGACGCGCACAGACTAAGAACGAAACGGTGGCCTCTTCGGTGGCAATCCGGTGGCAACAGCCATTTTGAAGGCATCGGCCACCTCGAAAAGATGCCACTATATTGGTGATCCCGGGAAGACTCGAACTTCCGACCTACGGTTTAGGAAACCGTCGCTCTATCCGGCTGAGCTACGGGACCGGATCGCGCCGGGACTGTGCCCGACGCGACCATCTTACCAGAGCCGTCGGGTCGCCGCCAGCGCGAGAGCAACCCTGCTGCGATGGTTACGGAACCGGGATCGTTGCCGCGCCTTGTCCTTATTCAAAGGCAAGGTGGACGACATGAAGCGATTGATCTGTGGCACGGCGATTCTGACGATGCTGATGGCGCCCGCGATGGCCGCCGACAAATCCGTAACGCCCGACGCCATCAACGCCGCCGAGTTGCAAGAGAAATTGCCGGATGCCGACAAGGTTTCCGCACTGGCGGTGAAACTGCAGGTGCTGCTCGACCGAGCCCATGTGTCGCCTGGCGAGATCGATGGCCGCTTCGGCGACAATGTCGAAAAAGCCGTCCGCGCCTATGCCGAGTTAAACGGTTTCTCGTCGGAAACCAAAATCACACCGGAGATTTGGGCTAAACTTCAGCCGGGTGCGGACAGACCGGTGATGACGCGCTACACGCTGACCGAGGCCGACCTGAAAGGTCCATTTTTGAAGAAGCTACCGGCCAAAATGGAAGATATGAAATCGCTGAAGAAGCTAAGCTATACCAGCGCGCGCGAAGCGCTCGGCGAGCGCTTCCATATGAGTCCGGATTTGCTGAACGAGTTAAACCCCGGCACCACTTTCGATCGCGCTGGCGAGACGATCAACGTGGTCGATGTCGTTGCCGACAAAGTCGCTGGTAAGGTTGCGCGCATCGAAGTCGATAAAGCCCGCGAGACGGTGACGGCGTTCGGAAAGGACGGCAAAATGCTCGCATTCTTTCCGGCCAGCGTTGGCTCGGAAGAAAAACCGACGCCAAATGGCACGGTGAAGGTCATATCGATCGATGCCAACCCGACCTATCGCTATAATCCGAAATACAAATTCAAGGGCGTGACCTCAAAGAAGCCATTCACGATCCGCGGCGGGCCGAACAATCCGGTTGGCGCGGTATGGATCGGGCTCTCAGCGGATAGCTACGGCATTCACGGCACGGCAGAACCGTCGCGCATCAGCAAGACGGAATCGCATGGCTGCGTGCGTCTAACCAATTGGGACGTGCAGCGACTTGCCGAAGCTACCAAAAAAGGTGTCGAGGTTAGTTTCGTCGATGGCAAGCAAGCGGTGAAGTGAAGTATTCGCGATCGTATTAGCGCAGCACCTGCTGCACCCTTAAATTTGGCAACCCCGCTTTCGCGGCCTCTGCCTCTTTCACGCGAGCGATGACGGCGCGCGACACCGGCGTGTCAACGCCGAATCGTTGCCCTAACTCCATGATCATGCCTTGCAAATAATCGATCTCAGTTGTGCGCCCGCGTGCGAGATCTTCGGACATGGATGAGCGCGCATGCGGATCAATCTTCATCGCTCGCCCTAGAATCGTCTGAAACAGGCCGTCCGGCAGCCTCAGCAGATGCGGCATCAACGCAGCCGGAATCGGCGTCGCGGAGACCGGCTTGATGCCGGCGGCTTTCAAAACGGCAACGCCTTCCGCCATCTGATCGGCGATCACCCGCCGCCATGCCCGCTGTACCAATTGTTCTCGCAGCGGCAGGCCGGACAAAGCGTTCAGCGCATTGGTGAGATTGACGATCAGCTTGCCCCATTGCACGGCAGCGATGTCGTCGCTCGGCTTCACCGTCAGATCCGGCACCGACAAACGCGTGGCGGTGTCGACAGCATCGCGCGCAATGATGATGTCGCCGGACGAGGCGCGGTGAAAGTGCCCCTCGGCGCGCGGCAATACGTTGAACGGGACCATCCCGGCAAGCACCACGCGACCTGGCAACCGCGCGCGCAGAACATCAGCATTACTCACGCCGTTTTGCAGGCTGACGATCACCGCCGCTTCCGGCGCGTGCTGAGCGATCAGTTCGGCCATATGCGGCGTGTCGGCTGACTTCACCGTGACGAGAATGATCGCAGCGTCAAGGAAGGTGTGCGGATCGTCGGACAGGGTCAACCGATCCGCCGCGATCATACGGTCCAATCCGTCATAGCCGGTCAGGCGCAGGCCGTTGGGCGCGATCTCGTCGATGACGCGCGGCCTTGCAAGCAATGCGACTTTTCGGCCGACCGACGCCAGCATCCCACCAACGAAGCAGCCAATTGCGCCCGCCCCAGCGACGACGATCCGGTCCGACGCTCCCGCGCGCTCCAACATGAATTCCCTTTCGTCTGGCCAACGGGAACCCGATGGCGCAGAATGAGTTTCCTGATCGTGTTTATGCCGAACGGAGCGGTCAATAGCCGCGCCGTTTTTTGTTTTTCGAATAGGAGATCATGATGGGTTTGCTCGACATCCTCAATGGAATGCAGAACGGTCCGCTCGGTCCATCCGACCCGAACGACAAGAGTGGCGGCATGTCGCCGATGACCATGGCAATCCTCGCGATGCTCGCCTGGAAAGGCTATAAGCATTTCGGCGGCGATAATAAGCAAGTGGCCCCGGCTGGCCAGCCCGGGCCTGATACAGCGCAAGTCGATCATGGTGGGCTTGGCGGAGGCCTTGGTGGAATCCTCGGCGGACTGCTCGGTGGCGGCGCATCGAACCCGCGCGGCGGTCAGGCCACTCAAAGCGGCGGCGGCATCGGCGATCTCCTCAAAGGCGGACTTGGCGGCCTGCTCGCGGGCGGCGCGGCGGGCAGCATTCTCGGTGGCGGTTTGAGCGGCGGTCTTGGCGACCTGATGAAGCAATTGCAGGATCACGGCCAGGGCGACGCTGCACAGTCATGGGTCGGAGACGGCCCCAACAAGCAGATCGCGCCGAATGACCTTGCCAATGCGCTAGGTGCCGATCAAATCGATCACCTGACCTCGCGAACCGGAATGTCGCGCGAGCAATTGCTGAGCGAACTCAGCAACGAATTGCCCGACGCGGTCAATCATTTCACGCCGCACGGCCGGATCCCGACCGACGACGAAATCTCTCACTACGCCTGACGCATCGTTATCAAGAGGGGCTTGAAATGCTTTGGATTCTCTTCATCGGATTTGTCGCGGGCATCATCGCGCGACTGTTATCGCCCGGACCGAATAATCCGAGTGGCTTCATTCTGACAACCATACTTGGCATCGCCGGCGCGTTTTTGGCGACCTTCATTGGGCAAGCAGTCGGGCATTACGGCCCAAATCAAGGCGCGGGCTTCATCACCGCTACGATCGGCGCTCTGGTGGTGTTGTTTATCTGGAACAGGCTGGTCGCCCGCCGCACGATCGGCGATCCAGGGAATCGGTTGTAAGCAAGTCTTCGTCATTACATGACAAGACGCGGACGTTTCTCGCCATCGAGAAACGTCCGCGACGCAGCGATGCAGTCTTATTTTGAAAACTGGACCGCTTCAAATGAGCAGATGCATTCCAGCATCCATGCGCACGCACTCGCCACTCATATGGCTGGACGGCGACGTCGCGAGAAAGCACACCAAAGCCGCGATATCCTCAGCAGTGGACGCAACTTTCAGCGGCACTTTCTGAATCACCATATCGCGGACCTGTTTTGCGGCCGCCTCACCGCGCCCCTTGGTGAACCACGGCGTATCGATATAGCCTGGACACACTGCATTGACACGGATCAGCGGGGCAAGCGCCCGCGCCAGCGACATCGTCATCGTGTTGAGCGCGCCTTTGCTCGCGGAATAGGCAACGGACGAACCGGCCCCACTCAAGCCTGCAATCGACGACACATTGACCACCGCCGATGCCCGACCCGACGCCTGCGCACCGGCTTCGAGCAGCGCCCGCGTGGCTCGCACCATTTGATACGGCCCGATTGTGTTGACGGCGAAGATGCGTTGAAAATCCTCCGCCGACAGACCATCGAGATCGCCGTGCGGGACATGCTTGGTCGTGCCGGCATTGTTGACCAGCGCGTGGATATGCCCCCATGGCGCAGCGGCGGCGGCGATCTTCTTGCAATCTTCGTCGCGCGAGACGTCGCCCTGCACCACAATCACCTCCGCGCCGGCGGTGCGACACAGATCGGCGGCCTGCTCGGCGTCGGTTTTGCTCGATGCATAATTGACGACGATGCGCGCACCGGGCTGCTTCGCCAGGATCATCGCGGTCGCGGCGCCGAGGCCGGAAGCGGAGCCGGTGACGATGGCGGTGAATCCGTCCTGAGACATGTTTTGTTTCCTGTGTGACGTTTCTTGTAACGGCCGCCACCATAACCGCTCGCATCGGGGCGGCAAGCCATCTCACCGTCGCGCATGTCTCACAAGCAGGCCGCCCTGCGGAGACAACGGGTTGTCAGCACAGCGGCTTTTCACCACAGTGCGACCAATAACAATGGCGGCACGGCGCAGGTCACGAACTCGCGCGACAGGTGCGCCCGCAAATGAGGACACGCTGTGGAGACTGACAACATCGTCGCCGAGACCGCGGACAAGATCTTCGCCGATCTCGCCGATGCCAAGACCATCATCGCCATGAAGAACGAGAGTTGGCGCGCGCCGCTGTGGCAGGCGTTATCCGATGCCGGACTGCCGCTATCCTGGGTACCCGACGAACTTGACGGCTCCGGCGCCAGCCTCGCCGAAGGCTTTAGCGTGATGAGCGCGGCCGGGCGTCGTGCTGTTGCTGTGCCGCTGGCTGAAACCATGCTCGCCGGCTGGCTGTTGGCGCAGGCCGGGATTTCATCGCCAACTGACGCGATGACGATCGCGCCCGCTGCACCCAAGGACAAGATCACACTCAACGCCGACGGCACGCTGTCAGGCCGCGCCCGCTTTGTGCCCTACGCAAAGGCCGCCAGGCACATCGCCGTGCTCGCTGTCGGTACCAACGGCCACTCGATCGCGCTGGTCGACGCCAAAGCCTGCCGCATCGAAGACGGCCGTAACCTGTCGAGCGACGACAGCAGCGCCGTGATCTTCGACAACGTCACGCCGCTGACGATCAAGCCAACGCCGGAAGGTTTCAATCCGCAATCGCCGCTGCTGATGGGCTGCGTGATGCGCAGCCTGCAGATCGCCGGCGCTTTGGAAACCATGCTCGACATCACCGTGCAATATTCAAACGAGCGTGTTGCGTTCGAAAAGAAAATATCGAAATTCCAGGCGGTGCAGCACAATCTCGCGCGGCTTGCCGGGGAGACGTCCGCTGCACTCGCCGCGGCAAGTTCGGCGGCCGATGCAATATCCAACGCAACGTCGTTCGACGATGCGATCTTTCTTGAAGCCGCCGCCGCAAAAGTGCGTTGCGCCGAGGCCGCCGACAAGGGTGCCGCGATCGCGCATCAGGTCTTTGGTGCGATCGGCTTCACGGCCGAGCACATTCTGCATCGCTTTACATTGCGCGCGCTCGCCTGGCGCGATGATTTCGGCAATGAAAGTTATTGGGCGGTCGAACTCGGAAAAATGGTCGCGGCGCGTGGTGCCGACGATCTCTGGCCTCTCGTCGCGTCGCGCTGATCCATCATCAAGCCTGCATCGGACACATCATGACAGCAGCCCTTCGTTTCGATCCGATCCGCCTGCCCCCCGAATGCGAGAAGCTCCGCATTGAGGTGCGTGCCTTCCTCGCCGAGGAAATCGCCGCCGGCACCTTCGATCCGCACAAGCCTAACCGCGAAGACGCGGACGCGCCGGAATTCTCGCGCCGCGTCGGCGAGCGCGGCTGGCTCGGCAAGACCTGGCCGAAGCAATATGGCGGCCATGAGCGCACCGCCTTCGAACGCTATGTCGTGATCGAGGACATGCTGGTGGCCGGCGCACCCCTCTCGGCGCACTACACCGGCGACCGGCAGAGCGGACCCAACCTGCTCCGCTTCGGCACCGAGGAGCAGAAGAACTACTTCCTGCCGCGCATCGCCGCCGGGGAGATGGCCTTCTGCATCGGCATGAGCGAACCCAATTCCGGTTCCGACCTCGCCGG
>JAYUEY010000117.1:0-4774 GCA_043739005.1 Tardiphaga sp.
TCGGTGCAGCTTGCGGCAATCGTCAGAGCCAGTGAATGCAAGTGATTACGGCGATAGCAGAACAACGCCAGCATCGCGCGAACATCCGGCGTCACCGTCTCGACAAGACGCGGCAGGCCATTCTCATTCGCGCGATACATTTCGCCGAGCAGATCCTCACGGACCGGGCAGAAATCATTCTCGAATGCTTGACGGCTGGAAGAACTGGTCGACATGGCTGATTCTCCTTAATCATGAGAATGCGATGCAACATCCTAACGGAGAGTTAACCAATTTCGAGTTCCAACCGGTTCCATTGACGAATCATCAATCCGAATCAGAACGGCGGCGCGTGTTGCCACGCGCCGCCGTTCTGCCATTCAACTGTGAAATTCGACCATGACCGTTTTGCGGCAGCGTTATGTGTCGATGAATGTCGCGACGTCCGGCAGTGTGGCCCGATTGGTCCGGTAGCCATTGGCCTTGTGCGCCCGGTCGGCATAGCCGAATGAGATGCCGCAGACGATCTTTCGATCGTCGCCGAGGCCGAAATGCTGACGCACGATGTCGGAGTGAAATGCCAGCGCGGCCTGCGGCACCGTGGCGAGGCCCATCGCCTGCGCCGCCAGCATGAAGCTCGTGACATAGCCGCCGCAATCGACTGCGCCGTAAACGCCGAGCGCCTCATCGGTGTGAATGATCGCGACATGCGGCGCGCCGAAGAAATTGAAATTCTCCATCGCCTGCTTGGCATAGGCGGCCTTGTCGCCCTTGGCGATGCCGAGCGTATCATAAAGCTGAAAGCCGGACTCGCGCCGCCGTTCGAGATAGACGCCGCGATATTCGCGCGGGAACGGAAAGTCGCCGCTGTTCGGCCGACCGCTGCGCGCAGCCTCCATCATGACCTCGCGAAATTTTTGCGTCGCGTCGCCGGCTGTGATGACGACTTGCCACGGCTGGCTGTTGCACCATGACGCAGTTTTTTGCGCGGCATTCAGCATGCGATCGATATCCTGCCGCGGCACCGAGTCCGGTTTGAAGCCACGACACGAGAAGCGATCCGCCAGCAGATGTTCCAGAACGTCGATGTCGTGCGTGTCGGTTGTCATGTCCATCGCACCTACCGCCCCTTGGTCACGATCTTGTTAAACGGCACGTCCTTGTCGACACGAATATCACCCGGCAAACCGAGCACGCGCTCGGCGATGATATTGCGCAAAATCTCATCCGTGCCGCCAGCGATACGCATCGACGGCGAACTCAACAGCATCGCCTGAAATTCACCGGCCGCACCGGCTTCATCGGGATCAGTCAGCATGCCGGCCGCGCCCTGCATGTCCATCGCGAAGCTCGCAATGTCCTGCAGCATTGCACCCGACACCAGCTTGCCGATCGAATTTTCCGGCCCCGGCCGATCGCCCTTCGACAGCGCCGAGATCGAGCGATAGCTGGTGTACTTTAAGCCAGAATTCTTCACGGCCCAACTGGCGAGCTTGCTGCGCACATTGGCATCATCGATCGCGACACCGTCTTCGGTCATCAACTCGCTAAAGAATGCGAACAACTCCGGGAAACCCGTCGCGAGGCGCGCGCCGATCGACATGCGCTCGTTCATCAGCGTGGTAAGCGACACGTTCCAGCCGTCACCGACGCCGCCGAGCCGCTGCGTATCGGGAATTCGGACATCGGTGAAGAAGACCTCGTTGAATTCCTGCATGCCATTGGCCTGCTTGATCGGCTTCACGACGACGCCTTCGCTCTTCATGTCGAGGAAGAACATCGTCAGGCCCTTGTGCTTGGGCACATTCGGGTCGGTGCGCGTAATCAACAGACCGTAGTCGGAATAATGCGCGCCGGAGGTCCAGATTTTCTGGCCATTGATGATCCAATCGTCGCCGTCCTTCTCTGCGCGCGTGCGAAGACCGGCGACATCCGAGCCGCCAGCCGGTTCGGAGAACAACTGGCACCAGACTTTTTCGCCTGAAGCCAGCGGTGGCAAATATTTTTGCTTCAGCTCTTCTGCCGCGTAAGCCATCACGGTCGGGCCGCACATGCCCTGCCCGATCGCGAATGGCTGCGAGAGCTTGCCGTAGACGCCTTCTTCCTGGCCCCAGATAACCCGTTCGATCGGCGACGCACCACGCCCGCCATAATCCTTCGGCCAATGCAGGCAGGCCCAGCCGCCATCGGCCTTTTTCTTTTGCCAAGCCTTCGAGGCATCGAGCATGCCGTCGCGCGCGCGGCCTTTGCGCGGATTGGTCAATTCGTCTTCAAGGTCTTTCGGCGCGTTGGCGGCGATCCATTGGCGGGCAACGGTACGGAATTCGGCTTCCTGCGGCGTGTCATCGAAATTCATAAGCGGACATCCTTGCTAAAGCTCGGAGAATGGATTGAGCAAAGGTGCGACCGTCGCACCGGCTTGCGAAACCTATCGATCATTTTCAGCCTTGATGGGTGAAGCCTCCGGCACGACGATCGCGCCACGCTCCACCCATCCGACAAAAATCTTCAAGCCCGACCGCGTGTCGGGATTTTGTTGAACGGCACGTCCTTGTCGACGCGGATGTCGCCCGGCAAACCGAGCACACGCTCGGCGATGATATTACGCAAAATCTCATCCGTGCCGCCTTCGACCCGCGTCGCCGGCGAACGCAACAACATCGCCTGAAACTTGCCGGCGGATTCGGCATCGTCGCGACCACTCATGACGCCGGCAGCACCTTGCAGATCGATCGCATAGGTCGCGACGTCCTGAATCATCGCACCGGCGACGAGCTTGCCGATCGAATTTTCCGGTCCCGGCCGTCCGCCTTTCGACAGCGCCGAGATGGCGCGGAAGCTGGTATACTTCAGACCGCTGGCGCGGACGGCCCAATTCGCAAGTTTGGAGCGCACCGCCGGATCGTCGATCGCAGGCCCATCATCGAGCATCAATGTATTGGCGAATTCGAACAGTTCGGGGAAACCCGTTGCGACATTGGCACCGATCGACATGCGCTCGTTCATGAGCGTGGTGAGCGACACGTTCCAGCCATCACCGACGGCACCGAGCCGCTGCGTATCGGGAATGCGGACGTCGGTGAAATAGACCTCGTTGAATTCCGACTGGCCATTGGCCTGCTTGATCGGTTTGATCTCGACGCCGGGGCTCTTCATGTCGAGAAAAAACATCGTAAGCCCCTTGTGCTTTGGCACAGTGGGGTCGGTGCGCGTAATCAGGATGCCGTAGTCGGAGTAATGCGCGCCTGAGGTCCAGATCTTCTGGCCGCTAATGACCCAATCGTCACCATCTTTTTCCGCGCGCGTGCGAAGGCCCGCAACGTCGGAGCCGCCCGCCGGTTCGGAAAATAACTGACACCAGACATTCTCACCCGATGCCAGCGGCGGCAGATAATGCCGCTTCTGGTCTTCGCTGGCGAAGGCCATCATGGTCGGGCCGCACATGCCCTGCCCGATGATGAACAGCGCGCCGAGCTTGCCGAATACGCCCTCTTCCTGTTGCCAGATCACGCGCTCGATCGGCGTTGCCCCACGCCCGCCATACGCCTTCGGCCAATGCGGCACGGCCCAGCCGGCATCGGCCTTTTTCTTTTGCCATGCTTTCGCGATGTCTAAAATATTCGCGCCCTTGATCTGCACGCGGCCGAGCGACGCCTTGCGCAATTCGTCTTCATATTGCTTCGGCGCGTTGGCGGCGATCCAGTCGCGGGCCTGCGCACGAAATTCGGCTTCCGGGGGGGTGTCATCGAAATTCATGATTAGGCTCCTTACGCCGCGTTCTTCTTGCGCATGCGGTCGATCAACTGATCTTCCCAGTAGGACAGCGAGCCGAGCGACAGCGCGAGCGCATTGGACCGGCGATAATACATGTGGCAGTTGAATTCCCAGGTGAAGCCCATGCCGCCATGGACCTGAATATTGTTCTTCGAGCAATGCTGGAACGCCTGAGTCGCGCTGATGCGAGCGCTCGCGGCGGCTTCCGGCAGTTCCGACGCATTGGTCGAGAGCGCCCAAGCGCCGTAATAACAATTCGAGCGAGCAAGCGTCGCCGAGACATACATGTCCGCAAGCATGTGCTTGATCGCCTGAAACGAGCCGATCTGGCGGCCGAACGCAATACGATCCAGCGCGTAATCGCGGCCCATCTCCAGCGCGCGGTCGCTGCCGCCGACCTGTTCGAAGGCGACCAGCACGGCGGCGCGATTCAGAACTTGAGAGAGGGTGCTCCAGCCTTCACCAGAGCCTTGGCCAGCGGTGCCGAGCGGCTCGGCTTTCGCACCCTTGAAAATGATCTCGGCCTGATTGCGTGACGGATCGATGTTGGCGAGCGATTTGCGCGTGACGCCGTCGCCCGTCAAATCGACGATGAACAGACCGATGTCGCTGTCGCGGCCCGTCGAGGCCGTGCGTGCTGCGACGATCGCAAAATCGGCGATGTCGCCGTCCGGCACCGGCTTCTTGGTGCCGTCGAGCGTGTTGTTGGTCGCGGTCAACTTGATCGATTTCGGCGACGGATTACCGGTGCCTTCGAACAAAGCCAGCGTGCCGATCGCCTCGCCCGACGCAATCTTCGGCAGCCACTTTTGCTTTTGTGCATCGGAGCCCGCGATCATCAATGCTTCGGCGGCGAGATAGACCGTGGACGAGAACGGCACAGGCGCCAGCGCGCGGCCCATTTCCTCGGCGAGCACGCATAATTCGAGATGGCCCGCACCCGTGCCGCCGAATTCCTCGGGGATCGCAACGCCGATAAAGCCCATCTCGGCGAGGCCCTTCCATAACTCCTTGTCGTAAG
>JAYUEY010000118.1:0-8534 GCA_043739005.1 Tardiphaga sp.
TGGTGGTCAGCACGTCCACAAACGGCACGTCGGCAATGATGCCTGCAAACAATTCCGGCGCGATATTGGCAATTGCCCCCATCAGCATGCCGCCCGCGCTGCCGCCATGCGCGACGATTTTGCCTTGCGCCGTATAGCCCTGCGCAATCATGTGGCGGGCGACGGCGACAAAATCCGAAAACGTGTTGGTCTTGCTGGCCAGCTTGCCGTTCTCATACCAGTGCCAGCCCTTGTCGGTGCCGCCGCGCACATGGGCAATGGCATAGACAAAACCGCGATCGACCAGCGACAGCCTGTTAGCCGAAAACGATGCCGGCATCGCCATGCCGTAGGAGCCGTAGCCATACAGCAACAACGGCGCGCTGCCGTCGCGCGCAAGATCCTGGCGATGCAGGATCGACACCGGCACCTGCGCGCCGTCGTCCGCCGTCGCCATGATGCGCGTGGTGACGTAATGTGCAGGGTTGTGACCCGACGGAATGGCCTGTCGCTTGCGCAGAACGCGCGTCCGCGTCGCCATATCGTAATCATAGACTTCGGACGGCGTCGTCATCGACGAATAGGCGAAGCGCAAATTCACCGTGTCGAATTCATAGCCGCCCATCGTGTCGAGTGAATACGCCGCCTCGTCGAAGGCTATCGCGTGTTCGCTGCCGTCGCGCAGATCGCGGATCACGATCGACGGCAGCGCATTGGCGCGCTCCAAACGGATTAGATGGTTGATCGTGAGGCCGTGGTCGAGAATGTAGACGCCTTCGCGATATGGAATGAGATCACGCCAGTTGGCGCGTTCCGGCGCAGCCAGCGGCGCGGTGACGATCTTGAAGTCGATCGCGCCGTCGGCATTCGTAAGAATGAACATCTCATCGCCGCGATCGGCGACGTCATATTGTACGCCGTTCTCGCGTGCGGCGACGAGGCGCGGCGTGGCGGTGTCGTCAGAAAGATCAAGCAGGCTTTGTTCTGCGGTCTCGTGGTCATCGCCGCCGATCACGCAAAACCGGCCGCTCTCGCTCTCGTGGATATGCGTGAACCAACCGGCATCCCGCTCTTCATAGACCAGCCGGTCGTCAGCCTGTGTCGTGCCGAGCCTGTGCTGCCAGACCTGCATCGGGCGATGATTGTCGTCGAGCTTCACATAATAGAAGGAGCGCGAATCCAGCGACCACACCACGCCGCCGTCGGTTTCTTCCACGACGTCGGCATGGTCGGCGCCGTCCGCCCAGTTACGAACGCGGATGGTGAAATATTCCGAGCCCTTAAGGTCGGCGCTCCACGCCTGCAAAGCGTGGTCGGGCGAATGTCGCGAGCCACCAAACTTGAAGTAGGTTTCGCCTTTAGCGAGAAGATCGCCGTCGAGGATGATTTGCGCTGTGTCGGGACTGGCGAGGTCCGCGCGCGGCATCCGGCCGAATAATTCGTGCTGGCCACCTTCGCGGAATTTCCGCAAGTAAGCATAGGGACCATCGGCCGCCGGGACGCTGGAATCATCCTCCTTGATGCGACCGCGCATCTCGGCCACCAATGTTTTCTGCAAGGTCTCGGTGTGGCCGAGCACGCTGTCGGCATAGGCATTCTCGGCCTCCAGATAAGCGCGGATGTCCGGTTGCAGGATCGACGGATCGCGCAGCACCTCCTGCCATTTGTCGTCTTTCAACCAGGCGTAATCGTCCTGCACTGTTACGCCATGCGCGGTGAACGGAGCTGGGCGGCGTTCGGCGACGGGCGGGGCGGCGAAGGTCTTGGCTGTCATGGTGGCCTTTTCATGGATCGAAAAATCGGATTATTGCTGGGTCGGGTTATACAAGGGAATGCGGTCGCGAAAGGGCGCTCTTTCTTCCCCCTCCAAATCGAGAAGAGGTAGCTCGCTTCCGCTGTCGATAGGCTGAGCCACAAAGTCGAAACGAAAAAAGAAAAATAGGGAAACACCATGCCCGATTTCATCACGCTGCCCGCTTTGATCCATGATTACGCCCAGACCAGGCCGGATCACATCGCCGTTATCGAAGGCGCGCGCCGCGTCAGCTACCGCGACCTCGACGCGCTGATCGATGCTGTTGCAGCGAGCTTGCAGGCGCATGGCGTCAAGCCGCGCGACGCGATCTCAATCTGCGGTTACTCCTCGATTGACTATGTCGCGACATTTCTCGGCGCGCTGCGCGCAGGCGTCGCGGTGGCCCCATTGGCACCGTCCTCCACGCCTGCCGATTTTGCCGCGATGGTGAGAGATGCCGACGCCAAAATCCTGTTTATGGACGACGCGGCCGCCGCCGCAATGGGCGACGGCGCGACGCAGAGCAACGTCAAGCGCGTTGGGCTCGATGACGGTTCCTTCGGCGAGCCGTTCAGCGCGTTCGCCAAATTGGGTGCGAAGCCCGCGCCTGTGACGATCGATCCAGACTGGACCTTTAACATCATCTATTCGTCCGGGACGACCGGCACGCCGAAAGGTATCGTGCATTCGCACACTATGCGCTGGCGGCAATATGGCCAGCTCGATCCGCTCGGCTATGGGCCTGACGCAATGACCATCCTCTCGACGCCGTTATATTCCAACACCACGCTGGTCTGTTTCAATCCCACGCTCGCGGGCGGCGGCACCGTGGTGCTGATGCGCAAATTCGACGCGCATGGCTTTCTCGAAATGGCGCAACAACACCGCGCGACCCATGCGATGCTGGTGCCGGTGCAGTATCGTCGGATCATGGCGCTTGATGATTTCGACAGCTTTGATCTGTCGTCCTTCGTCATGAAGTTCTCGACATCCGCACCGTTTTCGGCCGCGATCAAGGCCGATGTGCTGAAGCGCTGGCCGGGCGGACTCACCGAATATTATGGCATGACCGAAGGCGGCGGCTCCTGCATCCTGCTGGCGCACGAGCATCCAACCAAGCTGCATACCGTCGGCCAGCCGGGACCAGATCACGAGATCCTGCTGATGGGCGAGGACGGCCAGCCGGTCGCGCAAGGCGAGATCGGCGAGATCGTCGGCCATTCGCCTGTTATCATGGATGGTTACCTCAACCAGCCCGGCAAGACATCCGAGACATTCTGGCATGACGCCTCCGGCAAACGCTATGTCCGCACCGGCGATGTCGGCCGCTTTGACGAGGACGGCTTCCTCACATTGATGGATCGCAAGAAGGACATGATCATTTCGGGCGGCTTCAACATCTATCCGAGCGATCTCGAAGCGGTATTGATCCAGCACGCCGACGTGGTCGAGGCCGCCGTGGTCGCTATGCCATCCGACGAATGGGGCGAAACGCCGGTGGCCTTCGTGGTCCTTGCGCCGAATGCCGCGACCGATGCCGAAAAACTTAGGATCGAACTTAAAACATGGACCAATGCGCGCGTCGGTAAATTTCAGCGTCTCGCCGATGTCGAGATCGTCGATACGCTGCCGCGCAGCGCCATCGGCAAAGTCTTGAAGCGAGAATTGCGCGACCGGCGATTGGCGGCCGCCAGTTAACGGCAACCCTTCTGCTGTCATAGAGTTGTCGCAGCATCATCCATCCATATAATCATGAGCAATCACCAAAGGAGAATTTGTCATGGGTACAACGATCTCGTTCAAGCGGCCGGACGGCAAGGAAGCCAAGGGCTATCTGGCGAATGCAGCCGGCGGTCATGCGCCCGGTATCGTCGTGATTCAGGAATGGTGGGGCTTGCAAGACCAGATCAAGGGCCTTGCTGATCGCTTCGCGCTTGCGGGCTTCGATGCGCTGGCGCCCGATCTCTATAACGGCGTCGTGGTGCCCTATCACGACACGGACGCAGCTAACAAAGAAATGTCGTCGCTCGATTTCATGGATGCGACGACGCAGACCGTGCGTGGTGCCGCGCAATATCTCAAGCGCAACGGCGCAAAGGTAGGCCTTACCGGCTTCTGCATGGGCGGCGCAGTGACGATCATCGGCGCGACCAAGCTGGCTGAACTTACCGCCGGCGTCGCCTTCTACGGCATTCCGCCGGAGCAGGCCGCCAAGCCTGCCGATGTCAACATTCCATTGCAGGGCCACTTCGCCAGCAAGGATGACTGGTGCACGCCCGCCGTCGTCGATGGCTTCGAGAAAGGCCTCAAGGCCGCCGGCAAGGACGCCGAGTTCTTTCGCTACGAGGCCGACCACGGCTTCGTCAACGAACAGCGGATGTCCGCCCATGATCGCGAATGCGCCGAACTGGCATGGAGCCGCGCGGTCGCGTTTTTCAAAAAGCATCTCGGATGAGCTTTGCCATCTCCGATCTGCGGCAGCGGTTTGATTTTTTCGACGTGGTCGCGGATCGGATTTGGCAAGCATGGTGGAAGCGGCACGGCGTACCCGTTGAATACATTTCAACGCGGCTGCGCGAAAACCTTGTTTCGCCGGGATTACCGATCGCACTGGTGGCGCATCGCGGCGAAGACTTTCTCGGTACGGTATCGTTGATTGCCTCCGACCTCGACGAACGCCCGCAATACACGCCGTGGGTCGCGGCTGTCTGGACCGAACCGGCTGCGCGCGGACTGGGCATCGCGCCTGCACTGATCGAACGTGCTGTGAATGATGGCTTCGCGCTTGGCTATGCGCGCATCTATCTCTGCGCCGCGCCGCTCCGCCGTGATTTCTATCTCAAGCTCGGCTGGACGCCGATCGAGGAGGGTGTCGGTGCGCTGGGGCTCACGGTGTTTTTGCGGCAGCAGCTGCAGTAAAATCTTGGACGCCATACGCAGGGCTTGCATCTCATTGAAATTTTCCAGATCGAAATCTATAGTTTGAGTCTGTTCCTGAGGAGCCAACCATGATCGTTTCGAAAATGGGTGATGGGCTTGCCGTCCGTCTGGACGATAGTGTTGTCGCGTCGCTCGGCCTGAAGGAAGGCGATGAGGTCGAGATCGACGTGAAGGTTGCTAAGCCGATGATTACCGATCCGGCAGAACGAGAGGCTGCGCTGGAACGGCTGCGTCGCTTTCGCGGGATTATGCCTGCCGACTTCAAGTTTAATCGCGACGAGGCGAATGAGCGGTAATTTTCTCGATTCGAATGTGCTGCTGTATCTCGTATCCGGCGAGGAAAATCGTATTGACCGGGTCCGCCGCCTCCTGGACAGCAGCGGCACGGTCAGTGTTCAGGTTCTGAACGAGATGGCGAGTGTGTGCCGTCGTAAGTTTCGAATGTCGTGGCGCGATACCTCCACGTTCCTGACCGAGACGAAGAGCTTGCTGACAATTATACCCTTGACGGTGAATACCCACCAAACCGGCCTCCGTCTCGCCGAGCGTTATGGCTTCGCGATATATGACAGTTTCATTGTCGCCGCCGCCTTGGACGCCGGATGTGACACGCTCTGGTCCGAAGACATGCAGGATGGCCTGCTGGTCGATGGCCGCCTTCGGATCGACAACCCGTTCCGGGCTTAGCCCCCATCTTGACGGCACCCGCGCGCCATGATGTCTAGCCGCCCATGAGCATCCCATTCCCAGTCCGGCTGTGGTGGCGCACCTCCTGAGAGGTGGCCGGTGCGATCTATTTCCCAAAATCGTCCGAAGGCCGCCATCGCAGCGCGACGGCTTTCGCTTGTTTGTCCTGTGTGGCGTTCCTCGACCAAGTCTCGTAAGCCAAGTTTTGCAAGAGGACGTGATGAACAGAACCGTTTTTTCCCTTCCACCCGAGAGCGCCTACGCCACTGCCGGCGGCCTCAAGGTCTCGCGGCTGGCGCAAGCCTTCACCGGCGGCACGGCGCTCGACGATCTGATCGTCACGCTGGATCGGCGTCGCGGCGTCGTGCTGTCGTCCGGGACCACGGTTCCCGGCCGCTATGAGAGTTTCGATCTCGGCTTCGCCGATCCGCCGCTCGCACTGGAAACCACGGGCGAACATTTCGCGCTGACTGCGTTGAATGCGCGCGGCAAGGTGTTGATCGCTTTTCTGTCCGACACCCTGCGCGATGACTGCGTGGTGATCTCCGACAAAAGCAAAGCGCGGCTGAAGGGTCACATCGTTCGTGGCGAGGCGCCGATCGATGAAGAACAGCGCACCCGCCGCGCCAGCGTGATGTCGCTGGTCCGTGACATGGTCGCGCAATTGTTCTCATCTGAAGACCCGATGCTCGGCCTGTTCGGCGCCTTCGCCTATGATCTGGTCTTTCAGATCGAAGACCTGAAACAGAAACGCCAACGCGAAGCCGACCAGCGCGACATCGTGCTGTTCATCCCGGATCGCCTGCTGGCCTATGACCGCGCCACCGGGCGCGGCATGGTGCTGAGCTATGATTTTGCGTGGAACGGCGCATCGACCAAAGATTTGCCGCGTGACACCGGCGACAGCATCTATGCCAAGACCCAGCGTCAAGGTTTTGCCGATCATGCGCCTGGCGATTATCAGCGCACTGTCGAGACCGCACGTGCCGCCTTTGCGCGCGGCGATTTGTTCGAAGCCGTGCCGGGACAATTGTTCGGCGAGCAATGCGATCGCTCACCCGCCGAAGTGTTTCAACGGCTCTGCGTTATCAATCCGTCGCCTTACGGCGCGCTGATGAATCTCGGCGATGGCGAGTTTCTCGTCGCCGCCTCGCCGGAAATGTTCGTGCGCTCCGATGGCCGCCGCGTCGAGACCTGTCCGATCTCCGGCACCATTGCCAGAGGCGTCGATGCGATCGGCGACGCCGAGCAAATTCGTCAGCTTCTCAATTCGGAAAAAGACGAATTCGAACTCAACATGTGCACCGATGTCGATCGCAACGACAAAGCCCGCGTCTGTGTGCCCGGCACCATCAAGGTGCTCGCGCGCCGCCAGATCGAGACGTACTCGAAACTGTTTCACACCGTCGATCATGTCGAGGGCATGCTGCGGCCGGGCTTCGATTCACTCGATGCATTCTTGACCCACGCATGGGCCGTCACCGTCACCGGCGCGCCAAAAAAGTGGGCGATGCAGTTTGTCGAAGACAATGAGCGGTCGTCGCGGCGCTGGTATGCCGGCGTGATCGGCGCTGTCACCTTCGACGGCGGCATCAATACCGGCATCACGATCCGCACCATCCGCATGAAAGATGGCCTTGCCGAAGTTCGCGTCGGCGCGACGTTGTTGTTCGATAGCGACCCGGTCGCTGAAGAAAAAGAATGCCAGACAAAAGCGGCGGCCCTGTTTCAGGCGCTGCGCGGCGATCCGCCGAAGCCGCTGTCATCCTTCGCACCGGATGCATCGGGCTCCGGCAAGAAGGTGCTGCTGATCGATCACGACGATTCGTTCGTGCATATGCTGGCGGATTATTTCCGACAGGTCGGCGCAGAGGTGAGCGTGGTGCGCTACATCCACGCGCAGACCATGCTGGCAAGCAAGACATATGATCTGGTTGTTTTGTCGCCGGGGCCGGGGCGGCCAGAGGATTTCGGTATCCGCCAGACGATCGACACGGCGCTTGCGAAGAAACTCCCGGTGTTCGGCGTCTGTCTCGGCGTGCAGGCGATCGGCGAATATTTCGGCGGCGAACTCGGCCAATTGTTGCAGCCCGCGCATGGCCGCCCGTCTCGGGTTCAGGTGCGCGGCGGCCGGCTGATGCAGAACCTGCCGAATGAAATCGTCATCGGCCGTTATCACTCGTTGTTCGTCGAGATGCCGTCGATGCCAGACGTGCTGACTGTCACAGCCTCGACCGAAGACGGCGTCGCGATGGCGATCGAACACAAGACGCTGCCGATCGGCGGCGTGCAGTTTCACCCGGAATCGCTGATGTCGCTCGGTGGCGATGTCGGGTTACGCATTGTCGAGAACGCATTTCGGCTCGGCCAGCCTGCGAATTGAAAGCAACGACCATGACCCTCGAAAACGATTTGAAAGCCTCGGTCCGCACCATTCCGGATTATCCGAAACCGGGCATCCTGTTTCGCGACATCACCACGCTGCTCGGCGACGCACGGTCGTTTCGCCGCGCGGTCGATGAACTAGTCCAGCCATGGGCCGGGCTGAAGATCGACAAGGTTGCCGGTATGGAGGCGCGCGGCTTCATCATCGGCGGCGCGGTGGCGCATCAACTCTCGGCCGGCTTCGTGCCGATCCGTAAGAAGGGCAAGCTGCCGCATACCACGGTGCGGATCGCTTACTCGCTGGAATACGGCCTCGACGAGATGGAAGTTCATGCTGATGCGATCAAGCCCGGCGAGCGTGTCATTCTGGTCGATGACCTGATCGCCACCGGCGGCACCGCGGAAGGCGCGGTCAAGCTGATGCGCCAGATCGGCGCGGAGGTGCTGGCGGCGTGCTTCATCATCGACCTGCCTGATCTCGGTGGTGCCGCAAAGCTGCGCGCGATGGATGTGCCGGTGCGGACGCTGATGACATTCGACGGACATTGAAAAGGCGTGACCGTACGGCTGTCATTCTGCCGTGGGATGACGGCAGAAAGCGTTGATGCGATTTGCGCCACGCCACATTCGTCATCGCGGGGCGAGGGCGCATTCTTCGCGCCCGATGACCCGGTGATCCATCTTCTTCGTGACGATTGATGGATACGCGGGTCAAGCCCGCGTATGACGGCAGAAAGCGTTGATACGC
>JAYUEY010000119.1:0-25999 GCA_043739005.1 Tardiphaga sp.
CGCCCAAGGTCGTTGCCGCGATCTTGATGACCCAAAACATGAAGGTGATTTCGGGTGCCTTGTGAATCACGGCCTCGATCGCCGAACCTCTTTCGCTCAGCGTTGCGCCATCAGGCTGTGCGGCATTCTTGGCGATTGCGATGTTTCCGCGCGATGCGATGTCCATTTGGACTCCACTAAAGTTTATGAAGACGTAATGTGAAACTGTATCGCCGGACACCGGCTGCGCGCGTGTAAGTCGTCGCGATTATAACGCCGCTATCGATGATTGGTTCGGCTGACGAACCGTATCCTTCGGGCAAAAACGCGGACTACCGCTTCGCCTGCGGGGCGGGTGTGTCCGTCTGCAATTTGCAGGTCGCAGCAACCAGCGTCGCTTGCGCCTGAGTCATCAGACCCGGTTCGGCGGCCAGCGCCTTCAGCACGATCAATCCTGTCTGTGACGGCGAATCGATGATGAGCCGGTCGGCGGCGGTGACGTCTTCTTCTTCCGGCAGCGCCTCGTGCTGCGCTTCGGTCATCAGCGTGAGTTCAATCACGCGACGCCCGGCCGAGCGGTCGTTGATCGCGTAATAGGCGACATCGCTGCGCGTATAGAACGACACCGACGTATAGGCCTGGCTGACCGGCACCGTCAGCTTGATCGGCCCGGTCGCGAGATCATAACGGCAGACGGCCGCCGCGAAAGCGGGATCCATGAATGGCATCGGTTCGCTGGCGGGACCGACCAGCGGCAAAGGGGTCACGGCGTTGACGGCCGTGATGCGCGACAGCCTTGAATAAGCATCCTGCGAGGCGATCTTCGGCAAGGCCAACACGCTGACAAGATGGACGACACCGCCGAGAATAACACCGGCAATGATGGCGAACAGGAGCCGGATCATGGGCAGCCCACCGTCACGATCGAAGGCATCGGCGCATCGCGCTGAGTGCGGGTCGCGACGCCGACCGGCGTATCATACAGCCGCATCATCAGCACGTAGCGATCGAGCGCGCCGGTCGGCAACCAGTTGCCGGCGCGGGCGCGCGAAGCGATGCGGACCTCGAAGGCACCGTCAGATGCGCGCACGACCTCCTGGCTGGTGAAGCCATAGCGTTGCAGGGCATTGGCGACGAGCTTGCCCTTGGTGTCATAGAGCGTCAGCGTCCAGAATCGCGCAGCGGGCGTGACACCTTTCACGACAACGTCGCAGCGGCCGTCGAGCGGTTTTTTGGTGTCGTCGGCGGTGGCGGTGAAGGCGATGCCGTCGCCCGTGCCGACCGGCAATTCGCCGCTGCGCGCGACGGTGGCGCGGGCATAGGGATCAATCTCGCTGGAGCCGCTACGCGGCCGCGCCATCCACGGCCCGATCGTCAGCGTGCCGATCTCGATGCCGCGCGTCGCGGTCATCCACGTCGCGCCGAGGCCGACGCCCGTCGCGATCATCAGCGCCAGCAGGGACAGAGCGATCAGACGCACAAACGCACCATGATGTCAGCGTCAGTTTTTTATCAGAGCAGAGCGCGCAGCATCAGCCGGACCGGCCGCAGCAAAGCTGTCCGGGAACGCCAGCGCATTCGACGACTGCTTCTGTGCCGGCGTCGCCGGGGCAGGCTCGTTGGTCGAAGTCCTGCCGGCGGATTTGCTAGCCTCGTCGAGCATCTTCTCAACCCGCACCAGGATATCCGCGCCGCGCCGCGTCAGGATCGGCGGCGGCCCCGGTTTTGTGTCGGCGGCGTTCGACGCGACAGCTGCTGGCGCGTTCGCTACTTTCGGCGCGGGTGTAATGCCGGGCACGTCCTTGATCTCGATGCCCTGATGCGCAACGACCATGATGTCGTGCCACGTCTGCGCGGGGAGCGACCCGCCGGTCATGCGGTTGGTCGGCGAATAATCGTCATTGCCGTACCAGACCGCGCAAGTGAAATTGCCGGTGTAGCCGACGAACCACGCATCGCGATACGCATTGGTGGTGCCGGTTTTACCGGCGGTCGGAATGCCGTCGATGGCGGCGCGACGCGCGGTACCTTCCGAGACGACGTGGCTCATCATGCCCGCCATGTCCGCGGCGACGCTGGCTGGGATCGCCTGCGTCGGCTGCTTGCCGTCGCGATCGAACCGCCAGACCAGATCGCCCGCACCAGTGCGGACTTCAAGCACCGCATGCGGCGTCGGCGCGCGGCCCTTATTCGGGAAGGTGGCGTAAGCCACTGCATGTTCGAGGATGTTGACTTCGGCCGAGCCGATCGGCAGCGACGGCGTGTCGAGAAGCGGCGCTTTGATGCCGAATTTACGAGCGGTCTCGACAATTTTGGCGCGACCGGCTTTCGGTCCGCCTTTGCCGCCCATCGCAATCGACAGTTTCACGGGTACGACATTGATCGAGCGGGTGATCGCCTGCGTCAGCGTCACATTGCCTGAATACGAGTGACCGTAATTCTGCGGGCACCAATTGCCGATACATACGGGGCCATCGACGACGATGGAGGTCGGCTTGAAGCCGTTCATCAGTGCGGTCGCGTAAACATACGGCTTGAACGACGAGCCAGGCTGGCGCATCGCGTCCGTCGCGCGGTTGAACTGGCTGGCACCATAGTCGCGGCCGCCGACCATCGCGCGCACGCCGCCATCTAGATCGGCCATGACGGTTGCGGCCTGCGTCGCGTGATAGTCGCGGCCGAACTGGCGCAATTGATTTTCGACGGCGTTCTCGGCGGCGCGTTGCACGGTCATGTCGATCGCGGTGCGGACGACGAAGACGCGCTCGGAATAGGATTTCGGAAACGTCTCGACCAGCTTGCGCATCTCGTCGAAAGCCCAGTCGAGATAATAATTCGGTGACACTTCCTCGCGGCGATCGACTGCGACGGCAGGATTGCGCCGCGCGCCGAACACCTGACCCTCGGTCATGAAGCCGGCATCGACGAGGTTGTCGAGTACCTGATTGGCGCGGGCGCGGGCCGCGGGCAAATTGATATGTGGCGCATATTTGGTCGGAGCCTTGAACAGGCCGGCCAGCATCGCGGCTTCAGAGAGCGTGACGTCGCGCGCCGATTTGTTGAAGTAGAAATGCGCCGCGCCGTCGACGCCGAACGTGCCGCCGCCCATGTAAGCGCGGTCGAGATAGAGTTTCAGGATTTCGTTTTTGGTGAGGCGGGTTTCGAGCCAGATCGCCAAAAAGGCTTCGTTGACCTTGCGCTCTATGGTGCGCTCATTCGACAGGAACAGATTCTTCGCGAGCTGCTGCGTGATCGACGAGCCGCCCTGACGCACGCCGCCGGCCTGCGCGTTGGTGACGAGCGCGCGCGCGGTGCCGGCGATGTCGATGCCGAAATGATCATAGAAGCGGCGGTCTTCCGTCGCGAGCGTTGCCTTGATGAGATTGTCTGGAAAATCTTCCAGAGGAATCGAGTCATTGTGCTTGATGCCGCGATTGCCGATCGGATTGCCGTAACGGTCGAGGAACGACACCGCAAGATCTGATTTCTTCAACCAATCGTCGTCGGCGGTTTCGCGAAAGGCCGATTGCGCGAGGACCAGCAACAGCACCAGTCCGCCGAGGCCAAGCGTCGCCATTTCCGACAGAGGCTCGATGATGACCCAGCGCTTCCAGCGGCCGACATGGAAACCGTCCATGAATGTGGAGAAGCGCTCATAGGCTTCGCGCGCTCCTTTGCCTGACGAGAACATCGCAAAGTCGATGCGCGAGTCGATATCCAGCAGCATGTGCCGGATCTTCGTCTTCCAGTCGTTGGGCAGGTTGTCTTGGGGCACGTTGTTCGGCACCGGAGTTATTAGTCGCAAGTGGTCTATCCACCGGGCACAAGGCGGTTTTGCGACGGCCGTTCGGACGCGCCGCAGGTGACGCCATCTTCTAGCGGACGGGGCGGTATAAACCAATGGTCTCGCAGGACTATCCCGCAATGATATGAACGGGATCACGGTCCGCTTGCATTGGCGCGGGCGCATCGCCTAACAGGGCTAACCGCCTCACCGGGAAATACCCATCGGCATGACCAAGCCTCCCGCCAAACCCTCGCCGCAAGAGGGAATGTTCTGGAAAACCAAGACGTTGGAGGAGATGTCCGGCGGCGAATGGGAGAGCCTGTGCGATGGCTGCGCGCGCTGCTGCCTGAACAAGCTGGAAGATGAGGACACCGGGAAGATCTATTTCACTCACGTCTCATGCCGGTTGCTCGATGCCGGATTGTGCGGCTGCAAGGATTATCCGAATCGCTCCGACCAAGTTCCGGACTGCGTGCGGCTGACCCCGGAGAATGTTCGGACGCTGACCTGGCTGCCGCCGAGCTGCGGCTACAAGCTCGTCGCCGAAGGCCGCGATCTTTACTGGTGGCACCCGCTGATTTCGGGCGATGCGAACTCCGTGCATGAGGCCGGTGTCTCGGTGCGCGGCCGGGTGTTCGGCAGCGAGGCCGATATTCCCGACGACGAGTTGCAGAACCATCTCGTGCGCTGGCCGATGCTGCTGCCGAAGCGCGCAAAGGTGAAGCCGCGGCCAGTCTGAGGCGACGGGATGCTCCCATGCGCCGCTGAGGCTGTCGGCACGGCGACTCATGACTTAATGTCCGAAGTCAGCGATCAGAATTTAACGGGACAGGCACCGGGTCATGCCTATGTTGCCGAGTCTCGGCGTGTGACGCCAAACCGAACACATTCACGAAGCGATAATTCATGAACAAGATCGAACGCCCGAGCCAGCAGACCGGCCCGTCGTCCTCCATGCCGATTTCAGACGGCGTGGTCAGCGATCTCACACAGGACCATGTGGCTCCCGCCAAGCCGCCGCTGACGCCGGGCGAAGTCCGCACCATCCTGATCTCGCTGATGCTGACGATGTTCCTTGCCGCGCTCGATCAGACCATCGTGGCGACGGCATTGCCGACCATCGGCCGGCATTTCAGCGACGCCGCCAACCTGTCGTGGATCATCACCGCTTATCTGCTGGCCTCGACGGCGGTAGCACCGGTGTTCGGCACGCTGAGCGATATTTACGGCCGCCGCTCCACCATCATCGTGGCGCTGAGCCTGTTCATGGCGGGATCGGTGCTATGTGCCATCGCGCCGAGCATGCCAGTGCTGATCGCCGCGCGGTTGCTGCAGGGGCTCGGCGGCGGCGGCATTCTGCCCATCGTGCAGACGGTGATTTCCGATGTGGTCTCGCCGCGCGAGCGCGGACAATATCAGGCGTATTTCAGCGGGGTCTGGGTCTCGGCCGGTATCGGCGGGCCGATTCTCGGCGGCGTGTTCGCGGAGCATCTGCACTGGTCGATGATCTTCTGGATCAACATTCCGCTCGGCATCGGCTCACTGGTGTTGCTGCTGCCGAACATGGCGAAGATTCCGGTGTTTCATAAAAAGCGCAAAGTCGACTGGCTCGGCGGCATCTTGCTGATGGCATCCGCCGTCGTCGTCATGCTGGTGCTGACATGGGGCGGCATCCGGTTCTCTTGGCTGTCGCCGACGATCCTTGCGATGTGTGGCGCGGCGCTGGCGCTTGCGGCGGCGTTCGTCTGGCATGCGACGCATACGGACGAGCCGTTTTTGCCGATCCCGTTGATGGGGGGATCGGTCGTGCCGTTCGCGATGGCGGCGGGCGGCTGCGCCGTCGGCGCGATGCTCGGCCTCACGGTCCACATGCCGCTGTATTACGAGGCGGTCTATCATTTGACCGCCAGCGAATCCGGTCTGGCGCTGATTCCGCTGGTCGCCGTATCGGTGCCGGGTGCCGCGATCGCTGGTCGCGCGATGGCGCATATGGTGCACTATAAGCGCGTCGCCATCATAGGCACGGGCTGTTCTGCAGTGGCAGGATTGGTGATGGCGCTGGCGACACCGCTGCCGCTTTGGGCGCTGCTTGCGGTGCTGTCGGTGTTTGCGTTCGGCCTCGGCACGACCTTTCCGGTCAGCGTCGTTTCGATCCAGAACGCTGTCGCCCGCGCGCAGGTCGGCACCGCGACGGGCGCAATGAACTTCTTCCGCGCGCTGATGGCGTCGTTCATGGTTGCAGCCTTCACGACCATCCTGATGATCGCGCTCGGCACCACAGTGTCGGCTCAAGAAACCGGGCATGCGATGGCGACGGTACCGGCCGCCGACATGGTCGCAGCTTTTCGTTACGTTTTTGCCGCTGCCGGCGCGCTGCTCGCCGGCGCTGCGTTGTGTCTTATTCTGATGGAAGAGCGGCCGCTCGCCGGACCCGCTGCATCGACCGAGCATCTGGCCGAATAGGTCGCATTTGATTTGAAAACGATGCGGGCCTGTCCTTCGTCCATCAATAACCTGGCAACTTCTGCAAGCTAGTGTTCTTGCAGCATCTGCGCAAAGACGCGCGGACGGATGGAGCATGCGATGCGACGCCTCATGAAAAAATTCATGCTGGACGAATCGGGAGCGACGGCAATCGAATATTGCCTGATCGCCTGTGGCATCAGCCTCGCCATTATCGTGACCGTGAAGGGCCTCGGCGTGACAGTGGACGGCCGTTACCAAGCGGTCAGCACGGCGCTCAAGTAATCCAGACTATTTTCCGAATTGAGGATTTAATGCCTTGACAGCGATGCGCTGTCGGGCTATGTTTACCTCACGCTCCGAAATTGTATCCAGATACAGGTGCTGCAAAAAGCGGCAATTGATCTTTTAAATGAGGGTTTTTTGGAACCCTGACATTGAACGTTCGTTGGCTTTCTACGTGGCCTGCTGAAGCTGGCGCATAGAAATAAATCCTACAGAGTGAGGATGCTAATGGATGAGACAGACAATAGGCAGACTGTAAAGACCACAACGCAGGCGCGATCTGCCGAGACCGGCATGTCGATTCTCGCACTTCTGACTGTCAGCACCGGATTGGCAGGTATCGTGATGGGCGTGCTCTGGTTTACGTTCTTCCGGACCTGATCCCGCGCAAATTCGATTGTTTGAGAAATGGCGGCGCGCCTCTGGCGGCCGTCATTTTCATGTCTGAGGCATCCTCGATGGCTGCACATCCAACCCGCGCCAGGCCAGACGGCGAGACGAAGCCGACTAAAAAGCGGGTCGTTAAACGCTCGCCGGTCACTGACCCCGATACCGAAGCCCCGGTGCCGACACCAACCGTCACAAAAAAATCCGTCGTGAAAAAATCGGTCGTTCCAAAAAAATCCGTCAAGACGGCGGCGACGCCGACATCTGTCGCAACGCTCAAGCTTGCCGCCAAGCCCAAGCCACGCAAGATCGCAAAGGTCTGGTACGAAGCGCGTGAGACTCGGCCGGAGCGATTGAGCGCAACCGAGCGGCTCGACCTTCCGCCGCCCGCGACCGGTGCCGAACTGGTCGAGCGCGTGTCATGGGCGATCGAACGCGAACTCAATCAGATCGAGATGATCGTCGGCGGACATCGCCTGAAGCCAGCGCAGCGCACGGAGGCCGAGCGCCGCGCCCGCACGCTGGCGTCTTTGGCGCGAACATTGTCGGTCGTCACGCAATTGCGCGAAAAAAATCTGCCGGGAACGGGTGATGATGATGACGACGCCATGCCCCGCGATCTCGACGAACTCCGGGAAACGCTGGCTCGACGACTGGAACGACTTGTCGCCGAGCGAGCGCAATCTGCTGATGGCGAATCTGACGGGCGTTGAGATGCGCTACATCGGATCGTGCTGGGATATTTTCGCGCATGCCCATCAACGGCCGCCCGAGCAGCCGCAAAACGGCCAGAGCTGGTTGACCTGGTTGCTGATCGGCGGACGTGGTGCCGGCAAGACGCGCGCTGGCGCGGAATGGATCCGTGCCCAAGCGCTCGGGCTGCCGCCCTTTGCGACAGAACCTGTCGCTCGGATCGCGCTGGTCGGCGAACTGACCTTCGAATGTGCCGCGCTGTGGATCGTGCTGATGCACGAATTCTGGACCGGCGATTTGCAGACCATCAACGCGCTGATCGGCGCGACGACCTTGCTGGTCGCCTATTGGGGGTTCCGGTTCGGCGTGCTAGGCGTTTATGTCAGCGGCCGGACCCGCGAAAAGGTCTCGGCCGTGATCGGTCAGGATGCGCCGGGGCTGATCGAGAAAATCGCAAAATCCTTTGGTACCAAAGCGGCCATGAAAAAGAGATAACAGGTCCGTTCATGGCGGGTTCACGGCGCGCCTGCACAAGCTGACCCATCGCACCCAATCTGCGGAGATGACCTTGCGCCTGCTTGTCGTGGAAGATGATCCCGATCTTAATCGTCAGCTCACCACCGCTCTGAACGAGGCCGGTTATGTGGTCGATCGCGCCTTTGACGGCGAGGAAGGCCACTTCCTCGGTGATAGCGAGCCTTATGATGCTGTCGTGCTTGATATAGGTCTGCCTAAGATGGACGGCATATCAGTGCTGGAATCCTGGCGGCGCAACAACCGGGTGATGCCGGTGCTGATCCTGACCGCGCGCGACCGCTGGAGCGACAAGGTGCAGGGCTTCGATGCCGGCGCTGACGATTACGTCGCCAAGCCGTTTCATCTGGAAGAGGTGCTGGCGCGAATTCGGGCGCTGTTGCGCCGGACCGCCGGCCATGCGCAGTCCGAACTGACTTGCGGGCCGGTGGTGCTCGACACCCGGACCAACCGGGTCAGCGTGAACGGCAACCATATCAAGCTGACATCCCACGAATATCGGCTGCTGGCCTATCTGATGCACCATGCCGGCCGGGTCGTGTCGCGGACCGAACTGGTCGAGCATCTCTACGATCAGGATTTCGACCGCGACTCGAACACGATCGAGGTGTTCGTCGGCCGCGTCCGCAAAAAGCTCGACGTCGACATCATTCAGACCGTCCGTGGCCTTGGCTATCTGCTGACGCCGCCGACGCCTGCAACGACATAGTTTGATGTGAGCATGATCTTATCCGAAAACCGGCCTCCACGTTTCGGGCTCATGTTCTGATGTTTGCCAGCTCGCTCGCCACCCGCCTGTTTCTGTCCGCGACGGCTTGGGTGGTGGTGATTCTTGTGTTGACCGGATTCGTGCTGTCGTCGGTCTACCGCGAGGCGTCGGAGCGTGCCTTCGATCGTCGCCTGAATTTCTATCTGCGCACTCTGGTTGCCGAAGTCGGCCCACCAGAGGAGGGCTCCGACCGTCAGTTCCAGTCGCTTGGTGAACCCTTGTTCGAACTGCCGCTGTCCGGCTGGTACTGGCAGATCGCCCGCGTCGATGCTGAGAAGCCCGACATCAAGGCGTCGCGCTCACTGTGGGACAAAAAGCTGCCGCGGCTGGAAGAGCAGGGGATCGAGCTGACGGCCGCTGGCATCCGCGTCGGCTATGCCGACGGGCCGGAAAACCAAAATCTGCGTGTCGTCGAGCGGCCGATCGATCTCGGCACTGACGGCTCGTTCGTCGTTACGGTGGCGGGGGATGCGACCGAGATTGTCGAGGAAACGCGCACCTTCGACTATTACCTGGCCGGCACGTTTCTCGCGCTGTCGATCGGGCTGCTGCTGACGACGATCTTTCAGGTCCGTTTCGGTCTGGCACCGCTCAAGCGGGTGTCGGAATCGATCGCCGCGATCCGCTCCGGCCGCGCCGAACGGCTGGAAGGTGAATTCCCCGTCGAGATCGCGCCGCTGGCGCGCGAAACCAATGCCCTGATCGATGCCAATCGTGAGATCGTCGAGCGTGCCCGCACCCATGTCGGCAATCTCGCCCATGCGATCAAGACGCCGCTATCCGTCATCGTCAACGAAGCCCACGGTCGCGCCGGCGATCCGTTTGCCGCCAAGGTGATGGAACAGGCGGTCGTGATGCGCGATCAGGTTACCCATCATCTAGAGCGTGCGCGGATCGCCGCGCGGCTGACGGTGATCGTGACGGTGACCGACGTCGCGCCGGTGATCGCGGGATTGCAGCGGACGATGGAAAAGATTCATCGCGGTCGTGGGATCATGATCGAGACCGCCGTCGATGGCGCCGCGAAGTTTCGCGGTGAGAAGCAGGATCTTGAAGAAATTTTCGGCAACCTAGTCGACAATGCCTGTAAATGGGCCGCGTCAACTGTGCGGATCGAGGTCCTGGTCGTGCCGTCTGTGGGTCTCGGTGCTCCGGCGATGCTGCGCTGTTTGGTCGATGATGACGGTCGCGGCCTGTCACAGGACGAGCGGGCGACGGTGGCGCATCGCGGCCAGCGGCTCGACGAGACGATCCCGGGTTCGGGGCTTGGGCTTTCGATTGTTACTGATCTGGCCGCCCTTTATGGCGGCAGCCTGACGCTTGGAACCTCGCCGACCGGCGGCCTGCGAGCCGAACTGGCGCTTCCGGCCGCTTAAAAGACACCGCGCCTCAACTGCTTCTTAAGGCTAGCCCGCGTAAAACTTCTAGGCAGGTTTGGCGCGCTACGCGCAGGTGTCCGCGTGCGGATGAGGACGATGAGCCAGAATTCGGCTGAACGGTTGAAGGCCTATCTCGCGCAACTGCCACCGCGGGCACAGGCGCTGCTGATCCGTGAATTCGAGCGCGCGCTCGAACGTGGCGACGATGCTGCGGTCGCGACCTTTGTGCTCGCAGAGTTGCGCAAGATTGTGCGCACCGATGATCAAAATGTCGCGCCCCGCGTCAACGATCCGCAGCGGCAGGTTTTTGAGCCGCTGGAGCCCTATCTCGCCGAAGCGCATGCGCCCGTCGGCCCTGGACAGATTCGCCGCAGTTCGTTGTTGCCGATCTGGACCTGGCTTGCCCGGGAAGGAGCGCCAGAGGCGGTGCGGGTCTTCGTAGCGGGGCTCGATGCGCCAACCGATAAAGCCGCTGCCGTGCGGGCGATCCAGCACAGCTTGATCGACGCCATCGCTAGTCTCCTTGCCGAACCGGACCAGCGGCGCGCGGCGACCCGAATCGGGCCAGCCAGCGCGATGGAAGATTTGCCGGCGATAAGCGTCGTCCTCAAAAATGTCGAGGCGCTCGACGGTCTCGCAGCAAAGCTTCCGGGGCATTTTAGGTCGTTCGGCGATTCACAGATTGCATTGGTCATGACCGCCCTGGCGATCCCGGCCTTGCAGACGCCGCAGCTCCTTCCCTTTGCGCTGCGGCTATTGATGAAGAGATTGCCTTCATCATGGCAAATTGTACGGCTCGCCGTCCATGCGGCGGCGACCGACGATGCCAGTCGTGTCGCCGCGCATCCGTTCGGTGTCGCTGTGCCTATGGCGATCGAGGAATTGTCGCAGAGCGCCCTGTTGTTGCGGCAAAACATCAAGCGCGGCCAATTCGGGACAGCGGGCGAAACCATTAAACTTGTCCATGATGGCGTTCGCGGCCTGCGCACCGAACTCGACGTCCGCAGCGATTCGCCTTCGGGGCGATCTTTGGCGATGTTGCGCGTCGATATGTCGGACGCGCTCAAGAACGTGATCGACAATGTGCCCGGTCGGGTGCGGCGGTTGTTGCGGCAACGGCCTGACAAGGATGTCACGGCTGCGACGCGGCTCGATCCGTCCGAGATCGACGAAACGGCGGCGCTGATCGATCTCGTCGCGGTCTGTCGCTCGTTTGCCAGCGAACTCGCAATCAACGAGGTAACGCTGCGGACCTATTCTGAGCTGCAATCCTACATCGAGAAGACGACCGAAATGCTGGTCGAATCATTGCGGCATTGCGAGCCCTCGGCACGCGACTTTCGTGAGCAGCAAGCGCGGGGAGCGATCCGCTTCTGCGAGGTGCTGTTCGGGCACGATTATGCGGTGCTGATGGGCCGCTCGGCCGACAATGCCCTTGCCGACGGACGCAAGCCCGCGCGGGCGGTCTGACGCGGCCTTTTCGTTCCCGCAAATGTCAATTGCGCAGCTTCCTTCGACATGGTGTAAAACGGCGATCCGATGCCCGACGATGCGGCATCCTGCCTGAATTTTGTCGGAACCTAATAGTCTATGGCGCTGTGGTTCGTGTTTGCTTTGATGACGGCGGCGGCGGTGTTTGCCGTGCTGTGGCCGCTCGGCCGTGGCCCGCGCGTGACGGCGAGCGGCAGTGAAACCATCGTTTATACTGATCAACTGGCCGAAATCGACCGAGACCTTGCCGCCGGCATGATCCCAAAGCCGGACGCCGAAGCCGCGCGGGTCGAAATTTCGCGGCGGCTGCTCGCCGCTGCCGACGGCACACGCGCAACGCCCTCGCATGTCAGTATGACCTTGCGCCGCGTCGTGTCCATCGTCGCCCTGATCGGAGTTCCAGCACTTGCGGCGGCGCTGTATCTGCCGTTGGGGTCGCCGCGCATGCCGGATTTTCCGCTGGCGGACCGGCGCGGATTGCCGTCGGCCAATGATCCGCTAGATCGGCTCGTCGCGCAGGTCGAGGGCCATCTCGAAACCAATCCGACCGACGGCCGTGGCTGGACGGTGCTGGCGCCTGTGCTGGTCAAGCTCGAACGCTACGACGATGCCGTGCGCGCCTACCGCAATTCCATCACATATGCCGGCGAAACAGCGGAGCGGCGCGCGGATTTAGGCGAGGCGATCACTGGCGTTGCCAATGGTGTGGTGACGTCTGACGCCAAAACTGAATTCGAGCGCGCGGTGACGCTCGATTCCGAAAATCCAAAGGCGGCGTATTTCCTCGGCCTCGCCGCCGAGCAGGACGGTCGCGGTACGGAAGCTGCCACAATCTGGCGTGCGTTGCTTGAAAAGGCTTCACCGGATGCGCCATGGCGCTCCGCAGTGCAGCAGGCACTGGTGCGCGTCGGTGGCGTCGTCATGCCGGCCCCTTCGCAGGAGGCTGTCACTGCGGCGAGCGGCATGAACGACACCGACCGCAACGCGATGATCCGCGGCATGGTCGACGGGCTCGCGACGAAATTGAAGGCTGATGGCAGCGATGTCGAGGGATGGTTGCGGCTGATGCGTGCCTATATGGTGCTGGGTGATCGCGCTCTGGCCAAACGCGCCGAGATCGACGCCCGCGCGGCGCTGAGCGACAATGCCGAGCGGCTGAAGCAATTGGACGACGGTGTGAAATCGCTTGGATTGAATGGATAATTTTTAATGACGCGCAAGCAACGGCGATTGACGATGATCGGAGGCGCGCTGTGCGTGCTCGCGATCGCGGCCGGGCTCGTGCTGAACGCCTTGCGCGATTCGATCGTATTCTTTTCGACGCCTGCGATGGTGAGCGAAAAGAATATTCAGCCGGGCACGCGGTTTCGTCTTGGTGGCATGGTCGAGCAAGGTTCGCTGAAGCGCGGCGATAATCTCGCGGTGTCGTTCATCGTATCGGACGGCAATGCAACCTTGCCGGTTGCCTATAAGGGCATTCTGCCGGACCTGTTCCGCGAGGGGCAGGGCGTCGTCGCGGAAGGTGCGATCGATTCCTCCGGCGTGTTTAAGGCGGATACCGTGCTGGCCAAGCACGACGAAAACTACATGCCGAAGGAAGTCGCAGACGCGCTGAAGAAACAAGGCCGCTGGCAGGAAGGCACCAACGGCAAACCCGTGATTTCGCAGAACACCTCAAACTCCAAACCGAGTCTTACACAATGATCGCCGAAGCCGGACATTACGCGCTGGTTCTGGCGCTGGCGTTGGCGCTGATCCAGTCGACGGTGCCGGTGGTCGGTGCTTACGTTCGCGACGCGGGCTTGATGAATGTCGCGCGCTCGGCAGCACTGGCGCAATTGCTATTCGTGCTGATCTCATTCGGCGCGTTGACGACGCTTTACGTGATGTCGGATTTCTCCGTCGTCAACGTATTCGAGAATTCGCATTCGCTGAAGCCGATGCTCTATAAAATCACAGGTGTCTGGGGCAACCACGAAGGCTCGATGCTGCTGTGGGTCAGTATCCTGGCGCTGTTTGGTGGCCTCGTCGCGGCATTCGGCAACAATCTGCCGCTGTCGCTGCGCGCGCATGTGCTGGCTGTGCAGGCATGGATCGCGACCGCATTCTATCTGTTCATCCTTGTAACTTCGAACCCGTTTTTGCGCCTTGCCAATCCGCCCCTTGAAGGCCGCGATCTCAATCCGGTGTTGCAGGACATCGGCCTCGCCGTGCATCCGCCAATGCTCTATCTGGGCTATGTCGGTTTCTCGATTTCGTTCTCCTTTGCCGTCGCCGCGCTGATCGAAGGCCGCATCGATGCCGCATGGGCGCGCTGGGTACGACCGTGGACTTTGATGGCGTGGATTTGTCTGACGCTCGGCATCGCGATGGGCTCGTACTGGGCCTATTATGAACTCGGTTGGGGCGGCTGGTGGTTTTGGGATCCGGTCGAGAACGCCTCGCTGATGCCGTGGCTGTCCGGTACCGCGTTGTTGCACTCCGCCGTGGTGATGGAAAAGCGCAATGCGCTGAAAATCTGGACCGTCTTGTTGGCGATCCTGACGTTCTCGCTGTCACTGCTGGGTACCTTTCTCGTGCGCTCCGGCGTGCTGACCTCGGTCCATACATTCGCGACCGATCCAACGCGCGGCGTGTTCATCCTCGCGATCCTATGCATCTTTATCGGCGGAAGCCTTACGCTCTACGCCTGGCGCGCTTCGGCATTAAAGCAGGGCGGGTTGTTCGCGCCGATCTCGCGCGAGGGCGCGCTGGTACTGAACAATCTGTTTCTTACCACGGCCTGCGCGACTGTCTTTATCGGTACGCTCTATCCGCTGGCGCTCGAAGTCGTCACAGGCGAGAAGATTTCCGTCGGCGCGCCGTTCTTCAATCTGACGTTCGCGCCGTTGTTTGTGCCGCTGATGCTGGCGATGCCGTTCGGTCCGCTGCTGGCGTGGAAGCGTGGCGACATTATCGGCGCGTCGCAGCGGCTAATGGCGGCGGCGGTGGCCGGGCTGATCGCGATTGCGGTGCTATGGGCGTGGACGACAGGCGGTGCCGCGCTGGCACCATTGGCGATCGGGCTGGCAGTGTTCGTGATCGGCGGCGCGCTGAGCGATCTCGTCGAGCGCACGCAGCTGTTTCGCGTGCCGTTTGGCACGGCGCTGCGACGCGCGCGCGGGCTGCCGCGATCGAGTTGGGGGACGGTGTTCGCGCATGCCGGCATCGGCGTCGCGCTGATCGGCATCGTTTGCGAAACAACGTGGAATTCGGAATATATTGGCACGCTGAAGCCGGGCGGCACGGCAGCTGTCGGCGGCTACACGCTGCGGCTCGATGGCATGAAGGCGCAGCAGGGTCCGAATTTCCGCGAGCAGGTCGCGACATTTTCGGTGCGCCGCAATGGCGACGAGATCGGCGTGATGACGCCGTCGAAGCGCAATTTCACCGCACGCCAATCCTCGACGACGGAAGCCGCTTTACTGTCGCGCGGCTTCAGCCAGCTTTACATTTCGCTCGGTGACACGATGGCCGATGGCGGACAGTCGGTGCGAATCTATCACAAGCCCTTCGTGCTGCTGATCTGGTTCGGGCCATTGCTGATGGCGTTTGGCGGCCTGCTGTCATTAACCGATCGCCGTCTGCGCGTCGGCGCACCGAAAGCCGCAAAGCAGGCGCGTGGCCTGCAACCGGCGGAGTGAGCGCGTGAGACGATTACTCGCATTGCTGATTTCTGCTTTCGTAATTTGTGCGCCAGTGATGTCCTATGCCGTTCAGCCCGATGAAATCATGACCGATCCGGCGAAGGAAATCCGCGCTCGAAATTTGTCGCGCGAACTGCGCTGCATGGTGTGTCAGAACCAATCGATCGACGACAGCGATGCGCCTTTGGCGCGCGACTTGCGCCTTCTGGTTCGCGAGCGGATCACGGCCGGCGACAGCGATTCCAAAGTGCTGGATTTTCTCGTCGCGCGTTACGGTGAATTCGTTCTGCTGAAGCCGCGCTTTAACCCGCACACGCTGGTGCTGTGGTTGCTGCCGCCGCTCGCATTGCTCGGCGGCGGCGTCGCTTTGTGGATGCATCAGCGCCGACGCACCAAAATAGCATCTCTGTCCGATCCGCGCGATCTGACGCTTACCGTCGATGAGGAAGCGCGCATCCATAGACTGCTCAGCGAATCCGACAGGCCGGCCTGAGCTGTTTCGCTGAGGTATCCAGCCGCCGTTTTTCATTACAAACAATTAATGCCCCCGCCAGCGCGCGGTAAGGCGGCAAACCCCATCTTCAGCCCATCAAATGCGTCGCACGAATCGACGTATCGCCAAATTGGCCACTGGAGATGACAGCAATGACCGAGCGTCCTACCGAATTTTCGCACCTGCCTTCTTACAAATCCCCGAAGCGCTCGCTGTTCTCGGCGCGAAAGATCGCGTTGATGGCTTCGGTCGTTGCTGGTTTGGGCATCGCGAGCTATGGCCTCAGCCCCGCGCCGCATTCCTTTGATGTGTTTTCGACCCCGGCGCATGCGCAGGTCGACAAGCAGGTCAAGCAGGTCGCGCAGCCGATCGGCTTTGCCGATATTGTCGAGCGCGTGAAGCCGTCGGTGATGTCGGTTCGCGTCAACATGACCGAGAAGGCGGGTAAGGAAGATAGCAGCAATAACGAGGATTCCCCGTTCCAGCCGGGTTCGCCGATGGAGCGTTTCTTCAAGCGCTTCGGCGGTCCGGATGGTATCCCGCCCGGTATGCGCGGTGGACCGCGCGGCGGCAACCGCGGTGGCGGTCAAGTAACGGGGCAGGGCTCCGGCTTCTTCATCACGCCGGATGGTTATGCCGTGACCAACAATCACGTCGTCGACGGTGCCGACAAGGTCGAAGTCACGACAGATGACGGCACCGTTCATAAGGCCAAGGTGATCGGCACTGATCCGCGCACCGACATCGCGCTCATCAAGGTCGAGACCGACGGCGCGACGTTCCCGTTCGCCAAACTTTCGGACACCAAGCCGCGCATCGGCGATTGGGTGCTCGCAGTCGGCAATCCGTTCGGTCTTGGCGGCACGGTGACGGCTGGCATCGTTTCGGCATCGGGCCGTGATATCGGCAATGGCCCCTATGATGATTTCATCCAGATCGATGCGCCGGTGAACAAGGGCAATTCGGGCGGTCCAGCTTTTGACGTGTCCGGTGAAGTGATGGGCGTCAACACCGCGATCTATTCGCCCTCCGGTGGCAGCGTCGGCATCGCGTTCTCAATTCCGGCTTCAACGGTGAAGAGCGTCGTCGCCCAGCTCAAGGATAAGGGGTCGGTCAGCCGTGGCTGGATCGGCGTCCAGATTCAGCCGGTGACGGCTGAGATTGCCGACAGCCTCGGCCTGAAGAAAGCGGAAGGCGCGCTCGTTGCGGAGCCGCAGGCCGATGGTCCGGCGGCAAAAGCCGGGATCAAGTCTGGTGACGTCATCACCGCCGTCAACGGCACGCCGGTCAAGGATGCCCGCGAACTCGCCCGCACCATCGGCGGCTTCGCGCCCGGCAATGCCGTGAAGCTGAATGTCATGAGCAATGGTCGCGACAAGGAAGTCGATCTGACGCTCGGCGTGCTGCCGAATGCGCAGAAGGAAGCCAAAGCCGACATCGATAGCGATCGTACCCCGCCGAAGGCCGACACGCAGGTGCCGCGCCTCGGTCTGACGCTCGCCCCGTCCAGCTCCGTCGCCGGTGCCGGCAAGGACGGCGTGGTCGTCACCGAAGTCGATCCGAAGAGTTCGGCGGCCGAGCGCGGCTTCAAGGAAGGCGATGTCATCCTCGAAGTCGGCGGTAAGAATGTCGCTAGCGCTGGCGATGTCCGCGACGCGCTGACGACGGCGAAGGCTGACAACAAGAACAGCGTGCTGATGCGGGTTCGCTCGGGCGGCTCGTCGCGCTTTGTCGCGCTCCCGATCGGCAAGGGCTAAGTTTGCGCTGGCGCAACCGAGTGGAGCGCGTCGTTGGCATCTTCGCCCCTGCCGATGGCTTTCTCTCAGGAGGGCGAGCGTAAGTTCGCCCTCCACTTGTTCCCTGCGGTGATTTCGCCCCCCTTCGTCGCAGGGCGTGATGGGCGGCAAGATTCCCCAGTCTTGCCGCCCGCTTCATTTCAAGCTGTCGCCGAGCCCGCCTTGCGCGGCGTTGTCCGCGACGGCATGGTGACAGAAGGCCAGCACCTGTGAGCGAATCTGACAAACATATGCGTCTCCTCATCATCGAAGACGATCGCGAATCCGCCGACTATCTCGTCAAGGCGTTCCGCGAGGTCGGTCATGTCGCCGATCTTGCTGGCGATGGTGACGAGGGCCTGGCACTCGCCGACGGCGGCGATTACGACGTGCTTGTGATCGACCGCATGCTGCCGAAGCGCGATGGGCTTTCCGTGATCGGCGCATTGCGCGGCAAAGGCGACCGCACGCCGGCTTTGATTTTGTCCGCGCTCGGCCAGGTCGACGATCGCATCAAGGGGCTCCGTGCCGGCGGCGACGATTATCTGCCGAAACCGTATTCATTCGCTGAACTGCTGGCGCGCGTCGAGGTGCTGTCGCGCCGTCACGGCGGTCCGACTGAGGAGACCAGCTACCGCGTCGGCGATCTCGAACTCGACAGGCTTTCTCATAGGGTGACACGCGGCAAAGACGAATTGACGCTGCAGCCGCGCGAATTTCGGCTGCTCGAATATCTGATGAAGCACGCCGGACAGGTCGTCACCCGGACCATGTTGCTGGAAAACGTCTGGGATTATCACTTCGATCCTCAGACCAATGTCATCGACGTCCACATCTCCCGCCTGCGCGGCAAGATCGACAAGGGCTATGAGCGGCCACTGCTCCATACGATCCGTGGTGCCGGGTATATGGTCCGGGACGGGATGAAGTAGGGGCGTTCAAGTTTCGTGACGGTAATCTCATCGCGCTGAAGGTTTCTTGCGATCTTTGATCCAATCAAAGTCCCAATTCCCACCATCCTCATATTTCCGCCCTGTCTCCTTGAGCCGCTCGCTGTTAAAATTGAAGCGCCCGTGCGCATGTGTCCATAGGCAGGAGAGGCCACCACCCGTGACGGCGTTCGGTAAACTGATCCGCACCACGGCGTTCCGGCTGACGCTGGTGTATCTGCTGTTGTTCGCGCTGTTCGCTGCATCGCTGCTGGCTTACTTCGCGTGGAATACGCGGCGAATGGTGACCGACCAGATCACGGCCACGGTCAATGTCGAGATCGGCGAACTCGGCGATGTCTTCTCCCAGAAAGGCCTGCGTGGGCTGGTGCAGGAAATCGAAACCCGCGCGCTGCGACCGGGCTCGAATCTCTATCTCGTGACGACCCCGACCGGGCAGGCGGTAGCCGGTAATGTCGGTTCGCTGCAGCCCGGCGTGATGGCGAGCAAAGGCTGGACCGAGATCATCTATCGGCGGCTCGACGATCAGGATAAGGACGTGCATCGGGCACTTGTGCTGGTGACGGATCAGACCGGCGGCTTTCGTTTGCTGATCGGGCGCGACCTCGAAGAACGTCGTCGGTTGTTCGGCATCGTCGCCAAGGCTGCACAATGGTCGGTGCTTGTCGTCGTCGTGCTCGGACTTGGCGGTGGTATCTTTGTCGCGCGGCGCGTGCTGCGCCGGATCGATGCGATGACCGGCACCACGCAGCGTATCATGGCGGGCGATCTCTCAGGCCGATTAACGGTCGGGCGCAGCGGCGATGAACTCGATCGTCTCGCCGAAAATCTCAACGCCATGCTGGAGCGCATCGAAGCGCTCATGATGGGCCTGAAAGAAGTCTCCGACAATATCGCGCATGATCTTAAGACACCATTGACGCGGCTTCGCAACCGCGCCGAGGAAGCGCTGACGCGCGCGAGCAATGAGACCGAATATCGCGCCGCGCTCGAACGCACGATCGAGGAATCCGACGGGCTGATCCGCACCTTCAACGCGCTGTTGATGATCGCGCGCGCCGAATCCGGGCAGGCGCGCGACAACATGGTCGATTTCGACGCGGCCGATGTTGCCAATGGCATCCACGAACTCTACGAGCCGCTCGCGGAAGACAACGGCCTTGCGCTTGCGGTGCACGCAGAGCCATCGTGGATGCATGGCAATCGCGAATTGATCGGGCAGGCGCTCGCCAATCTCGTCGAAAACGCGATCAAATACGGCAAGTCAGACGAAGCAAACGGCGCGGCGATCCTGATCGAGGCAAAGCGCGTCGGCGATCGTGTCTTGCTCGGCGTCACCGATCGCGGCGTCGGCATCGCGGAAGCGGATCGCAAGCATGCGGTCGAGCGTTTCGTGCGCCTTGAAGCCAGCCGCACGCTGCCGGGCTCCGGGCTTGGGCTTAGCCTTGTGTCCGCGGTTGCCACATTGCATGGTGGCGCGTTGACACTGAGTGACGCCGAACCTGGGCTGCGGGCAACGCTTATGCTGCCTGCGGTGTCAGGCGACGGTGTCGCAGTAAGGCCTCTTGTGGGCCAGAGCGTGAATGTGTCACTGACTGCAACATGACCGCTTCTGCGATAGAGTACGCGGGCCATGCAGGGCTTGCCGCGCGTTTCGTCGATGCCCCGCATGTGAGCGCGCCGGACGCCGCCGGGCAGCACCTCACGGAGTGGCTTGGCGATTGTGAGCCCGATCAAGCGCGCGCGATTGCGGAGCTGATCGCCGCGCATCCCAAACTCGAGGCGATCCTGCTCGGCATCGTCGAGTTCTCACCTTATCTGTTCGATCTGATCCGTGCCGATGCCGCGCGCGTACTGCGCCTGCTGTCCTGCGCGCCAGAAACCTACGTGCCGGAATTGATCGCGCGGACTGCGCGTGATGTGTCGGAGACATCCGTCGAAGCCGATGTGATGCGGCTATTGCGGCTCATGAAATCCGAAGCCGCGCTGCTGGTCGCGTTATGCGATATCGGCGGCGTCTGGCCGGTGATGCAGGTGACGCAGGCGCTGACCGATCTCGCCGTCGTTAGCGTGCAGAGTGCGCTGCGTTTTTTGCTGCGGCAGGAGGTCGCGCGGGGTCGCCTCAAGCCTGCTGACATTGGGCGCCCGGAAGACGATAGCGGCCTCGTCGTGCTCGCGATGGGCAAGATGGGTGCGGGCGAACTGAATTATTCCAGCGATATCGATCTTATCGTGTTCTTCGATCTTGCCGCACGGACGCTCGCCGAAGATATCGAACCGCAACCATTTTTTGTTCGTATTGCGCAAGGGTTGTCGCGGATTTTGCAACAGCGCACCGGCGACGGTTACGTCTTTCGCGTCGATCTGCGGTTGCGCCCCGACCCGGCCTCGACGCCGGTGGCGATCTCGACGGCATCGGCGCTGCATTATTACGAACGCGAAGGTCGCACATGGGAACGTGCGGCGATGATCAAAGCGCGGCCATGCGCCGGCGACGCCAAGGCTGGCGAGATGTTGGTCGCGGATATCGCGCCCTTTGTCTGGCGCAAACATCTCGACTTCGCAGCGCTCGCCGACGTCCATGACATGAAGCGCCAGATGCAGACGTTTCGTGGCCAGACTGACATTTCCGTCGAAGGCCACAACGTAAAGGTCGGTCGCGGCGGCATTCGCGAGATCGAATTTTTCGCGCAGACCCAGCAATTGATCGCGGGCGGCCGCCACCCCGAATTGCGTGTGCGGCCGACGCTTGATGCGCTGAAGATTCTCGCGAGTTCGAACTGGATCACTTATGCTGCGCGCGACGAACTGACGGCCGCCTATCTGTTCCTACGCCGCGTCGAACACCGTTTACAGATGGTCGCCGATGAACAAACGCATACGCTGCCGGACAGCGCAGAGTCCATTGCGGCGTTCGCGCATTTCCTCGGCTATGCCAGCCGCGAAACCTTCGCCGCCGATTTGTTGGGCTATCTGAATTGCGTGCAGGGCCATTACAGCAAACTGTTCGAGAGCGATCCCGGCGCAGCGCATCTGCCGGTTATCGACTATGCCACCGGGCCGGGCGATGCAAAGCTACGGGCGCATCTGGATAAGCTCGGCTTCAAACAGCCGCTGATGGTGGCGGAGACCGTGCAGCGCTGGATGGCAGGCGAGTATCGTGTGCTCAAGGTCGAGGAGACGCGCCGCGCGTTCAATGAATTCGTGCCCGCACTGATCGACGGCCTTTCGCATGCCGAAGAACCGGATAATGCCGTTATCGCCTTCGACCGCTTGTTGCAGGCGCTGCATCGCGGTGGCCGGCTTATCTCACTGCTGAGCCAAAATCCCGATCTCGTCGCACTTGCTGCGCTGGTGCTGGGTGCCGCGCCACGTCTCGGAGATATGTTGGCGCGGCAACCGCAGATCATGGATGGCCTGATCGATCCGCGCTTCTTCGGTGCGATGCCGGATCAGGTCGAATTATCGGCGCGGCTCTCAACGACGCTGCAGGACGCGGATTCCTACGAAGAGTTTCTCGACCGCATCCGGCTGTTCGGGCAGGAGAGCCTGTTCCTGATCGGCACGCGAATACTTTCGGGAACGGTGTCGGCACGGCAGGCCAGCGTTGCGTTCGCGGATGTCGCCGAAGGCATCGTCGATACGATCCACCGGCTGGTGTCGGATCAATTCGCCGCTCAACACGGACATATCGCGGGGCAGGAGACGGCGATCCTCGCAATGGGCAAGCTCGGCAGCCGCGAGATGACGGCGTCGTCCGATCTCGATCTCATTCTCATTTATGATTTTGACCATGACCAGCCGGATTCGGACGGCGCCCGCTCATTGCAAGGCGCGCAGTATTTCGCGCGCTTCACGCAGCGCCTGATCAGCGCATTCACGACGCGGACAAATTACGGTGTGTTGTATGAGATCGACATGCGACTGCGGCCGTCCGGTCGTGCCGGGCCCGTCGCGTCGCGGATCGATTCATTTGCCGCGTATCAGGACCATGAGGCCTGGACTTGGGAGCACATGGCGCTGACGCGCGCGCGTGTGATTTCCGCCTCGCCCGTGTTTAAAAGCCAGATTGAAGCCATTATCCGCAAGGTGCTGACGCGACCGCGCGACGCGTCGATGATCGCGACCGACGTGGTCGAGATGCGCCATGCCATCGGCCTCGAAAAAGGCGATGACGAGATCTGGGATTTGAAATACGCCGCCGGCGGCATGGTCGATATCGAATTCATCGCGCAGTATCTGCAACTTGTGCATGCCGCGAAAACACCTGAGATTTTGGATGTCGGCACCGTACAAGTGCTGGAGCATGCGGCGCGATTGGGTCTGCTGCCACAGCCGGCATTGCAGGTGCTGCGGCCGGCGGCGCGCCTCTATCACGATCTGACGCAAATTCTGAGACTGTGCGTCAGTGCGAAATTCGATCCGAAAACGGCGGGGGAAGATTTGTTACGGGTGATGACTCGCGCCGGCGATGCACCGGATTTCTCGTCATTGGAGGCGCGCGTGCGCGAGACACAGGCCGAGGTGCGCAGGGTCTTCAAGATGTTACTGGAAGAGGGCGGTTAGGCCGCCGCTGCATTGTCCTCGGCGCGGCACTGGCCGTCACGGGGCAACATCACGCAAACCACGGTGCCGGTGCCGAGTTTGGAACGTAGCCGCATCTCGCCACCATGCAGCGTCGTCAATGACTTCGCGATGGCAAGGCCGAGGCCCGAGCCGTGATACGTCTTGGTCAGTTGGCTTTCGACCTGCTCGAACGGTTTGCCGAGCTTGACGAGCGATTGGGGTGCGATCCCGATACCTGTATCTGCGATCATCAGCATCACGCGATCGCCGACCATGCGCGTCCGCACGATCACACGGCCGCCATCCGGTGTGAATTTGACGGCGTTCGACAGTAGGTTGACGAGAATCTGCTTGATGGCGCGACGGTCAGCCGAGATCGGGATATTGCCCTGAATGTCCGCGCTGAGCGTCAGCTTCTTATGGTCGGCGCGGCCGGCGACGACCCGCAGCGATTCCGAGAGCGTCTGTGCGAGATCAAGTTTCTCGCGGTCGAGCTTCATACGACCAGCTTCGATCTTCGACATGTCGAGGACATCGTTGATGACGTCGAGCAAGTAATAACCAGACGTCAGAATGTCGTGGCAGTATTCCTGATATTTCTCCGAGCCGAGCGCGCCGAACATGCCGCTGCCCATGATCTCGGAAAAGCCGATAATGGCATTCAGCGGCGTGCGCAACTCGTGGCTCATATTTGCCAGGAATTTTGTCTTGGTCTGGTTGGCATCTTCAGCGCGGTTTTTCTCGTCCGAGTATTTTTGCGCGAGATCAGCGAGTTCGATGGCCTGTTTCTCAAGCGTCGTCTGCGATTGCTTGAGGTCGATAACGGTGGCTCGCATCAACAGATCGTTGTCCATCAACTTTTGCTCATGCGCCTTGATGCGCGTGATGTCCGTGCCGACCGAGACATAGCCACCATCCTTGGTGCGGCGTTCGCTGATATGCAGCCAGCTTCCGGTCGCCAACTGTGCCTCGAACGTGCGCGCGCCCGGTGCCAGTGCGCTACTCTCCGTCAGTCGGGTCTTGACCTCCGGCATGCTGCCGACTTCGATTACCGTCTCATAGGATGTGCCAGGCGTGACGGCGGTATCAGGCAGCTTGTGAAGCGCCTGAAAATGCGAGTTGCACAGCACAAGACGGTCGTCGGCGTCCCACAATACGAAGGCTTCCGGAATCGTCTCGATCGCGTCTCGTAGCCTCAAATCGGCTTCCACAGTCTTTTCCGCGAGGCTTTTTTGTTCGGTGATATCGACCGCGATGCCGATCAGATGCGGGCTGCCGCTGCTTGCGCTTGAACTGAGTTCGCAACGCACACGCAGCCAAATCCAGTGGCCATTGGTGTGTTGCATGCGAAACGTCTGGTCGATGTGGTTAATTTTGCCAGCGATCAACTGGTCGGCGATCTCGAACAGATTGATATCGTCGGATTTCACCAGCGCGTTGACGTCACCGAAGGTCAGAAGATCGCTGCGGCTATCGAGCCCGAGAATGGTGAACATCGACTGTGACCAGAAGATGCGGCCGCGCGACAGGTCCCAATCCCACAAACCGCAGCGACCGCGATTAAGGGCCGTATCGATACGGCCGCGCACGGCATCGTTGATGAGATCGCCTTCGCGGGCGCGGGTCGATTGCCAGTGAAAGGCAAAGCCGAGGATCAGTACGACAAAGCCGGTGGTTGCCGACAGCGTAACCGAGAGCGCTGCGTCAGAGCGCCAAATTGGATCGTGTTGTTCTTGAATGACGATGATCTGTCCCGGCATGCCGCGCAGCGTTGCTTGCGTGACATAGGCCGTGCCGCCGTCTGAAAGGTTGAGATCGACGACATCGGCCTGTTGCAGCGAATTGGCCTTCGGCAGCGCGGCACTGACGAGATCGAGAATGTTGCCGATCGTGTCTGACGTTTCCTCGAACGGAACGCGCGCGATGATGCGCTGGTCGCCATTGAGAACGACGACATGGCGCTGCGGTGCGATCCCCCAAGACGGGATGAGACCCGGCAAAAGGTTCTGCAGGCGCTCCTGCAGCGTCGCGCGCTCGGCGCGGATCGATGCCAGTCGATCAAGCCGTTCGGAGAGGATATCACTGAGCGCCATCATGTCGCGCTTCATCGCGGCGCGCTTTTGGCGGTTTTGATCAACCACCTGCACGAAGGCGCCAAAGCAGATGGTGATGAGGAAGGCGATGATAAGCGTCGGGACAGCGCGGCGCAAAACCGGCTCGGCAATCAGCAGCCTGTGATAGGCCGGTTTCGCGATCGACTGCGCCAATCCTTTAATGGAATCAGATTGCACGCGCGGGCTCGCCGCGTGAACACGCGCCATGCCATCAGTCCCCATGATGATTTGAACTTGAAAGGATACAATCATCGGAGTGGCTCCCCAGCCTCCGAATCAAGATCATAAGAATCCAGATTGCCCGGCCTGTCGAGAGTCATCGATTCGTGAACGTGAAATTATTTTACCCAAAGGCTTCTTAATTTCACTTGCATGAGTCCGAAACAGGAACGGCGTCGCCGTTCAGATCGCGCGTGCGGGTTCGGCATGGCTGATGACGCGCTTTACGCTCGGAAATGCGCGACGCAGCGCGTGTTCGATCTCGTCGACGCCGTTATGGACCCGGATCACGCTTAGGTTCGGCGCAGCCCTACAGTGGAAGTTCACTACCTCGCCAGCCTCGCTATCGCGCACGCGGACATTGTGGACGTCGTGGATCGCGTCGCCTTCGCTCGCAAAACGCGACAAAGCCTCGGCAATCTCGACCAC
>JAYUEY010000120.1:0-9444 GCA_043739005.1 Tardiphaga sp.
CTGGTGACGTTCTGCGACTCTCGCGCATTTTCCTTCTCGGTCTGAAACAATGCGCCCGTCACCAGCAAGCGGCGCTCGAACAACTCGACCTTGGAGCCGACTTCAATCGCCTTGTTCTGCTCCGGCCCGAAAATCTGATTGGAGCCACCGTTCACCGTGGCCGCAAGACCGCCATATTGCGCACTCGTGCCATCGAACTCCGCACCGACCGGATTGGACGACGTCGCATAGGCCGCATACAGGCTCGCGATCGGGATCGGCTTGATGACGATACCGCCATTATAATTGGTGAAGCCGTATTGCTGCGACTGCGATCCGCGCGTGTTCGCCACACCGTTGACGGTGCCGAAGCCATCGACATTGATGTTGTAGTCGTCGTAGCGCACGCCGCCATTCAGGATAATGAAGTCGTTGTAGTTCGCCGTGTCGGCGACATAGACGCTCTTGGTGCCGACGGCGAGATTGGTCGGACGTCCGTTCAGCGTCGGTGTCGTGTTGAAAGGCGTGAACGTATTTTGCGGACCAAAGATGCTGACACCGGCAAGCGAGCCATTGCCGTTAAAACCACCCGGCGACTGCTCCGAACTCAGACCCGTATAGCTGTCGAAGGTGACTTGTTCCTTCGACAACTCAACGCCGCCGACAACTGTGTTGCGCCACCCTGCAAGATTGAATTTATAGGCTGCCTCGGTCTGGTTGGCAGCGACATTGGTGATTTGATTGCGACTCTGCGGATTGGCGGAAATCGTTCGCAAAGTGTTGTTCGGGCCTTCCGGCAACGTGCCGATGTAATCGAGGATCGAGCGCTGCACGCGGATCTTGTTGGTGACCGTGAAATCCGGCGTCGCAAAGATTTCGGCATTCAGCGAACCGATATCCTGCTTTGCCGTTTGGCGATCACGATTGACGAAGCCGTAGAAGGTATTACGCGGCACACCATATTCGGTATAGGGGCCGCCGGCTGTTGTCGTGAATTGCTGACCCGCCGGAACGGGCGCACCGGGTCGAAAATAAGGAACGCCGAAATCAGGAATGCTGGTGAGATCGGTGTGAATGTAACTCGCCGTCACCTTGATCGCGTCATACGGAGTCCACTTCACCGCCGCGAACGCACCGTTGCGATTATCGGTAACGTAATTGCGGCCAGCGATCCCGGCGTCCTGGAACAGACCACCGGCCCGCAGCGCAAGCGTCGGGCTGATGATCTGGTTGACGTCGAGCACGACTCGCTTGGTGCGATCGGTCGCAAAGGTCGTATCCATATTGTAGAAATTGCGTTCGCTCGACGCTTGCTTGGTTACGATGTTGATCGCGCCGCCGGTGGTGCCACGCCCGGCAAAGGACGATGCCGGGCCGCGCAGAATCTCGACCTGCTCGGTGAAGAAATTTTCGCGGATGCTGACGCCGGGATCGCGCACGCCGTCGATATAGATGTCGTTACGCGCATCGAAACCACGGATGAAAAAACGATCGCCGAAGGCGTTACCGCCTTCACCTGTTCCGAGCGTCACGCCCGCCGTCGTGCGGACGGCATCCTTCAGCGTGGTGGCATTCTTGTCCTCAAGAACTTCCTTGGTCAGAACCGTAATGCTACGCGGCGTATTGGCGATCCGCTCCGGAAATTTGCCCGAGGCCTGCAGGCGCTCGCCCTGATAGGGCGCGTTGGGATTGGCATAGGGATCGCGATCTCCGGCCAACCCGCCGAAATTCGGGAACGGCACCGGTGCAGCCGCGACCAATTGCGGCGTGCGGGCGGCGCGACGCAACGCATTGCGCGCGCGTATCTGATCCGGCGTCGGCCGAGAGGCCGCCGGGCGCGGCCGGGCCACAGGCGCATCAATGGTGACGGGCGGCAAGTTTTGCTGCTGCGCTTCCGCGCTGCCGAACGAGGCAACGGCGATCAGGCCTGCAACAGACGAGATTTTGCCGGCCGAGACGCCGTGATGCGACGCAGTCGCTGTCTCCGATCGCAATGATCTCGGTGTTTTCGCAGTGCCCATGATTTGCCCCTTGGAAAAATCGGGACGCATCCTGTCGTTTTGCGCCGCCGTGTCGCATGGGTATCGAGCGCGAAGGCGCACAGTCAACGAGCGATGCGCAAAATGCGGCACCTCGGTGTTTGAATCTCTCCAGACGATAATCGTTCTAAATTACGGGATTAAAACCATTCCAAATAGCTGGAGTGGATTTGACATTCGGACCACTAGTCGCTGCTCGGCGGCTTCATCAGCGAAAACAATTCATCGACCGTCTGCTGCGCCGTTGCACGCACGCGATCGGTGTTGTCCATTCCGGCGATGTTGACTTGATTGACGACGGCTTTGATCTCGTCGCGAAATTCCGTGAGAAAGCGAAGTGGATCGGTCGAATTGTTGGCGACGCGCGCGATCAACCCGGTGATGAGGATCTGGCAGGCGATCATGCGTCCGTTAAGTTCATCCATCGGCGTCGTCCTTCGTGTTGCAGTCGAACCGCGAGCCTATCGCCGATGCCGGCTGCGATGACAACGCTTTGGCAACACAAAATCCGGCTCTTGGCCGGGCGGGGTTTTCTGATTTCAAATTGATCGCGTTCGGCATCCAGGCCGTGCGAGCATGTCGCCACGAGGTGCGCCTGAGCGGCCTCGCTGGGCAGCAGCACGCAAGCTGTAAAGCGGCTGTGTTGTCAGGTGGAGAGATTGTCGTCTGGCTGGGGAACTAGGATTCGAACCTAGACAAACAGAGTCAGAGTCTGTTGTGCTACCGTTACACCATTCCCCAAGGAGACGCGGGCGCGAGGCGCTGAAGCGTTCCGATGGCGATCCGGGTCAGATGACCGGATCAGCCTGACGATGCGGGCTTGTAACCGTCCCGCCCCGCCATCGCAAGGGCATTCCTTGGCCGCCACACGCCCCAGCCATGTGCGCCAAGTCTCATTTCCCCAAGTCTTGCCTCGCCAAGTCTTGCCTCATTAAGTCTCGTTTCCCCAAGTCTTGCTCTCGCCAAAGCCCTGCTCTCGCCAAGCCCTGTTCGCTCGAGGCGGCTTTCCCAAGCTTGCGCCAATCATCCAGCGGAGCGCCCGGAAGTTACCTGGTTAACACTGGCTTAACGGCCGCGCTGGACCGCGCTCAAGCCTCAGTCTGCACGATCGGTCGTCCGCCACTCTATAATTTGGGCGGTGACAGACTAAGTTAAGGATTTGTGCAACCCCGCCCGGCATAGTCTCGCAATCTCATAGGCTGCGGGCGGCAAAACGATCGACATGATGGACAAAGTTTCCAACCTCGGACGCATCATCATGGTGCGCGGCTCACAAGCGCGCTTTGGCCTGTTCCCGAACAACGACGTCTCGATCGCGGATGCGCGCGCCACCGTCGGCCGTTTCGTTAGTATCAGGACCACGACCTGTACGATCGTCGCGATGGTTACGGAGGTCTCCCGCGAGGGCATCACGGCATTGGATCGTTATATCGCCACGGCATCGGTTGATCTGCTCGGTGAGATCCATATCAGTGGCCAGCGCCAGCGCTTTCAGCGCGGCGTCACGAACTACCCGACCATCGATGACGACGTCGATCTCATCACCAATCAGGAATTGCGACTGATCTACACGCCGACAGGATCGGACCAGATTCATATCGGCACGCTGCAACAGGACAATAGCGTGCTCGCATATGTCGATGTCGAGGAAATGCTGAACAAGCATTTCGCTGTTCTTGGCTCCACCGGCGTTGGCAAATCGAGCGGCGTGTCGCTGCTGCTCAACGAAATCCTGCTGGCGCGGCCGAATTTGCGCGTCTTCCTGCTCGACGTCCACAATGAGTATGGCCGCTGCTTCGGCGATCGCGCGCTGGTGCTCAATCCGCGCAACCTCAAACTGCCGTTCTGGCTGTTTAATTTCGAGGAGATCGTGGACGTCCTGTTCGGTGGCCGCCCCGGCCTGCCCGACGAGCTTGAAGTTCTGGCCGAGGTCATCCCGCTCGCCAAGGCGATGTATACGCAATACCAGAATTCGGACCGCGTCGGCCTCAAGCGGATGGATGTCAAGACAGTCGCTTATACCGTCGATACGCCTGTCCCCTATCGCCTTGTCGATCTGATCTCGCAGATCGACGATCGCATGGGCAAGCTGGAAAACCGCTCGTCGCGCATCGTCTATCATAAGCTGATTTCACGCATCGAAACGGTCCGCAACGATCCGCGCTACACGTTTATGTTCGACAATGCCAATGTCGGCGGCGACACCATGGCCGAGGTCATCAGCCATTTATTCCGGCTGCCCGCCAATGGCCGTCCGATGACGATCATGCAACTCGCCGGATTTCCGGTCGAGGTGGTGGACTCTGTCGTCTCCGTTCTCTGTCGCATGGCGTTCGATTTCGGGCTGTGGAGCGATGGCGCCTCACCGCTGCTGTTCGTCTGCGAAGAAGCGCATCGTTATGCATCGGCGGATCGCACGATCGGCTTCGGGCCGACCCGCAAGGCGATCTCGCGCATCGCCAAAGAAGGTCGCAAATACGGCGTCTATCTTGGGCTTGTGACCCAACGCCCCGCCGAACTCGACGCCACCATCATCTCGCAATGCTCGACGTTGTTCACGATGCGCCTCGCGAACGAACGCGATCAGGCACTGTTGCGCTCGGCCGTGTCGGATGCCGCAGCAAACCTGCTGGCCTTCGTGCCATCGCTCGGCACCCGCGAAGTGCTGGCATTCGGTGAAGGCGTCGCGCTGCCGACACGACTGCGGTTCAAGGATGTGCCGGCGCATCAATTGCCGCGCAGCGAGGCGACGATTTCATCTTCGCCCTCCGTCACCAGCGGCCATGACATTCATTTCGTCGGTGCCGTGCTTGAGCGCTGGCGCGGTGCAACATCGAACCGTGATAATGTTTCCGAATCCGGTTTCGCGGATCGGGCGCAACCGCGCTCGATGGAAGCGCCGATGCTGCAACCCTCGCTCGGGCTCGACCCGGATCGCTTCTCGCTGTTGAAGAAGCCGCTCAGGTAAATCCAAGGCAACTTTGCGCCGCCTCGACGCATCGCCTATGGTCGCGGCCCAACCCGATTAAGCCGGACGACCGTTCATGACAAAAATTAAGCCCGCCGCCGACCGCTTCCCGGCGTTTCCTATGCCGGCCATCAATTCATTGCCAGACGACATCCGCACTCGCATTCTCGCAGTGCAGGAAAAGTCTGGCTTCGTGCCGAATGTCTTTCTCGGCCTCGCCTCGCGACCCGACGAATTCCGGGCTTTCTTTGCCTATCACGATGCGCTGATGGAGAAAGACAGCGGTCTCACCAAGGCTGAGCGCGAGATGATCGTGGTTGCGACCTCGGCTGCGAACCAGTGCCATTATTGCGTCATCGCGCATGGCGCGATCCTGCGCATTCGCGCCAAGAACCCGCAGATCGCCGATCAGATCGCGATCAACTACCAGAAGGCGGACATCACGCCGCGCCAGAAAGCGATGCTGGATTTCGCGATGCAGGTGAGCGTCGATGCAGCGTCCGTCTCCGAGCAGGATTTCGCCGAGGTCGCGTCACATGGCTTCAGCAATGATGACATCTGGGACATCACTGCGATCGCGGCGTTCTTCGCGCTGTCGAACCGGATGGCCAACGTCATGTCGATGAAACCGAATGACGAATTTTATTTGATGGGCCGCTTGCCGAAATAAGGACGCATCGCGTGCTCGATTATTCAGAGATCATCTTGCGTCTCGGCGTCGCCACGCTGGCGGGTGCTGCGATCGGACTGAACCGCGATCTTCATGGCAAGCCGATCGGATTGCGTACGCTCAGCCTCGTGGCGCTGGCGACGTCGATGATCGTGACCCTCACCGATCCCGGCGGGACCCTTGCGCACTTTACGGATTCCTCCAGCCGCGTCGTGCAGGGCATCCTGACGGGGATCGGCTTTCTCGGTGCCGGCGTCATCATCCATGCCGAGGCAAAAGCGCGGGTGCGCGGCCTGACCAGCGCGGCGCTGACATGGCTGACGGCCTGTATCGGCATCATGTGTGGCGCAGGACAATGGCGCATCGTCGGCGTCGCCATCGCAATCACCTTTGTGATCTTGATGGTCGGCGGCCGCATCGAGAAGACGCTACACCGCGCATTGGGTGGCCCAGACTACAAAGCCGACGACGACAAGGATCAGCCGTCCGATGCAGGTCCGCACCAGCCCGGCAAATAAATCGCGTTATGGCTCTTGGCCAGCGCTAGCGCTTTTTCCAGCGCGCTGTTGAAATCGGCTTCGACCGATTTGCGCGACAGGTTGCGACGCAGGAAATCCGCCCACAAGAATTCACTGAACGGCGTGGTGTCTTTGGCGTAGCCGCCCGCGCGGCGCAGTTCACCGGCGAGGCTGCGATACGGATCGTCCTTCAGTTGGGCGACGGTTTTCGGAATATCCTTGAAGCTGCGGCGCTCGCCCGTGGCATCATAGGGATAGACCCAACGCTTGTTGTCGAGCACGCCCCAAAAGGCTCCGCGGTTTACCATTGTGAGGTCCGCGATGACCGTGACGAAGACATCCTTGATGCCCTCTTCATGCAGTGCGCGCGCCAGATGGTGATGGTCGACGACATAAAAATTCTTGTCGGGCCCGAGCACGACCGGAATCATGTGCTTGCCGATCGCTTCCGACTGCTTCTTCGCCTTCCTCTCGCGAAAGCGTTTGCGCTTTTCCTTGACCTCACGCATGCCGACCGTCATTTGCGTCGGTCGCAATAACAAGATCGGCACCGGCTGCAAAATCGGTTCGCGGGTATTGGCCATGTTGGGTTTCCTGATGCCGGCGAGTTGAGCGTGGATGTGATGGCATGCGGGCTGTCAGAATCCCGCACCCCATGATAGGCTGTCTTATGGGATTGCATCAACCAGATGCCGCAGACGACGATCACCGCGTCGTCAAATTCCGCCCGCGCCACAGCGATGCGTTGCGGAACGATATGACTTTGCCCGATTCCGATGACGCGGATGATTTCCACCACCGGATGTGGACCAATGCCGCGGCGCTGGGCTTCACAATCGCTTTGGTCTGTTTCGGCATTTGGCTCGCCGTCAGCATTGCCGATTTACGAAAAACCCAGGACTGCGTGCTGATGGGACGCCGCGACTGTGCCCATCTGGACAACCGGGTGGCCGCTCCGGAGCCTGCCGACATCGCCAGCCGCCATTGAACTCATGCGTCCGCTCCGTTATACGGGCAATCGACTCTGTATGACGGACCGGGCCGCGCGGGCCAATGCTCCCGCCTTGTCTAATTTAACTTCAAAGAATCAAAGGCTTAACGATGTCCACCACATTCGATCAAGTCGCCACGATTATTGCGGAAACATGCGACATTCCGCGCGACACGATCACCCCGGAAAGCCATGCGATCGACGATCTGGGCATCGACAGCCTTGATTTTCTCGATATCGCTTTTGCCATCGACAAGGCCTTCGGCATCAAGCTGCCACTCGAAAAGTGGACGCAGGAGGTCAATGACGGCAAGGCCACCACCGAGCAGTATTTCGTTTTGAAGAACCTGAGCGCGCGCATCGACGAACTGGTCGCGGCCAAGACCGCGTAACGCGGCTCGCTATGAATCTCGAATATTTCAGCATGGTCGATCGGATTGCCGCCCTCGATGTCGGCAAAGGCACGATCACGGTCGAGGCGCAGGTGCCGAAGACCAGCACCATCTTCGAGGGACATTTTCCGGGCTATCCCCTGATGCCCGGTGTTCTGCTGATAGAGGCGATGGCGCAATCGTCCGGCTGGCTGGTGATCGCTTTGCAGAAATTCGAGCGCATGCCGTTCCTCGCAGCGGTGAAGGAAGCCAAGATGCGGAATTTCGTGACGCCGGGCGAGTTGCTGACGATCGACGCCAGCATTGTCCATGAGGGCTCAGGCTTCGCGATCACCGACGTCAAAATTCGCATCGCTGGCAAATTGACCTGCAACGCGCAGCTCACGTTCCGTCATGTGCCGTTTCCCAATCCGGATCTTCGCGGCCATATGGAAACGAAGGCGAAACAGATTGGCTTCCCGCCGGACGCCATGATCTCCCGGACCGTGACCGAACAGGCTTCTCTCAATGGTTGATACCCCGACCACGCTTGCCGCGCCGGTCGAAGTCTGGATTACCGGCATCGGTCTTGCGACCTCACTGGGCGATAGTCTCGACGCGCATTGGGATGCGTTGAATGCCGGCCGCATCAATGTCGACGAACAGAGCTTCGCGCCTTACGTTGTGCATCCCTTTGCGCCGGTCACTTTCGACACGCAGATCCCAAAAAAGGGCGACCAGCGCCAGATGGAATCCTGGCAGCGGATCGGCACTTACGCGGCTGGTCTGGCGCTCGATTCAGCCGGCATCAAAGGCGAAAAGGATATCCTGTCGCGGATGGACATGATTATCGCCGCAGGCGGCGGCGAGCGTGATCTCGTGGTCGATGCCGGCATTTTGAATGCCGAAGATCATGGTACTAAACCGCCTGGCTTTCTCAACGAACGCTTGATGAACGATCTGCGGCCGACGCTGTTTCTGGCGCAGTTGTCGAACCTTCTCGCCGGCAATATCGCGATCGTGCACGGCGTCACCGGATCGTCGCGCACCTTCATGGGCGAGGAATCCGCGAGCATCGATGCCGCGCGGATCGCGCTGGCACGCATTGCTGCGGGTCAAAGCGACATCGCGCTGATCGGTGCCGCGCATAATGGCGAACGCAAGGATCTGCTGCTGCTCTATGAATTTGCGGATTTCAATTTGAAGTCCAAGCACACGCCGGTCTGGGCGCGCGATACCGACAGCGGATTCGCGCTCGGCTCGGCGGGCGCGTTTCTCGTGCTGGAATCGCGTGCCCATGCTGAAAAGCGCGGCGCCAAGCCGTTCGCGCGCCTGACGAACGTCGTATCTGATCAAGCACGGCGCAAAGAGCCGGGCCAGATCACCAAGGCCTTGTCGGCTCTGTGGGACAAACTCGGCAAAGTCACGGGCAAGCGCGCGATCATTTCCGGCGCAACCGGTGCCCAGCCCGCGACCTCAGAAGAGAAAGCTTTTCTCGCCGGCCACAGTCACACCGCAATCCGCTCGACTGGCACCACCTTCGGACACGCGCTCGACGCGCAGTTTCCGCTCGGGCTCGGTCTTGCCGCGCTCGCCGTCTCGCGTCGTCAATTGTTCGCGGCGAACGATGCATCCGGATTCGAAATTGAGATGGCCGACAAGCCCGATCAGATCGTTGTCATCGGCACCGGCCATTGGCGCGGTGAAGGCATGGCGCTGGTCGAGGCCGTGACATAGATGAAGACGGTTCGGGGATCTCATGGCAGCAACGCACGATAAATTCGGCCGGCCGATCGTTGTCGTCACCGGAATGGGTGTCGTGACCTCGCTCGGCGCCGGCAAGCAGGACAACTGGACCCGACTGACCGCGGGCGAGTCCGGGATCCGGACCGTGACGCGGTTTCCGGT
>JAYUEY010000121.1:0-45331 GCA_043739005.1 Tardiphaga sp.
CGAACAGCACGACGAGAATGAGGATGGGTCCGAAGATCATCGCCCAGTGTTCGGTGTAATGCGAGAGCATTTCAGCGAGCAGCGAAAACACAATGGCGCCGACGATCGCGCCGTGCAGCGAGCCAAGCCCGCCGAGCACGATGACGAAGATCAATTCGCCGGAACGCTGCCAGGTCGCGTAAGCTGGACTGACGAAATCCGACTGGTTGGCGAGCAGAACTCCGGCGACACCCGCGATCATGCCGGCGATGACATAGGCGATGAGCTGATAGCGAAACGGCGGAAAGCCGATCGCCTGCATCCGGACCGGATTGTCGCGAATGCCGCGCAGCACGCGGCCGAAGCGCGAGGCGACAATCGCCCGCAACAGCAGATAAGCACCAAGCAGGATCGCGAAAGCGACGTAATACAATGTCGTATCATTTTTCAGGATCGGCGCGCCAAAAACAAGGCTGCGCTGCGCCAGCGTCAACCCATCATCGCCACCATAGGCGGCGAGCGATGTGCCAAGAAAGAAAAGCATCTGGCCGAACGCCAGCGTAATCATGATGAAATAAACGCCCTTGGTGCGCAGCGAGATCGCGCCTGTCAGAAGCGCGAAGACAAAAGATACGCCAAGCGCGCAGCCGAGCTGAACGAATGCATCATTGATGCCGTGGCTCGACAGAATCGCGACGCTATAAGCGCCGAGACCGAGAAACGCCGCATGGCCGAACGAGATCATCGCGCCGTAGCCGATCAACAGATCGAGCGACATCGCCGCCAGTGCGAGAATTAATATCCGCGTCGAGATCGCGAGAATGAAGCTGCGCGGCCCGAATGTCGCCAGCACCGGCACCAGTGCAAGCAACGCAAATATACTCAGCGGCAGCAGAAAGCGGCGTGATTGCGCGGGCGCCGGCGCACGCAAAGCAATGTCAGCATCGGCGGGCTGATCGCTCATGATTTGGCCGGAAACAGCCCGGACGGGCGGAAGAACAATACCGCCGCCATCAGGATGTAAATCAGCATCGGTGCGATGGCGCGGCCGGTCTGGCTTGCAGCGGCCGGATCGAGCACCAGCTTCAACAAAGACGGCGCAAAGAAGCGCCCGAGCGTATCGACGAGGCCGATCAGCAATGCCGCGATGAATGCGCCACGGACCGAGCCAATGCCGCCGATCACGATGACGACGAATGCGAGGATCAGCACATTGTCGCCCATGCCGGGTTCGACCGAGAGGATCGGCGCGACCATCGCACCGGCGAAACCGGCGAGCATCGCGCCGACACCGAACACGATTGTGAACAGTAATCGGATGTTGACGCCGAGCGCAGCAACGATCGGTGCATGCGTCGCGCCGGCACGCACCAGCATGCCGAGTCTGGTCTTGTTGACGATGACATACAAGGCCAGCCCGACGCCGAGGCCGACCGCGATGATGACGAGGCGATAGACTGGATAGAGCATGCCGTCAGCGATCTCGATCGTGCCCGACAACGCATCGGGGATCGGCACGCTCAGCGGCGCGGCACCCCAGATGAATTTCACCGCCTGATTGAGGAAGATAATGACGCCGAAGGTTGCCAGCACCTGATCGAGGTGATCGCGATCATAGAGATGCCGGAAGATCAGCAATTCAAGCGCGAGGCCGAAGATCAACGCCGCCGGCATTGCCAAAGCGATACCCGCCAAAAAACTCCCGGTCATCGCCGTGAAGGCAGCAGCCAGATAAGCACCGACCATATATTGCACGCCGTGTGCGAGATTAATGAAATCCATCACGCCGAACACCAGCGTCAGCCCGGCCGCGATCAAGAAGAGGATCAGCCCGAATTGCAGACCGTTGAGAATCTGGACCAGCGCGAGCGTGAGTGTCATGCCGCGCTCGTCTCACTGATCGTCATCGGCCAGTCCATGTCGCGTGCCCTACTCCGCCGCAAGCGATGCGCCTTGCGCCTTCAACTCGGCGCGCGTCTTCGGCTTGGCCTTGATCTTCAACTCATCCGCATCTTGCCGCTCGCGAACGGAATTGCGTTTGATCTGATCCTGACCCGGCCGATATTGCGGCGGACACGCAATATCCGCGCCATACCACGCCGCCGCGCGCATGGTGAACCCCGGATCAATCAAATGAGGCCGCCCGAGCGCCACGAGATCCGCGCGGCCGGCGGCCAGGATCGTGTTGATCTGGTCTGAAGTCGTGATGTTGCCGACGCACATCGTCGCGACGCGCGCTTCGTTGCGGACCTGATCGGCAAACGGCGTCTGAAACATGCGCCCGTAAATCGGCTTGGCATCGCGCGTGGTCTGGCCGGTGGAGACATCGACGAGATCGACGCCGGCGTCGCGAAATGCAGCGGCGATGCCGACCGACTCCTCAGCCGACAATCCGCCTTCCGCCCAGTCGGTCGCGGAGATGCGCACGGACATCGGCTTCTGCGCCGGCCATGCGGCGCGCATCGCGGCGAACACCTCCAACGGAAAACGGAGACGATTGTCGAGACTGCCGCCATAGTCATCGCTGCGTTGATTGGTCAGCGGCGACAGAAAACTCGCCAATAGATAACCGTGCGCGCAATGCAGTTCGAGCATATCGAAGCCGCAGGCGTCGCCGCGTTCGGTGGCCGCGACGAATTGCTGTTTGATGCGGTCCATTCCGACGCGATTCAGCTCATGCGGAATCTGGCTGTCGGGATAATAGGGCAACGGCGAGGCCGAGACGACATCCCATGCGCCGTCAGCCAATGGGCGGTCCATGCCATCCCACATCAGCTTCGTCGCACCCTTGCGCCCGGCATGGCCGAGTTGCAGACAGAATTTCGACGCCGAACTGGCATGGACAAATTCGACAATCCGCGTCCACATCGCCTGATGCGCATCTGTATAGAGCCCCGCACAGCCGGGCGTGATCCGCGCATCGTCCGCGACACAAGTCATTTCGGTGAACACCAAGCCCGCGCCGCCGATCGCGCGCGCGCCGTAATGCACCAGATGAAAATCATTCGGCATTCCGTCATGCGCCGAATACATGCACATCGGCGAGACCACCGCGCGATTGGCGATCACCATGTCGCGCAGCCGCAAGGGCTGAAACATCGGCGCGACGGGCTTTTCGGTATCGACATCGAAGCCCTGCGCCTGCACCTGTCGCGCGAAGGCTTTATCGGCTTCCACGACAAATTCCGGCGCACGCAAGCGCAGATTGTCATAGGTGATCGCCTTCGAGCGCGTCATCACGCCGAAGGCAAACTGCACGGGGTCGAAATCCCAGAACCGATCGACATGCTCGAACCACACCAGCGACACGTCGGCGGCGTGCTGGATTTTCTCGACCTCCTCGCGGCGGCCGTGTTCGTACGCATCGAGCGCGGTCGCGATATCAGGCGCGCGGGCCAACGCATCGGACAAAGCGATGGCGTCTTCCATCGCTAGCTTGGTGCCAGAGCCAATCGAGAAATGCGCCGTCGCCTTGGCGTCGCCGATCAGAACCATGTTGTCCTTGACCCAGCGCTTGCTGCGGATCATCGGAAACTGCCGCCACAGCGAGCGATTGGTGAGGAGTTTATGGCCGTCGAGATACGCGCCGAAAATCTCCGCCATGCGTGCAGCGGACTCCGCCTCGCCGAGGCCATCGAGCCCGGCGCGCGTGAAGGTCTCGGGATCGGTTTCGAAAATCCAGGTCGAGCTATTGGTGGCATATTGATAGGCGTGGGCAATGAACGGCCCCCACTGCGTGTCCTCAAAGATGAAGGTGAAGGCGTCGAGCGGCTTGGTCGAACCCATCCATGTGAATTTGTTGCTGCGCAGATCGATCTCGGGCGCGAAATGATCGGCGAACTTGTCGCGGAAACGGCTGTTGATGCCGTCAGCAAGCACGAGCAAATCAGCGTCGGCGAACAGCGCTTCGTTGTCGACGTCGGCCTCGAAGTGCAGCACGACGCCGAGATCGCGTGCGCGCGCTTGCAGGATCATCAGCAGCGCGCGGCGCGAGCAGCCGCAAAAGCCGTTGCCGCCGACGCGGTGCACGGTGCCGCGAAAATGCACCGCGATGTCGTCCCAATAAGCGAATTCGCGGATGATGCTCTGATAGCTCGGCAGATCGTATTTTTCGAAATTGTCGAGAGTTGCGTCGGAGAACACGACGCCGAACCCGAAGGTATCGTCGGCGCGGTTGCGCTCATAGACATTGATCGCGGCGGTGGGACGCTGCTTTTTGAGCAGGATCGCGGCGTAAAGCCCGGCCGGTCCGCCACCGATGATCGCGATCGTCATGGAAACCTCCGCGCCTGTCCGATCGAATTATTTTAACCTTAAAGGATTATTTGGCAAGCGGCATATTCGAAAACGTCATCACCGGGTCAACGCGCGGAAGAGTCGCGCTTGCCCGGTGATGACGGCAGTGGGTGTGTCGAGGCCACCTCAATCGCCCTGAAACTGCGGCGTCGTTTTGTTCGAGAAGGCATGAAACGCACGCGCAAAATCCTCCGTCGTCATACACAGCGCCTGTGCGACGGCCTCGGCCTCGATCGCCTCGTCGATCGACATCGCCCATTCCATCGCCAGCATCCGCTTGGTCATCGTGTTGCCGAACGTCGGCCCGGCCGCGATCTGCTTGGCCAGCACATTGGCCTGCGTCAGTATCTGATCGGGATTGACGATGCGACTGAAGAAGCCCCAGCGCTCGCCCTCCTCCGCCGTCATGAAGCGGCCCGTATAGAGCAATTCCGACGCACGCGATTGCCCGATGATGCGCGGCAGTATCGCGCACGCGCCCATGTCGCAACCGGCGAGGCCGACCTTGTTGAACAGGAACGCAACCTTCGCGCCGGTCGCGGCGATGCGCAAATCAGACGCCATCGCAATGATCGCGCCGGCACCCGCACAGATGCCTGCAACGGCAGCGACGATCGGCTGCGGGCAATTTCGCATCGCTTTGACGAGATCGCCGGTCATCCGCGTGAAGGCGGTGAGATTTTTGGTTTTCATTTGCACCAGCGGGCCGATGATTTCGAACACGTCGCCGCCCGACGAAAAGTTGCCGCCCGCGCCTGATATGACGATGGTTTTGATCTCTTCGTCGAAGGCGCAAGCCTTGAAGAAATTGCCGAGTTCGCGATAGCTCTCGAAGGTCAGCGGGTTCTTGCGCTCCGGCCGGTTCAGCGTGACGGTGGCAACACCATCGACCACTGCGAGCAGGAAATGCTGCGGCGAATAATCAGCCAGCGGAACGGTGACGGCGTTGACGGGCGTGCCCGGTTTGTGCGGCTGCATGTGAACTCCCTTTTCGTTTTTTGATTCAAATTTCGCCGCCGGCGACTGCGATTGCCTGCCCGGTGACGGCCGATGCGCCCGCACCGCACAGCCACAGCACGGCGTCGGCGACCTCCTGCGGCGCGACCAGGCGACCCTGCGGATTATGCTTCGCCAATTCGGCCAGCGCCTCCTCGCGGCTGCGGCCGGTTTTCGCGATGATGGTGTCGATGCTGTCAGCGACCAAATCAGTATCGGTGAAACCGGGGCACACCGCATTGACCGTCACGCCTTTGGTCGCGACCTCTAGCGCGAGCGAGCGCACAAGGCCGATCACGGCATGCTTTGCGGCGCTATAGGCGCTGACATAAGCGTAACCCTTAAGGCCCGCGGTCGAGGCGATGGCAATGATGCGGCCTTTACGTTGCGCGACCATGCCGGGCAACACGGCCTGCACTGCTCCCACCACGCCCATCAGATTGATGTCGATCATGCGGCGAAACAATGCTGCATCGGATTTGCCGAAGGGTGCCGACTCGGCCGCGCCGGCATTGGCGATGAGAATATCGATGGGTTGTCGTTCGGCCGCCTCCGCGATCGCCGCGCGCAACGCGGTGTCATCGGCAACATCGGCGCTGACAGCCGCGTGCGCATCGCCGGCGGCGACCACTGCGTCCAATGTTGCGCGGTCGCGGCCAAGGATCGTCACTTGCGCTCCGGCGGCGGTCAGCGCCGCCGCGATGGCGCGACCGATGCCACGGCCGCCACCCGTCACCAGCGCATGGCAGCCTGATAATCCTTGTAACCCGGACATGAGTGGCCGATCCGACGCCAGAGAGACATCGCGCGAATATATTTTAAGCCTAAACCTTTTGCAACTCGGCCTGTGACGTCGGACGATGTCAAGCGGACTTGGCAGCGGGCTTGGCAGCGGGCTTAGCAGCAGATCTCCATGCCGCAAAAGTCAGCGCATGTTCGCCCGCAATGCGCTATCCTGATGCCGGTTGGGACGACAGGACGCGACGACTCATGAGCAATGATTTCTTCTCCGATCTGATGGCTTCGATCACCGAACGCGGGCGTAGCCTGTTGTGGCGCGCCCCGGCCGACCACGACAGCAAAGCCAGTGTGACCGACCTGATCGGCCTGTGCGATGCGTTGTTGTCCGGGCGCGGCGAGGCCTCGGGCACGGCGATCGCGCGTGCGGTGCTCGATCAGTATCGCGCGCTCGATGAGCCCGATCGCGCGGCGTTCTTCGAGGCGCTGGCGCGCAATTACGGCCCCGATGCCGGCCGCCTCGCCAAGGCCGTCGAGACATGGCGCAATGCGCAAAATGATGCCGACGCCGATGTTGATGCCGGCGACATTCATTTCGCGTCCGAGCCGCAGCGGCAGGAACTGTTTCGCCGGCTCAATCGCGCGCCGGGCGCGACACATGAGCTGGTGTCGATGCGCGCCGATCTGCTCGACCTGAAAAAGGGCCGCAAGGATCTCGCGACCGTCGATCGCGATCTCGTGCATCTGCTGTCGTCATGGTTCAATCGCGGTTTTCTGGTGCTGCGAAAGATCGACTGGTCCACGCCCGCAATCGTGTTGGAGAAAGTCATCCGCTACGAGGCCGTGCACGAAATTCGCGGCTGGAACGATCTGCGCCGCCGCATCGATCCGATTGATCGGCGATGTTATGCGTTTTTCCATCCGGCGCTCAATGACGAGCCGTTGATTTTTGTCGAAGTGGCCCTCACCGAAACTATTCCCGGCGCGATTGCGCCATTGCTCGATGCGGAGCGGCCACCGGTCGAGATCGGCCGCGCCCGCACCGCCGTGTTTTATTCGATTTCGAATTGCCAGCGCGGGCTGGCGGGTATTTCGTTCGGCAATTTCCTGATCAAGCAGGTGGTCGAGGAACTGCGCCGCGAACTGCCGAAGCTGGAAAATTTCGTTACGCTGTCGCCGGTGCCGGGATTCATGGCGTGGCTGTCATCCGCGCCGGATCTGCCGGTCACGGATGACGAGCGCGCGCTGCTGGCGAAGCTCGACCAACCGGGCTGGGGCGAGGACGCAGCACTCGCGCAACAATTGCGCGCCGTGATCGAACCGCTCGCCGCGCATTATTTCCTGAAAGCCAAAACGCCGCGTGGATTGCCTGTCGATCCCGTCGCGCGCTTTCATCTCGGCAATGGCGCGCGGCTGGAGCGCATCGACTGGCAGGGCGACCTGTCGCCGAAGGGGCTGCGCGAAAGTGCAGGCGTGATGGTGAATTATCTCTATCGCCTCGATGATATCGAAAAGAACCACGAGGCCTTCGCCAATCAGGGCGAGGTCGCGGCCTCCAGCGCCGTGAAAAAAATGGTCAAAGGCGAGAGCCGGCGACTGCTGGATTTAAGGTTGGGGTAGCCGCTTCGCTCACGACGCCAGCGCGTGCATCTCTGTGATGAGGTCGCTTTTGCCCTCGAAGCCGATGCCCGGCAATTCGGGCATCGTGATGTGGCCGTCGATGACATTCACGCCATCCGGAAATCCGCCATAGGGCTGGAACAGATCCGGATAGCTCTCATTACCGCCGAGGCCAAGTCCCGCCGCGATGTTGAGCGACATTTGATGACCGCCATGCGGGACGCAGCGCGACGGCGACCAGCCATAGTCTTTCAACATCGCAAGCGTGCGCTGATATTCGCAGAGCCCATAAGACAACGCGCAATCGAATTGCAGCCAGTCGCGATCTTTGCGCAGGCCGCCATGGCGAATGAGATTGCGGGCATCCTGATGGCTAAAGAGATTTTCGCCGGTCGCCATCGCATTCGGATAGTGCTCGGCGAGCGCGGCCTGCAACTCATAATCCAGTGGATCGCCGGCTTCCTCGTACCAGAACAGCGGATAATCGCGCAGCATCTTTGCGTAAGCGATCGCGGTGTCGAGATCGAAGCGGCCATTGGCATCGACGGCAAGTTGCGCCTGCGATCCGATCTCGGCCAAGACCGCCTCGATGCGCCCGGCATCTTCTTTGAGCGACGCGCCGCCGATCTTCATCTTGACGACGTTGTAGCCGCGATCGAGATAGCCGCGCATCTCGGCGCAGAGTGCGGAATTGTCCTTGCCGGGATAATAATAGCCGCCCGCCGCGTAAACGAAGACGCGCGGATTGGCGGTGAGACCATGGCGCTCGGCCAGCATGCGGAACAGCGGCTTGCCGGCGATCTTCGCCACCGCATCCCACACCGCCATGTCCAATGTGCCAACCGCAACCGAGCGCTCGCCATGGCCGCCGGGTTTTTCGTTCATCATCATCGCGGCCCAAACCTTGTCGGGGTCGAGATTGTCGCCGGCTTCATTGAGCAAAGTCGCGGGGTCGGCCTCGCGCAAACGCGGCGCGAAGCGTTCGCGGATCAAACCGCCCTGCCCGTAACGGCCATTGGAATTGAAGCCGTATCCGATCACGGGCTTGCCGTCGCGGATGACATCCGTGACGACCGCAACAAGGCTCGTCGTCATTTTGGAGAAATCGATATAGGCGTTGCGGATCGGCGACGCGATCGGCTTGGTCGCTTCGCGGACATCGACGATACGAACGGACATAAATCTCTCTCTTAAAAATGCGCGCCGACAGCCATCGGCACGATGCCGAGTTTTTTGAACAAAGCCGTGTCGTGATCGTCGCCGGGATTTTCTGTCGTCAGCAGCGTGTCGCCGACGAAGATCGAATTGGCCCCCGCCAGAAAACACAATGCCTGCGTCTCGTCGCTCATGCCGGAGCGGCCCGCCGAAAGTCTCACATGCGATCGCGGCATCATGATGCGGGCGAGCGCGATGGTGCGGACGAAATCGATCGGGTCGATCCGAGCCGCAGCGAACAAAGGCGCGCCTTCCACCGGCATCAGCATGTTGATCGGCACGCTTTGCGGATGGGTGTCCAGCGTCGCCAGCGTCACCAGCATATCGACGCGATCTTCGGCGGTCTCACCCATGCCGACGATGCCGCCGGAGCAGACATTAATGCCGGCGTCACGGACGTTCGCCAGCGTGTTCAGGCGGTCGGCATAGGTGCGCGTGGTGACGACCTCCTTGTAGTAACGCTCGGAAGTATCGACGTTGTGATTGTAGTAATCCAGACCGGCATCATGCAGCGCAATCGCCTGTGACGGCGTCAGCATGCCCAGCGTCATGCAGGTTTCCATGCCGAGCGCCTTGACGCCTTCGACCATCGCGACGACGACCGGCATGTCGCGCTCTTTCGGGCTGCGCCACGCGGCCCCCATGCAATAGCGCGTCGCGCCCTGTGCCTTGGCCTTGGCGGCCTCCGCGACGACGCGCTCGACCTCCATCAATTTCGATGCGGTGAGGCCGGTCGGGTTAAAGGACGACTGGCTGCAATAGCCGCAATCCTCCGGGCAACCGCCGGTCTTGATCGACAGCAGCCGGCTCATCTGCACGGCGTTGGCATCGAAATATCGGCGATGCGCGGTCTGCGCGTCGAAGATGAGATCGTTGAACGGCCGATCGTAGATCGCCTGCGCTTCCGCGCGGGTCCAGTCGAAACGCAGATCGGAGGCTGCAACGGCGGACTTTTTCAGTGCGACGGTCATCGGATCAAGACTTCACGGCGTCGCGGAAATACGGCTCGACCGGGCCATACACCTTGATGGTCAGCGGATAGCCGTGGCGATCCTTTGCATTGCCGGCGGTGACGCGCACCCAGCCCTCGCTCACGCAATATTCCTCGACATTGGTTTTCTCAACGCCCTTGAAACGAATGCCGACATCGCGCGACAGCACGTTGGCATCGTAAAACGGACTGCGCTCGTCGGTCGAAAGCCGGTCGGGCAACTGGTCGGCGGGTGTGGTTGTCGGAGTGTCGGTCAAAGCAGCGCCTCGATTTTCTTGGTGATGGATGCAGGAGTGGTGGTGGGGCTGAAACGTTCGACGACCTTACCGGCGCGGTCCACCAGAAACTTGGTAAAATTCCATTTGATGCCGGAGCCGAGCAGTCCGGATTTCTGGCTTTTGAGATAAGCGAACAAAGGATGCGCATTGCTGCCGTTGACGTCGATCTTCGCGAAAATCGGAAAGGTGACGCCGTAATTGATCGAGCAGAAGCTGGCAATCTGGTCGGCGTCGCCGGGCTCCTGCCCGCCGAACTGATTGCAGGGAAAGCCCAAGACCGTGAAGCCGCGCGGCTCCAGCGTCTTCTGCAAATCCTCCAGCCCCTTATATTGCGGGGTAAATCCGCAATTGCTGGCGGTGTTGACGATCAGCAGGGTCTTGCCCGCGAAATCGCGCAACGGCTGCTCCTGCCCGTTCGAGAGTTTCGGCGAAAAATCATAAACGCTGGTCATGTTGCCCTCGTTGAATTCAAGATACGGGATCGATGGGGGACGGCGGCACACCACCAGCCTCGATGGCTTCACCGGCGGACAGACACAGATCTTCGCGGTAGCGGCCGGAGACAAGTTGGACGCCGACCGGCGTGCGGCCGACGAGCCCGGTCGAGACGGTTAATCCCGGCAGCCCCATGAAAGGCGTGCCGACCATCGGCATCTGCGCGCGCCAGACGCGCTTGAACGACTCGTCGTCGCGCAGATCAAGCTGGTCCGGAAACGGCAATTCGCCGGACACCGGCATCAGCAGCACCGCATAGGTCTGGAAAAACAATTGCCAATCGCGGACCAGCGTCGCGCGGCGCGCCAAGAGCTTGGAGAAGGTCGCCATGTCGAGACCCTGGACATGATCGCGATTGCCGCGCAGGCACGCCAGCGCGCCGGGGTCACCGTCTTTTTCGGCAGCGGCCAGCATCGCGTCGTAGCCATCGCCGAGCCAGAACTTGGTCTGCAATTCGGCGGCTTCGCGCAAAGGCGGCGTGTTTTGAATTTCCTCGACGGTCCAGCCCGCACGTTCGAGCCGCTTGGCGGCATCGATTAACGCAACCTTGATGTCCGGCGCGACCTCAAGGCCATCCGGCGCGATGCACAAGGCGACATGCTTGCGCATCGGCGGGCCTTCGAGCGGGGCCGGCACCCACCACGGATCGCGAACGTCGTGTTGCGACATCACTGCGAGCGCGACGCGCAGATCGGCGATCGTCCGCGCCAGCGGCCCGGACGTGGCGGTGATCTGCGGACCGAGCGGCCGCTCCGCGCCGGTCGTGTTGTAGGCGGCGATTCGGCCGAGCGTCGGGCGCAGGCCATGCACGCCGCAGGCATAGGCCGGATAGCGGATCGAGCCCGCGATATCGGTGCCATGCGCGATATGGCCGATGCCGGCCGCCACGGCCGCACCTGCGCCACCGGACGAGCCGCCCGGCGTTAGCGAGGGATCGCGCGGATTTTTGGTGTGGCCGTGGACCTGATTGTTTGTAAACCAACGATAGGAAAACGCCGGACAGTTGGTGCGGCCGAGCAGCACAGCACCCGCTTTCAGCAAATTATCGACCACCGGGTTGTTCGCCGTCGCGATCAAATCGCGCTGCAGGATGGTACCGTTGGTCGTCACAAATCCCTTCTGGTCGGTGATGACCTTGATCGTCACCGGCACGCCGGCGAGCGGGCCGACATCCTCACCGGCGGCAATGCGCGTGTCGATGACATCCGCCTGCGCCAGAACTTCATCGGGGCGGTGATCGACAACAGCATTGATCGCAGGGTTGACGGCATCGAGCCGCACCAGCGCCGAGATCGCGGCGTCGCGCGCGGAAACCTGTCGCGAGCGGATGTGCGATGCGAGATCGGTCGCGGACAAGCGCCAGAGATCGTTCATGCGGACTCCACGAAAGCCGTTTCAATGCCGGCTTAGTAACCCACGCGGCCATTCAGGCCAACAGCACAGATCGCAGGCCAACAGTACAGATCGCGCGCCAACAGCGCAGATCGGCGGCCAAGAGCGCAGATTGCACGCCAACAGCGCAAATCGGCGACAGGTTCAATGCCGCGTTGCATGCGGCGCTTCGACATCCAGCAGGGCCTCGCTGAACGGAAACTCTAGCACGATCTCGCCGCCGGCGTCGGTGACTTCGAGGGTGGCGCTCAGCAGATTCGGCTGCGCGCCGTCGGCCTTAAGGAGATCGCGAATTGTCAGCCGCGCCACCTCCCAGGCCTGATCGGGGTCGCGCAAATCTGCGCCGTCAGGATCCACGATCAAGTCGTTGCCGATCCGGGTATTGAAGAAATAACGCGGCATGACGGGCTCCCGATGACGATCTATTGTGCAACGCAGCATCAATTCTTTCAAAATGTGACGAAAAGACTGGCGAACTTTTATGCACGTCGTAGTCTTATAGAGGTGCGGCGATCCAGCCGCGCAAGCCTAGGAGAATTGAATATGGCCTGGAAAGCGCCGAAAATCGTCGAAGTGCCGGTCGGCATGGAAATCAACATGTACGCCTGCGCCGCGCGTCAGTGAATTCGCGACGGGATGCCTTCAAGATCGTTATCGACCGCAAGGTTGATGGTGACTTGAGGCATCCCGTGCTGCGGCCACGGTTTGATAGTCCAAGGACGATCTCATGCTTCGTGTCATCGTTCTTGGCGCTGCCGCCGGTGGCGGCATTCCGCAATGGAATTGCGGGTGCCAGAATTGCACCGCCGCGCGCGGGGCATCTCCGTCGTTGATCAGCACGCAGGCCTCGCTTGCAGTCAGTGTCGATGACATCAACTGGTTTCTCGTCAACGCCTCCCCCGATATCCGCCAGCAGATTATCGCCACACCGCATCTGTATCCAAAGGCCGGGGAATTGCGTCATTCGCCGATCGCAGGCGTGATCCTCACCAATGGCGAGGTCGATGCCGTCGCGGGGCTGTTGTCGCTGCGCGAAGGCTCGCCCTTCACGGTGTATGCGCATGCGCGCGTGCAGGCAATTTTGAAAGCCAACAGCATCTTCAATGTGCTCGGCGACAAAGTCCGACGCCACGCGATTGCGATCGATGAAGCGTTCACCCCCTCGCTGCCGGATGGCGCAGAATCGGGGCTTGAGATTCTGCCGTTCCGCGTGCCCGGCAAAGGCGCGTGGTATCTCGAAGGCACAGACGATGGCGCGGACGCCGATGGCGATACGCTGGGATTGACGATGACGGACACAGCGACCGGCCATTCCCTTCATGTGCTGACCGCCTGCGCGCGCGTGACGCCGGAATTGAAAGCACGATTGGCCGGCGCGCAACTGGTGTTTTTCGACGGTACTGTTTGGCGCGACGACGAATTGATCGCGCAAGGGCTGGGACAAAAGACCGGCCAGCGCATGGGCCATATCGCGATGTCGGGCGACGACGGCGCGATCGCATCGCTGGCAGAACTCGGGATCGGACAAAAAGTGTTTCTGCATATCAACAATTCAAATCCGGCGTTGCGTGCAGATTCGTGCGAACGCGACGCAGCCGAGCGCGCCGGCTGGACGATCGCCGCCGACGGCATGGAGTTCACGCTGTGAGCAAGGCTATCACCACCGCGTTTTCATTGAAGGCCGATGTGCCGCTCACCAATGCGGCCGAACTGGATTCGGCTCTTCGGCAGATCGGCGCGACGCGCTATCACAACCTGCATCCGTTTCACCGACTGCTGCATGGCGGCAAACTCAACAAAGGCCAGGTGCAGGCCTGGGCACTGAACCGGTATCATTATCAAAGCACGATTCCGATCAAGGACGCCGTCGTGATTTCGCGGTTTCGCGACCGCGCAACGCGGCTCGAATGGCGGCACCGCATCGAGGATCATGACGGCGATGCCGGGGCCGAAGGCGGCATCGAACGCTGGCTGAAATTGACCGAGGGCCTCGGGCTCGACAGCGCTTATGTCGAATCCACCGAGGGCATTCTGCCAGCGACGCGCTTTGCGGTGGATGCCTATGTGCATTTCGTGCGCGACCGCACGCCGCTTGAGGCGATCGCGTCATCGCTGACGGAATTGTTCGCGCCGAACCTGCATGAGGAACGAATTTCCGGCATGCTGGCCCATTATGATTTCGTCAACCCGGACATTATGAGCTATTTCAGCCGCCGCCTGACGCAGGCCCCGCGCGACGCCAATTTCGCGCTCGATTATGTCAAGGCGAATGCGCATACGCCCGATGAGCGCCGCGCGGTTTGCAACGCGCTGATCTTCAAGACGAACGTCTTGTGGGTGCAGCTCGACGCCCTGTACCACGCTTATGTCGACGGCCACGTCCCCCCCGGCGCATTCGTGCCGTCAGCGTGAGACAATCATGATGACCGTTTCGCGGCAGCCGAAAATGAGCGTCACGCAGGCGAGCCGGCCGATCTTGCCGCGCCATGTGAAGCTGCGCTTTGACGAGATGCGGCAGGTCTGGGTGATTCTTGCGCCGGAGCGCGTACTGGCACCCGACGAGACCGCCGTCGAAGTGCTTCAGCTCTGCGACGGCGTGCGCGATGTCGCTGCGATGATCGATGGACTCGCTGCGAAATACACCGCACCCCGCGACGCGATCGGTGCAGATGTGATCACGATGCTGCAAGACCTCGCCGATAAGGGTTTTCTTGTCGAAGCCAAAAAGGTCGCCTCATGAGCCCTCATCTGACCAGCCCTACTTTGACAAGCCCTCCTCTGACAAGCCCTGCACTCACAGATGCGACGCCGCTTGCGGACCCGACCGATGGGTTGGCGATTTTGGAATCGCGGCGCTCGACGGCGGAAACCTTCGGCATTCCTTTGGCCGTGCTGCTCGAAGTCACGCATCGCTGTCCGCTGCAATGTCCCTATTGTTCGAACCCGGTGGAATTGGATCGCTCGCGCGGCGAATTGACGACGACCGAGTGGACCCGCGTACTGAGCGAACTTGCTGACATCGGCGTGTTGCAGGTGCATTTTTCCGGCGGCGAGCCGACCGCGCGCAAGGACATTGTCGAACTGGTGAAACATGCCAGCGACGTCGGACTTTACACCAATCTCATTACGTCGGCCGTGCTGTTGACGCGCGACAAACTTGCGGCGCTGGCGGATGCAGGTCTGTGCCATGTGCAGATCAGCTTTCAAGGCAACGAGCCTCAGGTGGCCGATCGCGTCGCCGGGTTCAAGAACGCCCATGCCAAGAAAATCGAAGTCGCAGGCTGGACCCGCGAACTCGATTTGCCGCTCACCGTGAATGCCGTCATGCATCGGCAGAACCTGCATCAGCTCGCTGACATCATCGACATGGCAGTCGCACTCGACGCTGATCGATTAGAGGTTGCTAATGTGCAGTATTACGGCTGGGCGCTGAAGAACCGCGCATCACTGATGCCGACGCTGCAACAGATCGAGGCGACCGGACGCATCGTCGATGACGCCCGCACGCGCCTGAAAGGCACACTGGAAATCGATTACGTGGTGCCGGATTACTACGCGCTGCGGCCCAAGAAGTGCATGGGCGGCTGGGGTCGGCAGTTCTTCAACATTTCGCCGACGGGCAAAGTCTTGCCGTGCCACGCGGCGGAGACGATCACCGGACTCGATTTCGAGTCGGTGCGCTCGAACCACTCGATTGCATGGATCTGGCAGAATTCCGAAGCTTTCAACAGATATCGCGGCACCGGCTGGATGCCCGAACCGTGTGCGAGTTGCGAATTCAAAGAGATCGATTTCGGCGGCTGCCGCTGTCAGGCCTTCGCGCTGACCGGCGATGCCGGCAATACCGATCCGGCCTGCACGCTGTCACCGATGCATGACGCGATCTTCAAACTTGCGACGCAGGATTCGGAGGGCGACACCACGCGCTTCATCTATCGCAATTTTTCCGGCGGCACGTTGGAAGCTGAGAGTTTGGACGATCGCAATGCCTGACGCCGATGCTGGAAAACCGCGCGACGGCATCTCGCCGTTGACATCATCGATGCTCGCGGTCGGTGATGGCCATTCGCTCTATATCGAAAGCAACGGGCGCGCCGGCGGCATTCCGGCGGTCTATCTGCATGGCGGCCCTGGTAGCGGTTGCCAACCCGATCATCGCCGGCTGTTCGATCCTGAGCGCTTTCACGCGGTGCTGTTCGACCAGCGCGGCGCCGGACGCAGCACGCCGAAAGGCTTGCGCGAGGCCAATACGACGCAGCATCTGGTCGCCGACCTCGAAAAAATCCGTACGCATTTCGGCTTTGAGCGATGGATGGTGGTCGGCGGCTCATGGGGCGCAACGCTCGCACTGGCTTACGCGCAGGCGCATCCCGATCGCGTGACGGGCCTCGTGTTGCGCGCGACGTTTCTCGGCACAAAAGCCGAACTCGACGGCGCATTTCTCGTCAACTTGCCGCGCATCCATCCGGGCCTCAGTGACGATTTCCTCACTCAACTGCCGGAGAAGGAACGCAGCGGGCCGTTGGCCGCATATTATAAACGCATCCTCGATCCCGATGCCGCCATCAATGCGCGGTTCGCGCGGGCCTGGGGCGATACCGAAAGCATTTTGTCGGTGCATGCACCGGGCAAGACACGGCTCGATATCGCATCATTGACGAGCGCGAAGCCGCTGCCGTCATCGCCGTTCATGGAGGCGCATTATTTCAGCAATGACTGCTTCATGCGGCCGGACCAGTTGATGCAGGATGCAGGGCTGTTGAAGGATATTCCCGGCCTGATCGTGCAGGGCCGATACGATCTGCTGTGTCCACCGGCGACATCGCATGCGCTGGCGCAAGTGTGGGGCAACGCCGAAATTCGCATCATCGAAGGTGCCGGGCACTCGCTCTACGATCCCGGCATTCGCGACGCGGTGATGAGGGCGATCGCGGATATGGCGGGGCGGTCGAATTAAATCGTCATTCCGGGATTTGCGACGTGGCGGCGAAGCCGGTTCGGAGCAAAGGCCCGGAATCCATAACCCCTTTCGGCGAGTATGGATTCCGGGCTCGCATTCGGCGCACGAGACGCGCGGCGAATGCGCCCCGGAATGACAATTACCCCCGCCCTAAGCCGTGCGCGATGACCTTGCGCATTAGGTTCGGCAGCGCCTCATTGGCCAGATCTGAAATCGCGCCCCAGCGGTTGCCGTTAGGAGCTTTCGTCTTGATCGGCACCTGCGCGACATAAACGATCAGATCGAGCGGAAAATGCGTGAAGACGTGATTGACCACGCCGTCACGGCGTTGCCACCGCGCCTGCGCAAATGCAGGCGCATCCGACAAAGCGGTCGCCTCGTCCCACTCCGCAGCCCATGCGGTTGTCGGCACTTCCGTCATGCCGCCGAGCAGGCCCTTGTCCGGTCGTGTCCGCAGCAAAATCTCGTTATTGCCGCGCGTGACGACAAAGGCCGCGCCACGCCGCAGGATGCCTGCTTTCTTTGGGGCCTTGCGCGGAAACGTATCCTGATCGCCCCGCGCGCGGCTTGCGCAATCCGCGTCGATCGGACAGATCGCGCAAGCCGGCTTTTTCGGCGTGCAGATCGTCGAGCCAAGATCCATCAGCGCTTGGGCAGAATCACCGGCACGGCTTTCCGCGAGCAATGTCGTTGCCATCCGCTGGATCAGCGGCTTTGATTTCGGCAACGCCTCTTCGATCGCATAAAGCCGCGACACCACGCGCTCGATATTGCCATCGACCGGCATGGTCTGGCGTTTGAACGCGATCGCAGCGATGGCAGCCGCCGTATATGGCCCGATGCCCGGCAGCGCACGAAGGCCTGCTTCAGTATCGGGGAAGGCACCGTTGTGATCGCGCAGCACCGCGACGGCGCAGGCATGCAGATTACGCGCGCGGGAATAATAGCCGAGCCCGGCCCACATTCGCAGCACATCGTCCAGCGGCGCACGGCCGAGCGCGGCGACATCCGGCCAGCGCGCGAGAAACTTTTCATAATACGGCGCGACCGCCTTCACGGTGGTCTGCTGCAACATGATTTCCGACAGCCAAACGCGATAGGCATCGCTCGCCTCACCCGGCAGCGCCCGCCACGGCAGCGCTCTGCGATGTCGGTCGTACCAGTCCAGCAGAAGTGCGGGGCGGGATGGCGCGACGGGTTGATGTTTGGCTGATGAACGGGGCACGCTGCAATTTAAAGCTTGATCGCACGCATGGCCAGTGTTGCCTGCCATGACGCTACACGTTATACTCAGGCATGATCCGGAGTTTCGCAGATTCCGAGACGGACTTGATCTGGTCCGGCCGCCGCAGTCGCAAACTGCCGCCAGACATGCAGGCCATCGCGCTGAGAAAGCTGCGTCTGCTCAATCAGGCACGGGTATTGGCGGATATGCGGGTGCCGCCGGGAAATCGTCTTGAAGCGTTGAAGGCGGATCGTCTCGGACAGCACTCGATTCGGATCAACGACCAATGGCGGATTTGCTTTATTTGGACGGAAGGAGGCCCATCGCATGTCGAAATCGTCGATTACCACCGCTAAAAGCGGATTGCTGCCAAACCCTCGACCTGGCGATATTCTGCTGGAGGACTTCCTCAAGCCGATGGGCCTGAGCCAGAACGCGCTCGCTCGCGCCGTCCATGTTTCGCCCCGCCGGATCAATGAGATCGTTCTCGGCAAGCGCGACGTGACGGCCGATACGGATTTGCGGCTGGCGCGCTATTTCGGTCTGTCCGAAGGATTTTTCCTTGGGCTGCAAACCGATTATGATCTGATGCAGCGGCGCCGCGAGATCGAGCGCGACCTGAAATCCATCACGCCTCATGCCGCTTAGGTCCACAATGTCCAAGCCGCCGCTCCCCTTCAATCCCCGCACGCGCGTCACGGCCAAGCCGCTGTCGGTGCTGCTGGGCGGCGTATTCGCCGAGGCCTATGCCAAGCAGGGCTTTGCCTCGCGCGAACTGGTGACGCGCTGGGGCGAGATCGCCGGCGAGGACATCGCGAAGTTTTCCGAGCCGCTCAAGATGCAGTGGCCGCGCCCGGTCGAGGGCCAGCCGCAGGAGCCGGCGACGCTGATTTTGCGCGTCGAAGGCCCGATGGCGCTCGAAATCCAGCATTCGTCGGACGTGATCCTGCAGCGGGTCAACCGTTTCTTAGGCTGGAACGCGGTCGGCAAGATCGCTTTGCGGCAAGCTCCGTTGTCGCGGCCGGTCCAGCGCCGCAAATCGACGCCGCCAGCGCCGAGTGCGGTCAAGCAGGTGGCGGATACGCTTGGGTCAGTCGAGGACGAGGAGCTGCGTGAGGCGCTGGCCAAATTGGGGGCATCGGTTGGTGCGTCGATCAAGCGGAATTGAAACATCGACGGCGCGCTGCCGGCGGCGTGTCCTTGCCACAATTTGCGTTTCAAGTTAGCGAGTTGCAGCCTCGCAAGCAGCCTTGCTAAAAGTAACGCTAGAAATCTTGCCGAACGCACACCCATTTGCCGGAGCATTTTGCCGATGATCACCCGCCGCGCCTTTACCGCCGCTCTGTCGCTGACCGGCGTCGCCGCAATCGCCGGCCTGTCACCGTTTCGTCTGATCGACCAAGCCTTCGCGCAGAGCCAGTCGGCGGCTGCGGCGGCGGATGTCGCCAAGCCGGTGTCGCTGCCGGATATGGCACTTGGCCCAAAGGATGCGGCCGTCACGATCACCGAATACGCCTCGATGACCTGCGGCCATTGCGCGGCCTTCACCGAGAATGTCTTCCCGAAGATCAAGGCCGCCTATATCGACACCAACAAGATCCGCTTCATTTTCCGCGAATTCCCGCTCGACATCAAAGCCGCCGCCGGCTCGATGCTCTCGCGCTGCATCGCCAAGGATGATCCGGGCAAGTATTTCGCCGCCACCGATATGCTGTTCAGGCAGCAGAACGACTGGGTGTTGAAGAACACCACGGAGACGCTGACCCGGATCGGCAAGCAGGCCGGATTGAGCCAACAAGGCGTGGAGGAGTGCCTGAAGGATCAAGCGCTGCTCGACAAGATCGCCGCCGACCAGAAATACGCGGCCGAAGTGCTGAAAGTAAATTCGACGCCAACTTTCTTCATCAATGGCGAGATGCTGAAGGGCGAGACGTCGTTCGAGGAGTTCGACAAGCGCATCAAGGCGCTGATGAAGAGCTGATTTGCTCTAAGCCTTTATGTTTGAACGATAAAACGGCTGGAGCGATCCGGCCGTTTTATCGTTTCAGCATGGTTGTTCACCAAGCCGCGAGCAACAAGCGAGCAAGGGAACCGATCCGGCTGTGAGACGTCTTGACCCAATGGGTTCCCCCAAACCCGACGGGATATCATTCATGACGACACGGACCACGACGCCTGCCGCGCCGGCAAAACCAGCCCCTCAACAATCTGCTCACAAAGACAGCGCTCACAAAGACATCGACGAACTCGCCATCAACACCATTCGCACGTTGACGATCGATGCCGTGCAGAAAGCCAATTCGGGCCACCCCGGCACGCCGATGGCGATGGCCCCGGTGGCTTACACGTTGTGGCAGGACGTCTTGCGTTACGACCCGGCCGAACCGCTGTGGCCGAACCGTGATCGCTTCGTGCTCTCCGCCGGCCATGCATCATTGTTGCTGTATTCGCTCATCCATCTGAGCGGCGTGAAGCGCCTGAAGGACGGCAAGGTCACGAAAGACGAGGCCGTCAGCCTCGACGACATCAAAAAATTCCGCCAGATCGACAGCGTGACGCCCGGCCATCCGGAATATGGCTTCACCACCGGCATCGAGACCACCACCGGCCCGCTCGGCCAAGGCTGTGGCAACAGCGTCGGCATGGCGATTGCGTCGCGCTGGCTCGGTGCGCGCTACAACACGCCCGACCACACGCTGTTCGATTACGACGTCTATGTCATCGCCAGCGACGGCGACATAATGGAGGGCGTTGCCAGCGAGGCGGCATCCATCGCCGGCCATCTGGGTCTGAGCAATCTGTGTTGGATCTACGACAACAACACCATCACCATCGAAGGCCACACCGAACTGGCGTTTAGCGAAGACGTCGCGACGCGCTTCAAGGGTTATCACTGGAATGTTCTGAAAGTCGCCGATGCCAACGACCGCAAGGCGATGGCAAAGGCGCTGAAGACCTTCAAACGCACCACCGACAAGCCGACGCTGATTATCGTCGACAGCATCATCGGCTATGGCGCGCCCGACATCCAGAATACCTCCGCCGCGCATAGCGATGCACTCGGCGAAGAGGAAATCCGCAAGACGAAGAGGTTTTACGGCTGGCCGGAGGACGCGCACTTCCTCGTCCCTGATGGCGTGACCGAACAATTCGCCAACGGGATCGGCAAGCGCGGCGCAAAATTGCGCAAGGCATGGAACAAATCGTTCAAGGCCTATGGCAGCGCGCACGCGCAATCCGCCGACGAGATCACGCGCAACCTCACGCACGAGCTGCCGGATGGCTGGGACAGCGAGTTGCCGGATTTTGCACCCGACGCCAAAGGCATCGCGACACGCGAGGCCTCCGGCAAGGTGCTCAATGCCATCGCCAAGAACGTGCCATGGCTGGTCGGCGGCGCGGCCGATCTCGCACCATCGACCAAGACCAAGCTCACATTCGAGAGTGCGGGCACGCTTGAGAAAGCCACGCCGGGCGGCCGCAACATGCATTTCGGCATTCGCGAACATGCGATGGGCGCGATCGTCAACGGCATGGGGCTGTGCCACCTGCGCGCATTCGGTTCGACGTTTCTGATTTTCAGCGACTACATGAAGCCGCCCATACGGCTCGCGGCACTGATGGATTTGCCGGTCTTTCATGTCTTTACGCATGATTCGATCGGCGTCGGCGAAGATGGCCCAACGCATCAGCCGGTCGAGCAATTGCTGAGCCTGCGCGGCATTCCCGGCATGATCGTGCTGCGGCCCGCCGACGCCAATGAAGTCCGCGAAGCCTATCGCGTGATGATGCAGCTCAAGCATCAGCCGGCGTGCCTCGTGCTCAGTCGGCAGCCGCTGCCGATCGTCGATCGCAGCGTTTACGCAAAGGCCGACGGCGTCGCGAAAGGAGCCTATATTCTGGCCGATGCGGACGACAAGACCCCGCAGGTGATCCTGATCGGCACCGGCAGCGAGGTGCAGCTTTGCGTGCAGACCTATGAAACGTTGAAGCAGCGTGGGATCAGTTCGCGCGTCGTCAGCATGCCTTCTTGGGAATTGTTCGAGAAACAGGACAAAGCCTATCGCGACAGCGTGCTGCCACCGCACATCCGCGCCCGCGTCACGGTCGAGCAAGGCTCTGTGATCGGCTGGGATCGCTATGCCGGGCTGGACGGCGCGGTCATCGGCATGCACACTTTCGGGTCTTCGGCACCGCTGAAGGACTTGCTGACCAAATTCGGCTTCACGCCCGACAAGGTGCTGGACGCCGCTTTGAAACAAATCGAGCAGAACAAGGTATCATGAATCCCGTCAAATCATTGCAGTCTCACGGCCAGGCGGTCTGGCTCGATTTTCTCGCACGCGGTTTCGTCGCCAAGGGCGATCTGAAAAAGCTGATCGACACCGACGGCGTGCGTGGCCTGACCTCGAACCCGTCGATCTTCGAAAAGGCGATCGGCTCGTCCGACGAGTATGACGCGCCGATCGCGAAGGTGCTTGAGGCTGGGGACCGTTCCGTCGCCAAGCTGTTCGAAACGCTGGCCATCGAAGATATCCAGCACGCCGCTGATGTGTTCAAGCCGCTATATGACGAGACAAAAGGCGAGGACGGCTTCGTCTCGCTGGAGGTCTCGCCCTATCTGGCGCGCGACACCAACGCAACGATCGCCGAAGCCGAGCATCTGTGGACGGCCGTCGGCCGCAAGAACCTGATGGTGAAGGTGCCGGGCACGCCGGAAGGCCTGCCTGCGATCGAACATCTGATCGGCAAGGGCATCAGCATCAATGTCACGCTGCTGTTTTCCAAGGCGGTCTATAATCACGTCGTCGAAGCTTATCTCAAAGGCCTCGAAAGCTACGTGGCCGGCGGCGGCGATCCGTCGCATGTCGCCAGCGTCGCCAGCTTTTTCGTCAGCCGAATCGACAGCATGGCCGACAAGGAGTTGGACGACAAGATCGCAGCGGCAAAGGACGAGGCGACCAAGACAAAGCTTGCCGCGCTCAAGGGCAAGGTCGCGATCTCGAACGCCAAGCTGGCCTATCAGGATTACAAGAAACTGTTTGCTGGTGCCCGCTGGGAGAAATTGGCCGCGAAAGGTGCGAAGCCGCAGCGGCTCTTGTGGGCCTCGACCGGTACCAAGAACAAAGATTACCGCGACACGCTCTACATCGAGGAGCTGATCGGCAAAAACACAGTGAACACCGTGCCGCCGGCGACGCTGGATGCGTTCCGTGATCACGGCAGATTGCGCGACAGTCTTGAAGAACACATCGACGATGCGACGCGCGTGCTCGATGACTTGAAAGCTGCTGGCATCTCGCTTGACGAGATTACGACCGCGCTGGTTGCCGATGGCGTCAAACAATTCGCCGACGCTGCCGACAAGCTCTACGGTGCGGTCGCCCATAAGCGCACCAAATCGCTGGGCAGCGGCATCGACAGTCAAACGCTGTCGCTTGGCGATGCACTCGCCAAGACCGTCACGGATGCCGCCGAGGGTTGGCGTTCAACGGGACTTATCCGCAAGCTGTGGGCACAGGACGCGAGTGTCTGGACCGGCACCGACGAAGCCAAATGGCTCGGCTGGCTCGACAGCGTCGCCGCCGAAACCAGCAAGCTCGGAGACTATGCGGAGTTCGCAGGCTGGGTGAAGGCGCAGGGCTTCACGGACGCCGTCGTGCTCGGCATGGGCGGATCGAGCCTCGGACCGGAAGTGTTGGCGACGACGTTCAAACATGTATCGGGATTCCCGAAACTGCATGTGCTGGATTCGACCGATCCCGCGCAGGTGCGCGCGATGGCGAAGCGGATCAACCTCAAGACATCACTGCTGATCGTGTCCAGTAAATCTGGCGGCACCACCGAGCCGAATGTGATGAAGGATTATTTCTTCGCGCAGGTTAGCGACGCCGTCGGCAAGGATAAAGCGGGCGCGCATTTTGTTGCCGTCACCGATCCCGGCTCGTCGCTGGAGAAGGTCGCCAAGCAGCAAAATTTTGCGCGCATTTTCCATGGCGATCCGACGATCGGCGGACGCTATTCGGTGCTGTCGCCGTTCGGCATGGTGCCGGCCGCAGCGGCGGGCGTCGATCTGAAACAACTGTTGTCGTTGGCTGCGCAGATGGTGCGCTCCTGTGGGCCGGATGTGCCTCCATCGGAAAACCCCGGCGTGCAACTGGGCCTTGCAATGGGCCATGCGGGTCTCGCGGGACATGACAAGGTGACGATTTTCGCATCGAAGAGCATCGCCGATTTCGGCGCATGGGCCGAGCAGTTGATCGCCGAATCCACCGGCAAGATCGGTAAGGGCCTGATCCCGATCGAGAGCGAGACACTTGGGACACCCAGTGTCTACGGTAAGGATCGCCTGTTCATCGATCTCGTCCTCGCTGACGACGGCGATCACGCGCATGACGACAAGCTCACGGCTTTAGAAAAAGCAGGACATCCCGTCGTGCGTATCAAAGTGACGTCGAAAGATCATCTGGCGCAGGAGTTTTTCCGGTTCGAGATTGCCACTGCCGTGGCTGGTGCGGTGCTGGGCATCGATCCGTTCAACCAGCCGGACGTCGAGGCCGCCAAGATCAAGACCCGCGATCTGATTGCGCAGTTCGACAAAGACGGCTCGCTGCCAAAGGAAACGCCTGTCATCACCGACGGCCATCTTGCAATCTATACGGATGATAAAAACGCTGCGGCGCTTAAGAACGCCGGCGCGAAGGACGATATCGGCTCATGGCTGAAAGCGCTGATCTCGCGCATCAAGCCCGGCGACTACGTCGCGCTGCTGGCCTATATCGAGCACACAAAGGCGCATATCGATACGCTGCAAACGACACGGCTCGCGATCCGCGATGCCAAGCATGTCGCGACCTGTTCGGAATTCGGGCCGCGTTTTCTGCATTCAACCGGACAAGCTTATAAAGGCGGACCTGACAGCGGCGTGTTCATTCAGATCACGGCGGATCACGCGCAGGATCTCGATGTGCCCGGCCAGACCGCCTCGTTCGGGACGATCATCGCAGCGCAGGCCCGCGGCGATTTCGGCGTGCTGACCGAACGCGGCAGGCGTGCGCTCCGCATCCATATCTCCGGCGATCTCGCGGCCGGCTTGACGACGCTTGATGCCGCCATTCAATCGGCGCTGAAAGGTTAGCTGAGTTGGCTTTATTCGGTGCGCCAGAGTTCAACTGCCCCTCTCCCCGAGCGATGCTCTTGCATCGTGTGGTGGGAGAGGGTGACTTCGCGAAGCGAAGTCGGGTGAGGGGGCGCCATCTCGTTTTAACTTGACCCCTCACCCGGCTCGGCCTTCGGCCGATCCACCCTCTCCCACAAGGGGAGAGGGAACGCCGAGCACGAGCGTTTAGCTCAACTGAGATGATTCAGACTACAAGGATACGAACATGCAACTCGGGATGATCGGCCTCGGCCGGATGGGCGCGAATATTGTTCGCCGCCTGATGAAGCACGGCCACACCGCCGTTGTTTACGACAAGGACCCGAAGACGGTCGCGGCACTCGCCAAGGAAGGCGCGACGGGCGCGTCGAGCCTTGAGGACTTCGTCGGCAAGCTCGACAAGCCTGCCACGGTCTGGGTGATGCTGCCCTCCGGCAAGATCACCGAAGCGACGATCAACGAACTTCATCAACTGCTCAAAAAGGACGACGTCATCATCGATGGCGGCAACACGTTCTGGCAGGACGATATTCGTCGCGCCAAGGCGCTGAAAATAGACGGCATCCATTATGTCGATGTCGGCACATCCGGCGGCGTCTGGGGAATCGATCGCGGTTATTGCATGATGATCGGCGGCGACAAGTCGGTGGTGGATCGGATCGATCCGATCCTGAAAACACTCGCACCCGGCGTCGGCGACATCCCGAAGACACCCGGCCGCGAGACACGAGACCCGCGCGTCGAGCAAGGCTACATCCATTCCGGCCCGGTCGGTGCCGGACACTTCGTCAAGATGGTGCATAACGGCATCGAATACGGGCTGATGCAGGCCTATGCCGAAGGCTTCGACATTCTGAAGAACGCGAATATCGATGCGCTGCCCGAACAACACCGCTTCGATATCGACATCGCGGATGTCGCCGAAGTCTGGCGGCGCGGCAGCGTGATCCCGTCATGGCTGCTCGATCTCACAGCATCGGCGCTCGCAAAAAACCAGACGCTCGATGAATATTCGGGATTCGTCGAGGATTCCGGCGAAGGCCGCTGGACTGTCAATGCCGCGATCGACGAGGCGGTGCCGGCCGAGGTTTTGACCGCCGCACTCTATGCGCGGTTTCGGTCCCGCAAAGAGCACACATTCGCGGAGAAGATCCTTTCTGCGATGCGCGCGGGCTTCGGCGGCCACAAGGAGCCTGACGGACCGAAAGCCGCAACCACGTCCCAACCGAAGGCCGCGATGTGACCGACAACACAGCCTCCCCCAAAAAGCCCGCCTCGCCAAAAAAGCCAGACGGCTGCGCATTCGTCATTTTCGGCGTCAGCGGCGACCTCGCGCATCGGCTCGTGATACCGGCTTTGTACAATCTGGCCGCGACCGATCTTTTGCCCGAACATTTCTGCATCGTCGGGATCGCGCGCGACGCGATGGGCGACGATGAATTGCGCGACAGCCTGATGAAGGGCCTCAAGGAATTCGCGACGCGAAAGGTCGATGACAAGCTGGCCGAAAAGCTACTGGCCAGCGTCAGTTGCATTCAGGCCGATCCGAAAGACCCGAAGTCGTTCGACACGCTGAAGACGAAGCTCGAAGCGCTGGAATGCACCACCGAAAGCGGCGGCAACCGGCTGTTTTATCTCGCCACACCACCAAGTGCGTTCGCGCCGATCTCCAAGGAGCTTGGTCGCGCCGGCCTGTTGAAACAGGACAATGGATCCTGGAGCAGGCTGATCGTCGAAAAGCCATTCGGCACTGATCTGGCATCGGCCAAGGCGTTGAACGACGAGTTGCTGAAGATCGCCGAGGAGCAGCAGATTTACCGGATCGATCATTATCTCGGCAAGGAGACAGTACAGAACATCCTCGTGCTGCGCTTTGCCAACGGCATGTTCGAGCCGATCTGGAATCGCAATCACATCGATCACATCCAGATCACGGTGGACGAGCAACTCGGCGTCGGCCATCGCGGCAGCTTCTATGATGCGACCGGCGCACTGCGTGACATGGTGCCGAACCATCTGTTTCAATTGCTGTCGCTGGTGGCGATGGAACCGCCGGCGAAGTTCAACGCGCATTCGGTCCGCTCCGAAAAAGCCGAGGTGCTTGCGGCGATCCAGACCCAAACCGAAGACGAAGCTTTGCACAATTCGGCACGCGGCCAGTATCTCGGCGGCAAGGCCGGCAAGAACGAGATGGTCGATTACGTCAAGACCAAGGACGTCAAACCGGACAGCACGACCGAGACCTATGCCGCGCTGAAACTGACCATCGACAATTGGCGCTGGGCCGGCGTGCCGTTCTATCTGCGGACCGGCAAGGGGCTTGGCGTCAAGCGCACCGAAGTCGCGATCAAATTCAAGACCGCGCCGTTCGCAATGTTCAGCGAGACGCCGATCGAGCGGCTTGCGCATAATTATCTCGTCATCGGTGTCGAGCCGGTCGAAGGCATCTCGCTGCAATTCAACACCAAAGTGCCCGGCCCTTCGATCAAGACCGAAGGCGTGCAGATGAAATTCCAGTACAAGGATTACTTCAAGGCCGAACCCGCGACCGGTTACGAAACCCTGCTTTACGATTGCATGATCGGCGACAACATTCTGTTTCAGCGCGCCGACAGCGTCGAAGCCGGATGGACTGCGGTGCAGCCGTTTTTGGATGCGTGGAAAAAAGCGGGCAGCAAAGGGCTTGAGACCTACGAGGCCGGCAGCGAAGGGCCGGACGGCGCACGCGACCTGCTCAAGCGAGACGGCCGCAACTGGCGCAGCCTGAGCTGAGCATGGCGAGCGGACGCATCCTCATTCATGTCGCCGATGCCGAGGCCCTCGCGGCGGCCGCCGCCAAGCGCCTGCTGACGCGGATCGCCGCCAATCCCGGCCGCATCGCGATCTGTCTCACCGGCGGATCGAGCCCGAAGCGGCTCTATGAATTGCTGGCGACGCCGGATTACGCCAAAGCGATTCCGTGGGACCGCGTGCACTGGTTCATCGGCGACGACCGCTTCGTTCCGACCTCCGATCCGCTCAGCAATATCGGCATGGCAAAAAATGCCTTTCTCGATGAGCATGCGCCGCGCGACAATGTGCATCCGATGCCGACCGATGCCGGCACGCCTGATGCGGCTGCGTTATTATACGCCGCAATGCTGAAGAGCTATCAAGATACGATCGCTCCCGAACCGGCCGATCCGCTGTTCGATCTGGTGCTGATGGGCATCGGCCCGGATGGCCATACCGCATCGCTATTTCCGGGCTATCCGGCGATCGAGGTCCGCGACCGCTGGGTGACCGGCGTGCCGCAGGCGCATGTCGCGCCGTTCGTGCCGCGCGTGACGCTGACGCTTCCCGCGCTCGCCTCGTGCAAGGAGATGCTGTTTCTTGTCAGCGGCGCTGACAAGCGTGCCATCGCCGCGCGCGTGCTGAGCGACGACACGCTGCCTGCCGCGCAGGCGCATTCCAATCACGAGACGGTGTGGCTGATCGATGCCGCGGCGATGCCGGAGAGCCTCGATGTCGCGTGATGGATCACCCTGCGCGCTGGTCGTGATGGGCGTCTCCGGGTCCGGCAAGAGCACGATCGCCAAGGCACTCGCCGAGACAATCGGCTGGCGCTTTGAGGACGGCGACAGCTTCCATCCCACGGCCAATGTCGAAAAGATGAAAGCCGGGCATCCGCTCAATGACGACGACCGCAGGCCGTGGCTGCAAGCCATCGCCGACGAAATCGACCGCGTCGGCGCGGCGGGTGAGAAAGTCGTCATCGCCTGCTCGGCTTTGAAGCGCGCCTATCGCGATATTCTGGTGCATGGTCGCGACGATGTCGTCATCGTCTATCTCGACGGCAGCCGCGAATTGATCGCGGCGCGCCTCAAACAACGCAAAGGCCATTTCATGCCCGCAGGCTTGCTCGACAGCCAGTTCGACACGCTGGAGCCACCTCGTGCCGACGAGCATCCGCTCGTGGTATCGATCGACGCCAGCGTGACCGAGATCGTCGATGACATCGCCGCGAAACTGGCGGAGCGCCAGTCATGACCATCAAGCTCGTGGTGACGGATTGCGACGGCACGCTGGTCACACCCAACAAGCAGTTGACGCCCGCCGCGATCGCCGCCGTCAAAAAATTGCGCGACGCCGGCATCGGCTTCACGGTGACGTCGAGCCGGCCGCCGGTCGGGATGCGGATGCTGGTCAAGCCGCTTGGGCTGACGCTGCCGCTTGGGCCGTTCAACGGCTCCTCGATGGTAACGCCGGATTTCGCGCCGATCACCCAGCATGTGATTCCGCTGGAGGCCTGCAAGCACGCACTTGCTGTGCTCGCAGAGTTCAAGGTCGATGCGTGGGTGTTCACCAACGACGTATGGGCGGTGATGCGCGACGACGGCAAATATGTGCCGCATGAGCAGAACACGATCGATCATGAGCCGCTGATCGTGAATGATTTCGCGCCCTATTTCGAGCGTGCGTGCAAAATCGTCGGTGCCAGCGGCGATGAGGCCAATTTGAAGCGCTGCGAGGCGGCAATGCAAAAGGCGCTCGGCGACAGCGCGCTCGCGGTGCGCTCGCAAAGCTATTACCTCGACATCACGCCGCCCGGTCAGGACAAGGGCAGTTTCGTCGAAGCGTTGGCACTGCGCGAAGGCATCAGCACCGACGAGATCGCGGTGCTCGGCGATATGCAGAACGATCTGGCGATGTTCAAGCGCGCAGGCCTCTCGATCGCGATGGGTAACGCGACCGACGACATCAAAGCGAAAGCATCGCATGTCACTGCGGCGAATAGCGAGGACGGGTTTGCCAAGGGTATCGACTGGATTCTGGCGCGAAACGGTTGAGGCTGCCGTTCCGGGGTTGTCCGACAGCGCCGGCGCGTCGCAACGCCGATGTCTATCTCGACCGTCGCGCCGCAAGTTTTGACGGGAGCTGTTTGGCGTCGGCGAGCCCATGCGCGGTGTTGATGAGCGCGATATGCGTCAGCGCCTGCGGATAATTGCCGATCTGGCGTTTGGCGACCGTGTCATACTCTTCCGCGAGCAGACCAAGATCGTTGGCGATTCCGGCGACGCGATCGAACAGCGCCTGCGCTTTGTCGATCTCGCCTGCAATCAAATAGGCATCGGCGAGCCAGAGCGAGCAGGCAAGGAAAGCACCTTCGTGCGGCTGCGGTTGACCGTCACGGACTTCGCGCGGGTCGTGCCGCATCACGAAGCCATCGACAACGAGATACTTCTCGATGGCCGCCAGCGTGCCTTGCACTCTCGGATCGTCCGGCGGCAGGAAGCCGACCGTCGGTAAAAGCAATATGCTCGCATCCAGCATCCGCGAACCGTAATGGGCCGTGAAGCTGTTCATCTCCGTGTCGAAGCCGCGCTCGCAAATCTCGCGATGAATGACATCGCGCAAATGACGCCATTGATCGACCGGCGCGTCGTCAAGGCCGAATGTTTCGGAGCTTTTGATGGCGCGGTCGAACGCCACCCACACCATGACTTTCGAGGACACGTAATGCTGGGGCGCACCGCGCATCTCCCACATGCCGCTGTCGGGCTGCTCCCAAATCTTGCTGAGATGTTCCATAACCGTGACCTCGACCGCCCATGTATTGTCGTCGAGATCGAGCGCCGCGACGCGCGACTGATGAAACGCATCGACCAACTCGCCATAGACGTCGAGCTGCAACTGCGCATGCGCGGCGTTGCCGATCCGCACGGGCTTCGATCCCTCATAGCCGTCCAGCCAATCAGCCTCCCATTCCAACAGCCGGCGTTGTCCGGTGATGCCGTACATGATCTGCATGTCCTCCGGCGATCCGGCGGCGGCGCGCAGCAGCCAGCGGTGCCACGCGAGCGCCTCTTCGGTGTAGCCCGAATTGATAAGCGACAGCAGCGTGAAGGTGGCGTCGCGCAGCCAGCAAAAGCGATAGTCCCAGTTGCGCGACCCGCCGAGTTGTTCCGGCAGTGACGTCGTCGGCGCGGCGACGATGCCGCCGGTCGGCTTGTAGGTCAGCGCCTTCAGCGTGATGAGCGAGCGCATTACCAGCGTCTTGTGTTCGCCCCGATAGGTGCAACGGCTCGACCAGTCCTGCCAAAATTCCTCGGTGCTCCTCAAGGCGACAGCGGCATCGATCGGCGCGGGGACGTGGAGATGCGACGGGCCGTAGGTCAGCACGAAGGGAATGCTATCGCCCTCGGATATGATGAAAGCGGCAACGGTTTTCATGTCCTGACCATGGGTCTGCACCGGCGTCCGCAGCACCGTCATATCGGCCCCGCGAATGGCCAGCAGCGCGCCGTTCTCGCCGCGCTTGACCCAGGGAATTTCCGCGCCGAATCCGAAGCGGATGACCAATTCCATCGTCATGGGGACACGGCCACGGTCGCCTCTGACGATCCGGATGATGTCGGAGGCTTTGCCGCGCGGCGGCATGAAATCGATCAGCGTCACTTGACCGCCGGCGGTCTCCAATGTCGTTTCGAGGATCAGCGAGTCGCCGCGATAAGTGCGCGTCGTCTTGATGATCTCATCGGCCGGGGCCAGCAGCCAGCGGCCGTTTTTGTTGGTGCCGATCAATGCGGAAAAACAGGCATCCGAATCGAAACACGGCCAGCACAGCCAGTCGATCGACCCGTCGCGGCCGACCAGCGCGGCCGTCTCGCAGTCGCCGATCAGCGCGTAGTCTTCGATTTTGCCGGGCAAAGTGAGTGGCCTTCTGGTTTTCTAAGTTTTATTCACGCCCTGAGGGATTATGGATTCCGGGTTCTTCAATCTCGCGCAAAAAATGCACGAGATTGAAGCCCCGGAATGACGAAGCTTGCCTCACACACGCGCCGCCGCAGCATCCCGCTGACGCATCGCTGCGCGGAGCGCATCCGTGTCGATCCGTCCCGCGATCTCGTCGGCCGCGACCGGCAGGCGTTGCCGCCAATTCGGATGCTCGTTAACGGTGCCCGGAATGTTCGGCTGGTCGGCGATGCCGAGGAGATCCTCCAGCGACAGCACCAGCAGCCGCGATTGGGTGCGGGCAAGAAACGTCGCCGCGCCGTAGAAGTCGCTCCGCTCGATACTGTTTTGTCGCAAGATGTCGGTAAACATTGCAATCGCGTGATGCCGCGCCTCATCGCTCTCGCCGGGGTCGATGCCGATGTGCCGCTTGACCTTCAGATCATGAAGATCGTGCCAGCCGGCGAAGGTGGCGAGGTCATGCGTATCGAACGTCACCAGCGCATCGGTCGGGTAGTAGTCGATGTTTTCGAAGCGGCCATTGTGGAAGTCACGCTCGAACAGCATGACGCGGTAGGACCACACGCCCCAGCCATTGAGCTGTTCGCGAAAGCCTTCCGGTACCGTGCCGAGATCTTCGCCGATGACGACGCAGCGATTGGCGACGCTTTCTTGCGCCGTGACCGCGAGCAGCGCCTCGAACGGCATCTGCACATAGACGCCGTTTTTGGCCTCGAAGCCGTGCGGCACCAGATACAGCCGCTTCAGCCCGAGCACGTGATCGAGGCGGATTGCGCCGGCATAGCGCATCGCTGCGCGCAGCATATCGCGATAGGGCGCAAATGACTGGACTTCGAGGCCGGCGGCATTGAACCCGGCGAGGCCCCAGTTTTGTCCTGCGAGATTCATAAAGTCCGGCGGCGCACCGACCGCCAGATGGCGCGAGATCGCGATCTGTTCGTTCCAGGCATCGAAGCCATCAGCCTGGACGCCGACGGCGACGTCGAGATACAGCCCGACGCTGAGACCGAGTTGCTCGCCGAGATCGCGACAGGCGCGCAACTGCCGGTCGGCGATCCACTGCACATATTCGGTAAAGGCGATGGCGTCGGCCTCCGGGCCCGCACGCAACGCCGCACATTGCTCGTCATTCGGATGCGCCCAGATGTCGGGCCATTCCCACCACGGCCCGGCATTGTGATGGCGCAGCGCCTCGAAGCAGGCGAAGCGACCGAGCAACGCGCCCTGCTCGGAACGAAACGCCTCGAAATCCTGGACGTCCGTTTGATCGGCGCGCCACGCCGCGAACGCCTGACGCAACGCCGCCCATTTGGCGGTCGCCACATCGCGGTAATCGACGCGGTCGTCGGATTTGATGACGGCAAGATTGTCCGGCGCGATGACGCCCGGCAATTTGCCGACATCGATATAGAGCGGATTGAGAAACGAGCGGCTGTTCGGCGAATAGGGGCTGCAATCGCCGGGGCGATCGTCGAACAGCGCATGCAGCGGATTGAGGCCGACGCCAGCCGCGCCGAGGCTGGCGGCGAGCCTCAACATGTCTTCGAGGTCTGTGAAATCGCCGATGCCCCAATTGCGCTCCGACGTCACGCTGTAGAGCTGGATCGCCAAAATCCAGACCCGTGCGAAATCACCGGCGAAGGACTGCTTCGGCGCGACGATCAGCGGTGCATCCTCGCGCAGATGTTTCGCATCGGTGAATTTCGCCCGGTAGATGCCGATGGGCAGCGGCCTGCCGATCTCGACATCGGCCGTGGTCGAGGTGCCGCTGGCGATCGTCTCGTCGCCCTGCATGATGCTCCATGCCACCGGCGTCACGACACTGGCATTCAACCGGATCGTCGCGGGACCCCCTTCCTGCAATACGACCGGCCCGGCCACAAAGCGACGCCCGGCGCGCACCGGCAGCGCCCCAAGGATGATGTTGAGGGCAGCTTCATCGGTACGATGCTGCTGCCCCTGCCCGTCAATAAAGTCGGTCTGGATGCCGAGTTCGGCCGCTTTGAGATAGAGGTCCATTTTTCACGCTGGTTGTCGCATCAATGACGCGCGCGGCAAATATATCAATTTCAGGAACGGGATAGCCCGTTTCAACTCGTTCGCCTATGCTCGGGTCCGTCTGGAACTATCGCGCTGCAGCGGGCTTTGTATAGGGTCCGGGCTGCCTTGGTTTGAAAGAAATTGAGTTTTGAAGACCTTGGGGCGTCACTTCTCATTGATGGCATCACCGTGAACAAAAACGCACAAGTACAAAGCGCCGCCACGACTGGCGGGGCATTTCATATCGAAAACGTCTATCCGATCATCGACAACGGCCGCTTCGGGATCAAGCGCGTCGTTGGCGAGCCGATCGAGGTATGGGCGGACATTTATCGCGATGGCCACGAGATCATTGCTGCGGCCATCGTTTGGCGTCGCGAGCAGGATCGCGATTGGCAACGCGCGCCGATGACATTCGACATCAACGATCGCTGGGGCGGCTCATTCACGCCGGACGGCATCGGACGCTATGTCTATGCCATCGAGGCATGGACCGATGAATTCGCGACATGGCGTCACGGCTTTGAACTGAAGCAGAAGGCCGGTCAGGATCTGACGCTCGACGCGCTCGAAGGCGCGGCGATGATGACCAAGGCGCAGTCCGGCGGCAAGGATGCTGCGACGGTGATCTTGCGCGAATGCGAGCGGTTTCTCGAGACCGGCCATGTCGATGCGCTGCTGTCGCCTGAATTGAAGGTCGCGATGGCGGAGAGCCAGCACCGCCGCGACCTGACGCGCTCGCCGTCGCTGCCGCTGATGATCGATCGTCTGCGCGCACGCAACGGTGCGTGGTACGAAATGGTCCCGCGCAGCCAAGGCAAGGTGCCGGGCGTGCATGGTACGTTCAGGGATTGCATTGCGCGGCTGCCGGACGTGGCCGCGATGGGCTTCGATGTGGTGTATTTCACGCCGATCAATCCGATCGGTGAAACCAACCGCAAGGGCAAGAACAATGCGCTGACCGCGCAGCCCAGCGATGTCGGTAGCCCCTATGCGATCGGCGGCAAGGAAGGCGGCCACGACGCCATTCATCCCGACCTCGGCACATTGGATGATTTTCGGGCCTTCGTCGCCGCGTGTCAGTCGCTCGACATGGAAGTCGCGCTCGATTTTGCCGTGCAGTGCTCGCCAGATCATCCCTGGATCAAGCAGCATCCGGACTGGTTCAAGCGCCGCCCCGACGGCTCGATGAAATATGCCGAGAATCCGCCGAAGAAATATCAAGACATCCACAACCCGGACTTCGACTGCGCCGACGCGGGCTCGCTGTGGAATGCGTTGCGTGACGTTTTCCTGTTTTGGGTCGATCAGGGCGTCAAGATTTTCCGCATCGACAATCCGCACACCAAGCCGCTGGCATTTTGGGGGTGGGTGATCCACGAGGTCCAGATCACGCATCCCGATGTGCTGTTTCTTGCGGAGGCGTTTACGCGCCCGAAGTTGATGAAGGGCCTCGCCAAGCTCGGCTTCTCGCAGAGCTACACGTATTTCACGTGGCGTACGCAGAAGTGGGAGATCGAGCAATATCTCAACGAACTCTGCGCGTATCCTGAACGGGATTTCTATCGCCCGAACTTCTTCGTCAATACGCCGGACATCTTGCCGTTTCATTTGCAGAGCGGTGAAGCGTGGATGTTCAAAGCGCGCGTCGCACTCGCCGCGATGCTATCGTCGGTCTACGGAATTTATAGCGGCTTCGAACTGCTGGAGCACGATCCGTTGCCCGGCAAAGAGGAATATAATGATTCCGAGAAGTACGAAATTCGCGTTCGCGACTGGGACAAGCCGGGAAATATCAAGCCGTATATCCGCGATCTGAACCGCGCCCGCCGCGCCAATCCTGCATTACAACAGATCAGCAATCTGCGCTTTCTCAATATCGAGAACGACAACATCACGGGCTTCGTCAAGACGTCGGTCGATGAAACAAATGTCGTGGTTGGCGCAATTGCTTTGTCGCGTGACGCTTATGAAGTCTGGTTGCCGCTCGGCGACGTGCAGGTTGTCGTCGATGGCGAAAAACGCAACGTCGCAGCGCTGGAAAATATCATGACCGGCGAGCGGCACGGCCTCGAATGGGGCGGCTTCCGGTTGCGCCTCGATCCGATGCGTGATCCTGCCGCCCTCTTTCGCTGCTTGGCTTAAAAATTCCCGCCTAAAGGGTTCGACATGAACGTGATGCCATCGATCGACGAGAATGAAACCGTTGAGAAAACGGTCTTGGATACCACTGCCGATGCGCTGTGGTACAAGGACACGATCATTTACCAGCTTCACGTCAAGGCGTTCGCGGACAGCAACAAGGATGGTATCGGCGATTTTGTCGGCCTCACCGAAAAGCTGGATTACCTGCAGGAACTGGGCGTCACGACGCTGTGGCTGATGCCGTTTTATCCATCGCCCGGCCGCGATGACGGCTACGACATCGCCGATTACGGCGCGGTGCATCCCGACTTCGGCACGATGAAAGATTTTAAGCGCTTCATTGTCGAGGCGAAGAAGCGCGGCCTGCGCGTGATTACCGAATTGGTCATCAACCATACGTCGGATCAGCATGACTGGTTCAAGCGCGCGCGCCGCAGCCCGAAAGGTTCGTCCGCCCGCGACTGGTATGTGTGGAGCGACAGCGACAAGAAATATGACGGCACGCGGATCATCTTCACCGATACGGAAAAATCCAACTGGTCATGGGATCCAGAAGCCAAGCAATATTATTGGCATCGTTTCTTTTCGCATCAGCCGGATTTGAACTTCGACAATCCGCGCGTCATCTCCGCCATCATTCAGGTGATGAAGCGCTGGCTCGACACCGGCGTCGATGGCTTCCGGCTGGACGCGATCCCGTATCTTTGCGAGCGCGACGGCACCAACAACGAAAACCTTCCCGAGACACATGCGATCATCAAGCGGCTGCGCGCCGAACTCGACGCCTATGCGCCGGGCAAAGTGCTGCTCGCCGAGGCCAATCAATGGCCGGAGGACGTGCAAGAATATTTCGGTGACGGTGACGAATGCCAGATGGCGTATCACTTCCCGCTGATGCCGCGTATTTATATGGCGATCGCGCAGGAAGACCGTTTTCCGATCACCGATATTTTGCGCCAGACGCCTGATATTCCCGCCAACTGTCAGTGGGCGATGTTTCTGCGCAACCATGATGAGCTGACGCTCGAAATGGTGACCGACGTCGAACGCGATTATCTGTGGTCCACTTACGCGAATGATCCTCGCGCGCGTATCAATGTCGGCATTCGCCGCCGCCTCGCACCGCTGATGGAGAATGATCGCCGCAAGATCGAGCTGATGAACTCGCTGCTGCTGTCGTTTCCCGGCACGCCGATCATCTATTACGGTGACGAAATCGGCATGGGCGACAATATCTATCTTGGCGACCGCAACGGCGTGCGCACGCCGATGCAGTGGACGCCGGACCGCAATGGCGGCTTCTCGCGCGCCGATCCCGCGCGACTCTATGCGCCGCCGATCATGGATTCGATCTACGGCTACGAGTCCGTCAACGTCGAAGCGCAGTCGCGCAGCCTGTCATCGCAACTCTCGGCGACCAAGCGGCTGATCTCCGTGCGCAAGACGACACAAGCATTCGGTCGCGGGACGATGACTTTCATCCGACCGACCAATCGTTCGGTACTGGCTTATGTGCGCCAGCATGGCGACGAGGTGATCCTCTGCATCGCGAATCTTTCAAGGTCGGCGCAGGCAACCGAACTCGATCTGACCGCCTTCAAGGAGCGCGTGCCGCTGGAAATGCTGGGACGCACCAACTTCCCGCCGATCGGCGACTTGCCGTACATGGTGACGCTCGCGCCATACGGTTTCTATTGGTTCGAATTGCGCGCGCCCGATCCGTCGCAAGTGCCGATCCATGTGGTGCCGGAATTCGAAACCTTGGTGGTGCCGCTGGGATCGACATGGATGACGCTTGGCCGCACGCGCGGCGTGTTCGAACGCGACGTGTTGCCGCCGCATCTGGCGCGAACGCGGTGGTTTCCGGAACGCTCCGCAGCAAAGATCTCTACGCGGCTGACCTCCGCCATTCCGTTCAGTGCCGATGGCGACAACCGGCCGTGGGTCGCGTTTTTCGATGGCACGATCAACGGCGTGACGCAAAAATATATGATGCCGATCCAGATCGACTGGGTGCGGTTCGACCGGGAGCGCTACAATCCGCACGCACTGGCCGCCGTTCGTCAGGGCGCGCGCGAGGGCACGTTGCTCGATGTCGCGACAGAGCATGAGTTCATCTCGCTGCTGCTCGATAATCTGCGCAATTCCTATGTCGGCGAAGAGCTTGGGCTGCGCGTTGAATTCTTGCCGACGGGCAAACTGGCCGAAATGCCGGTCAAGCCGCTGAACAATATTCGCGCGGTGCAGACCGAGCAGTCCAATTCGACGGCTCTGGTCGATACGGATTACGTCGTCAAAATCTATCGCAAGCTCGAAGCCGGTCTCAATCCAGAGGTCGAGGTCGGTCGCTTCCTCACCGACGTTGCGGGCTTTGCGAATACGCCGGCACTGCTCGGTAGCGTCGAACTCGTCGAGGGCCAGCAGCGCACGGCGCTGGCAATTGCGCATCAATTTGTCGAAAATCAAGGCGACGCCTGGACCGTCACATCGGCCTATCTCGACCGTTTCGTCGAAGACATGCGGCTGCTCGCGACCAATAACGAGACCGGCACCAGCGAGGAAGAGACGCCTTATATGCGCTATATGGCCCAAACGGGCCGCCGGGTTGCCGAAATGCAGATGGCATTGGCAAGTCGCGACGACATCGCGGATTTCGCGCCGGTCAAAACCTCGGCCGAGGACGTCAGGATCTGGATCGACGACATTCTCGCGCGCGCGGAAAAATCTTTCGATGGCATGGCGCAACGTCGCAGCAGTCTGAAGGAGGCCGACCGGATGCTGGTCGACCAGCTTCTGGCGCAACGCGACACGATCGAAGCGCGTTTGCATGAGTGGCTGCCGGACACGGTCGATGGCCTCAACATTCGCCATCACGGCGATTTCCATCTCGGCCAGATGCTGATCGTCAAGGACGATATCTTCATCATCGATTTCGAAGGCGAACCGCGCCGGCCAATCTCCGAGCGTCGTCGCAAGGCTCCCGCCGCGCGCGATGTCGCAGGACTCATTCGCTCGATCGAATATTCGGTGACGGCGGCACTTGAGCGCGCGCTGAAAGTGGCGCCGGACGAAAACGGCAAGCTCGCGGCTGCACTCGAAGGCTGGCGTGATCGCGCCACGGCGGCGTTCCTCGACGCGTATCGCGAGACCATCGGCAACCGCAGCCTGTGGCCAGCCGACCAGCGCGAATGGATCGGCATGCTGTCTTTCTTTCTGCTGGAGAAGGCATTCTACGAAATCGAATATGAGCTGGCACATCGTCCGGATTGGCTGCGCGTTCCGCTTTCGGGAACGCTTCGCACGCTTGCGATGGCATCAGAGACAAAGGACGCTTCATGACCGAGTTGAGTGCAGAAGCCTATGCGATCGTCGAGGGTCGGCATTCCGATCCGTTTCATTACCTCGGCCGTCACAGCGAGAACGACAAGACCGTGGTGCGTGCGTTTCTGCCCGATGCATCGAACGTCGAAGCGGTCGATACCAATGGCCGCGTCGCCACGCTCATTCGTCTCCACGATGCCGGCCTCTTTGCCGGTGCGCTGCCGAACGGCGCGACCGAATATCAATTGCGCGCGCGTTATGGCGACACCACCGTCATGCTCGACGACACCTATCGCTTTCCACCGATCCTGAGCGATTTCGATCTCTATCTGCTCGGCGAAGGCAGCGACCAGCGGCTCTATGACAAGCTCGGCGCGCATCCGATGACGCTCGATGGCGTGCCGGGCGTCGGCTTTGTCGTGTTTGCGCCGAATGCGCGGCGCGTCAGCGTCGTCGGCGATTTCAATGTTTGGGATGCGCGTCGCCATCCGATGCGCGTGCGCGGCAACGGCTATTGGGAATTGTTCGTGCCGCGCGCCATCGCCGGCGATCACTACAAATTCGACATCACCGGACCGCAGGGCCAGCAACTGGTGTGGAAATCCGATCCGATGGCTTTTTACGCCGAGATGCGGCCATCGACCGCTTCGATCGTGGTCGATGAGACGACATTGCCGAAGCCGCGCCCGTCGCGCGAGGGCATCAATGCGCTATCGGCGCCGATGTCGATCTATGAGGTGCATCTGGGGTCGTGGAAACGCAAAAACGGCCATGAGTGGCTGACCTATCGCGATCTCGCCGCAGAGCTTCCGCGTTATGTCAAAGACCTCGGCTTCACCCATGTCGAATTTTTGCCCGTCAACGAGCATCCCTTCGATGGCTCATGGGGCTATCAGCCGACCGGCATGTATGCGCCGACGAGCCGCTTCGGTTCGCCGGAAGATTTCTGCGCGCTGATCGATGCCTGCCACGCCGAAGGTCTCGGCGTGCTGCTCGACTGGGTACCCGGACATTTTCCGGACGACGCCCATGGTCTCGGCATCTTCGACGGGACGGCGCTTTATGAGCATGCCAATCCGTTGCAGGGCCGGCACATGGATTGGGGCACGCTGATTTACAATTACGGCCGCACGGAAGTCGTGAACTTCCTCGTCTCCAATGCGCTGTTCTGGCTGGAGCGCTACGTAATCGACGGTCTGCGCGTCGATGCCGTCGCCTCGATGCTTTATCTTGACTATAGCCGCAATGAAGGCGCGTGGATTCCCAATAAATATGGCGGCCGCGAAAACCTCGAAGCCGTCGCCTTCCTGCGTCGTTTCAACACCGAACTTTACGCGCGCTTTCCGAACGCCACCACGGCAGCCGAAGAATCCACGTCATGGCCGCAGGTCTCGCGCCCGGTCGATATGGGCGGATTAGGCTTCGGCTATAAATGGAATATGGGCTGGATGCACGACACGCTGGATTACATCAGCGAAGACCCGATTAATCGCCAGTATCACCACGACAAAATCCTGTTCGGGATGCATTACGCCTATTCGGAAAACTTCATCTTGCCGCTGTCGCATGACGAGGTCGTGCACGGCAAAAAGTCGATCATCGGCCGGATGCCGGGCGACGACTGGCAGCGCTTCGCAAATCTGCGCGCCTATTACAGCTTCATGTATGGCCACCCCGGCAAGAAGCTGATGTTCATGGGCTGTGAATTCGCGCAGGAGCGTGAATGGAGCCATGATCGCTCGCTCGACTGGCATTTGCTGAATGAGCCGAAATATGCCGGCATCCATTCGCTGGTCCGCGATCTCAACAAATTATATCGCGATAGTCCGGCGCTGCATGAACTCGATTGCGATCCCGCCGGCTTCGAGTGGATCATCACGAATGATAATCACAACAATGTCTTTGCCTGGATGCGGAAAGGCAATGCACCGCGGGCGCGCGTTCTCGTCATCGCGAATTTCTCACCGAATGTGTATCATGACTACCGCGTGCGCGTGCCGTTTCCAGGCATGTGGCGCGAGGTCTTGAACTCGGATGCGGGGATTTATGGCGGCAGCAACACCGGTAATTCAGGTGCCGTGCAGACGACGGGCCTCGTGCCCGAACTTAGCCTCACGATTCCGCCGCTCGCGGCGATCTTCCTTACGCCGGAAGGCTGATCGATGCGGCTGACGGCAGGCACGGCCAACCGTCTCGGCGCAAGCTGGGACGGGCGCGGCACGAATTTCGCGTTGTTCTCGGCCAACGCGCAAAAGGTCGAGCTGTGTCTGTTCGACAGTCAGGGCCGCCGCGAGATCGAACGCATCACGCTGCCGGAGAAAACCGAAGACGTCTGGCACGGCTATCTCAACGATGTTTCGCCGGGCCAATTGTATGGCTACCGCGTGCACGGCGTCTACGAGCCCGATCACGGCCATCGGTTTAACGCGCATAAACTTTTGCTCGACCCCTATGCGCGTAAACTCGCAGGACGTCTGGTTTGGAGCGACGCGCATTTCGCCTACAAGTTCGGCAGCCAGCGCGAAGACCTGTCCTTCGACCGCCGCGACAATGCGCGCGGCATGCCGAAATCCGTGGTCGTCGATGAATGCTTTACCTGGGGCCACAACAACACTCGTCCGCGCATCGCATGGGCCGACACGATCATTTACGAGGCGCACGTCAAAGGTCTGACGCAGACCCGCGAAGATGTCGCGCCCGGCCATCGCGGCACCTATCGCGGCCTCGCTGCGCCGGGAATGATCGCGCATCTCAAGCGCATGGGTGTGACGACGATCGAATTGCTTCCGGTGCACGCGCTGGTCGATGACCGACGCCTCGTCGAACTGAAGCTCGCGAATTACTGGGGCTACAACACGCTGGGTTTCTTCGCCCCGGAAGCGCGCTACGCGCAGGACGCCAGCCCGCTCGACGAATTCCGCACCACCGTCGCGCGGCTGCATGACGCCGGCATCGAGGTGATCCTCGACGTGGTCTATAATCACACCGCCGAAGGCAATCACCTCGGCCCGACATTGTCGTTTCGTGGCATCGACAACGCCTCGTATTACTGGCTGAAGCCCGGCCAGCCGCGCTTCTATGATGACTTCACCGGCTGCGGCTCGTCGATCAATATGAGCCATCCGCGCGTGCTGCAGATGGTGATGGATTCACTGCGCTACTGGGTCGAGGTCTGCCATGTCGATGGCTTCCGCTTCGATCTCGCGCCGACTTTGGCGCGCGGCGCGCGCGGCTTCGATCGCAATGCGCCGTTCTTGACCGCGATCCGGCAAGACCCGGTGCTGGCCTCCGTGAAGATGATCGCAGAGCCATGGGATCTCGGCATGGGGGGCTATCAGGTCGGCGCGTTTCCTTCGCAATGGTCGGAATGGAACGACCGCTATCGCTCGGCGATGCGGCGTTACTGGAGCGGCGAAGGCTCGCTGATCGGCGAAATCTCGCGGCGCATGACAGGATCGAGCGACGTCTTCAATCATGACGGCCGCAAGCCGCGCGCCAGCATCAACCACGTCACCGTGCATGACGGTTTTACGCTGGCCGATCTGTTCAGCTACAATCAAAAGCACAACATGGCGAACGGCGAGAACAATCGCGACGGGTCGACCCACGACCATTCGAACAATTTCGGCGTCGAAGGCCCGACAAGCGATGCAGCGATCCTCGCGCTGCGCCGGCAGTTGCGCAAGAACCAGATCGCCTGCCTGATGCTGGCGCAGGGTGTGCCGCTGATCCTCGCAGGCGATGAAGTCGCCAACACGCAGGACGGCAACAACAACGCCTATTGCCAGGACAATGAGATCGGCTGGGTCGGCTGGGAAAAACTCGGCGATGCCGATGACGACCTCACCGATTTCATCGGGACGCTCGCCGCGCTGCGCCAGCGCTTTCCACAAATTCGCGCGCAGACTTGGGTCGATGGCCGTCGCGCGGATGGCACATATGGCGTGCTATGGCTGACGCCGTCCGCCGACGACATGACTGGCCATGACTGGAATTATCCGGAGGGCCGGTTTCTGTCCTACGTGCTCGGTCCCGATGGCAGCAGCGCCGAACCCTTGTTCGTCGTTCTCAACGCAGCGCCCGAAGCCATCGACTTCACCATGCCCAAGCTACCCGAATACAGGAATTGGACGAACGTGCTGAATACGACGGACCCACACGCCGCAGGCACCTTCGCCTCCGGAACGACATTGCAGGCTGCGCCGCGTTCGGTGTTGGCCTTTGCGGGCGCGGCATGAGCGTCACGTCTTTGAGCGCCACGACTTTGAGCGCCACGTCTTTAAACGCTTCGGCATTCGGCCCGTCGCTGACGACTGACGGTACCACGTTTCGGCTCTGGGCACCTGCGGCCCAAACCGTCGATGTGCTGATCGACGGCAAGGCGCATGCACTGACGCGCGGCAAGAACGGCTGGTACAGCGCGGAAATGACGGGCGTCAAAGCCGGTGCGCGCTATCGGTTCAAGATCGATGGCAAGACTGAAGTGCCCGATCCCGGATCGCGCTTCCAGCCCGACGACGTCACTGGCCCGAGCGAGGTCATCGACCACGGGACTTACAATTGGCGCGCAACGGATTGGCGCGGCCGGCCGTGGCAGGAGACGGTACTTGTCGAGACCCATGTCGGCACCTTCACCAAGGAAGGTACCTACACGGCGATGATCGACAGGCTGGACGATCTCGTCGCGACGGGATTCACAGCGCTCGAACTGATGCCGCTGGCGGATTTTCCGGGCACGCGCAATTGGGGCTATGACGGCGTGCTGTGGTATGCGCCCGACAGTGCCTATGGCCGCCCGGACGATCTCAAGGCGTTGATCGATGCCGCGCATGAGCGCGGCCTGATGGTGTTTCTCGACGTCGTCTATAATCATTTCGGGCCGGACGGGAATTACCTTGGCCTCTATGCGCCTGAGTTCTTCTCCGAAGACCAGACGCCGTGGGGCGTCGCGATCAATTACATGCAGCCGCAGGCGCGCGCTTACGCTGTCGAGAACGCCGTGGCTTGGCTGCGCGATTATCGTTTCGATGGGCTGCGGCTCGACGCCGTCCACGCGATTGCCAGCCACGGCGAAATCCCGATGCTGCATGAGCTGAGCCATGCGGTCGGCAAGCTCGCGACCGACACCGGGCGTCTGATCCATCTCGTGCTGGAGAATGACGACAATCAAGCGAGCCTACTCGATCCGGCGCAGGAGCCTCTGGCCGGGCAATATCGCGCGCAGTGGAACGACGACTATCACCATGCCTGGCATGTGCTGCTGACGACCGAAGACAAGGGCTATTACAGCGATTACGCGCCGCATCCCGAACACTACATCGCACGCGCCCTGGCTTCTGGTTTCGCCTATCAGGGCGAGGCATCCGCGCATCGCCGTGGCCTCGTGCGGGGCGAGCCGTCGGGCACGTTGTCGCCGCTGGCCTTCGTCAACTTCATCCAGAACCACGACCAGATCGGCAATCGCGCGCTCGGCGACCGCATCGACAATGTTGCGCCCGCCGATGGCATTGCGGCCGCGCTGGCGATCACGCTGCTCGCACCGATGATCCCGATGCTGTTTCAGGGCGACGACTTCGCGGCGACGACGCCGTTTCCGTTTTTTTGCGATTTTCAGGGCGATCTTGCAAATGCGATCCGCACTGGTCGCCGCAAGGAATTTGCATCGGCCTACGCAAAATTCGGCGACGAGGTGCCGGACCCGTTGAGCAAGGACACGTTCGATTCCGCGACGCTCGACTGGCGCGAG